>DAIUEO010000033.1:11946-27682 GCA_036845125.1 Candidatus Eiseniibacteriota bacterium | reverse complement strand
TCGGGATCATCGCCGCCGCATCACCGGCGGCGGCGCAATGGACGCGGGTCACGGAGCTGCCCGCGTCCGACGTGTTCACGGTTATCACCAAGGGCGACACGATCGTCGCCGGGGTGAACGCGCTCGTCCACGTCAGCGTCAATGGGGGCGCGAGCTGGCTCGCCCCGTCGCAGCCGACGACCGGGGTGTCCCTGGTCGCCTCCGTGCAGGTCCGGAACGGAAAGCTCTACGCCGGCACGTCGGGCAAGGGCGTCTTCATCAGCGATGACCTGGGACAGACGTGGCGGGGATTCAACGAGGGGCTGGTGGGTGGAATCTTCAACACGCAGCTCGATATCTCGGACATGGCCATCCGCGGCGACAGCCTGTACGCGGGGACGTTCGGCGCGGGGGTCTATGTCCGCAAGCTCACGGGCGTGAGCGCGTGGAGCCACTTCGGTGAGGAATTCGAGCCCAATCAGGCATCGAACATCAGTGCCCTCGCCGTAGGCGGGCCCCGAGTGCTCGCCATGGGGGGCGCCAACGGCACCGTGTTCTTCAGGGACCCCGGCGACCCCGAGTGGACGCAGTCGTTTCTCAACAATGTCGGGCTGCACCCGGGGTTTTCGGCGTCCTCGGCGATCTGGACCGGAACCGGCTGGGTGGTCGGCGCCGGCGTCGCGCGCGGAGTGTTCCTGAGCACCCAGGGCCAGGAGCCTTGGACGTTCGTGAACGTCAATCTCGGCACGCTGGATCGGTCGGCGTTTGCCACCCGGGGTCATCGCGTGTTCGCAGCGTTCAACCCCGTGAACGTGTCCTTGATCGAGCAGAGCTCCGACGACGGCGCCACCTGGGAAGTGCTGGACGTACAGCCCGGTGTCTTCGTCTACCGGATGGCCATGGTCGGCGCCGTTCTCTACGCCGGCCGCAACGACGGCCTGTGGCGCCGGTCGACGTCCACGGTCTCGGTGCCGGTCGCGGGCGGGCACCACGGCCTCGGGTTCGCTGTGGCCGGGCGCCAGCCCGTCATGGACCTGGTGCGTTTCAGTTTCGATCTTCCCGAAGCCGGCGATGCTTCGATCGAGGTCTTCGATCTCGCCGGCCGGCGGGCGGCCATTCCCGCCCGGCAGTCCTTGTCGGCGGGCCCGCACGAGATCTCGTGGAACGCCCGGGCTCTCAGCCCCGGCGTCTACGCGGCGCGCCTGACGTCGAACGGCATGCAGGAGGTCGTCCGGCTGGTCCGCGTTCCGTGAGCCACTGAGAGCATCCAGGGGAAGGCCCCGTCGGGAAGGAACCGGCGGGGCCTTCGCGTCCACGGTGCCGCCGCGGGAGCGGGCCCGCGCACTTCTAATGTAGATTGCCGCGGATGACCCTGACCGCCGGCACCCGCCTCGGGCCCTACGAGATCGTCGCGCCGCTCGGCGCGGGCGGCATGGGCGAGGTTTATCGCGCGCGCGATCCGCGCCTGGGGCGCGAAGTCGCTATCAAGGTGCTGCCCCGGCACCTGGCGGCCTCGCCCGAGGTGCGGGCCCGCTTCGAGCGCGAAGCCCGCACCGTCTCCCAGCTCAACCACCCCAACATCTGCACGATCCACGACGTCGGGCGGGCGCCCGGCGAAACCGGGTCGGACGGCACCGACTTTCTGGTGATGGAGCTGATCGACGGTGAGACGCTCGCTCATCGCCTCACGCGCGGCCCGCTCCCGGTGGCCGAGGCGATCGCGCTGGGCAAGCAGATCGCCGAGGCGCTCGAACGCGCGCACCGTGCGGGTGTCGTCCACCGCGACTTGAAGCCCGGCAACATCATGCTCACCAGGACCGGGGCCAAGTTGATGGACTTCGGCCTCGCGCGCCCGGCTGGGCTCGTGACGAACACGTCGAGCGCGAGCCTGCTCACCACGATGGTCCAGTCGCCGACAGCGACTCCTTTGACCGCCGAGGGCGCGATCGTCGGCACGTTCCAGTACATGCCGCCCGAGCAGCTCGAGGGGAAGGAGGCAGACGCGCGCTCCGACATCTGGGCGCTGGGCTGTGTGATCTACGAAGCGGTGACCGGCACGCGGGCGTTCGAAGGCGGCAGCCAGGCGAGCCTGATCGCCTCGATCATGACGGCGGAGCCGCGTCCCATCGCGGAGCTCCAGCCGGTGTCGCCGCCGGGACTCGACCGCGTGATCCGCCAGTGCATGCGCAAGGATCCGGACGCGCGCTGGCAGTCGGCACGCGACGTGGCGCTCGCACTCGAGCTGGTGTCGGCGGGAGATCTCGCGACACCCCGCTCCGCGAGCGCATCGACACCACAGCGTCGCACCCCCACATGGATCACAGCCGTGATCGCTGCGGCGGTCATCGCCGCCGCCTTCATCGCCGGGCGCCTCACCGCTCCACCCACGGGCGAAGGCTCGATCCGCATCTCGACGCTGTCCCAGGGCACGCGCGACACCCAGCCGGCGGTTTCTCCGGATGGCCGCCTGATCGCCTTCAGCGCCGTGCGCCAGCATGGCCAGGGCATCTGGCTCATGGACATGGTCACGCGCAGCGAGGTGAAGCTCACGAGCGACGCCGACCAGAACCCTCGTTTCACGGCGGACGGCGGCAGCATCGTGTTCACGCGTCTCCGGGGCAGTCAGACATCGCTGTGGCGCATTCCCGTCATCGGCGGCGCCGCGCGCCTGCTGCTGGAAGACGCCTCGGATGCCGACCCGTCGCCGGACGGCAACCGCGTCGCCTACATCTTCGCAAGCAACGACAGCACCGGGCTGCGCGCGCGCTTGATGGTGGCGAGGTCCGACGGCACGGCCGGCCGGGAGCTGTGGTCGGCGGGCTCCAGCGTCATCGGTACGCCGCGCTGGTCGACGGATGGTACGCGCATCGCGCTCGTAGTCAGCGGTGGGCAGAACACACCGAACAGCATCGCGGTGGTAGAAGCCGCGAGCGGCAAACCACGCCTCTACCCGTCTCCAACGGGGTCGGTGCTCTCGAACCCCGTGTGGGATGGAACCGGAAACGGGCTGATCCTCGCCGAGGGCATCGGTGTGACGGCCGTTCAGCGCGGAACCTCGGGGCGGCTGTATCGCCTCGACCTGGGCTCGGGGAAGTACCGGGCGCTCGGCTGGCTCGAGAACTTCCCGTCGATTCTCGACGTGCTGCCCGACGGTCGCCTCGTGCTGTCGAGCCTGCTCGTCCGCCAGAACCTGCGCGAGGTCGCGCTCGACGCGCGCGATCTGATCGGCGGCCGCTGGCTCACAACCGGCATGGCCATCGATCGCCAGCCGGTCTATTCACCCGACGGCAAGTCGATCATGTACTCCTCGAACCGTGGCGGCACGCTGGACCTCTGGGAAGTGCAGGTCGAGAGCGGCGAGATGCACCGCGTGACCGACGACCCCGCGGACGACTGGGATCCCGAGTACGGCCTCGATGGCAACGCGATCTACTGGTGCTCGGGACGCAGCGGCGCATTCGAGATCTGGACCGCGCGCCGCGACGGCAGTGCGCCGCGCCAGATTTCGCATGACAGCCTCGACGCCGAGAACCCCCAGATCACGCCCGACAACCGCTGGGTCTACTACAGCTCGGGGAATCCCGTGAAAACCGGGCTCTGGCGCAGTCCTGTCTCCGGTGAACCGGGGGAGCGTCTGATGACCGGCTCGACGCTGATTCCCGATCTGTCGCCCGATGGCCGCCACCTCTCCGTCATCATTGGCGTCGGCACGATCGAGTCGAAGCTCGCGGTCCTCGATCTCGAGAATCCGAAGGAGCTGCCGATGCCGGTCCCGCTCCAGGTGCAACCAGGGACAGTGCAGAACGGCCGGTCGCGGATGGCTCCGGACGGCAATGCGGTCGTCTACCTCAACACGCGGGCGGATGGACGCCCGGTGCTGCTGCGCCGCTCCCTCTCGGCGTGGCGTACCGGAGGCGGGACCGACACGCTGTTTGCGCACGCCAGCGAGGCGATCGAGTCGTTCGGTCTGTCGCCCGACGGCAAGCGCGCGGTGGTCTCCGTCGTGGACTGGCTCTCCGGGCTGACCATCGCCGAGGGTGTGCAGGGCATCGTCCCGCCGAAGCGCCGGTAGGCCCGCAGTCGGAAGCTTGCGCCAGCGCAGCCAGCGTGGACCCGTCGCTTTTCCATTCCGGAGTTACAAACTCCTCGCGCCGATCCGCGTCTTTTTTCATTCCTCGTCATCACCACGTCAGGACACGGTAACCCGCCGACGCCGCTTAGAACGACTCATGTCGCTGTCGTGCCGCCCGATACGCGCCTGAGACGCGTCGAACGATCTTCCTCGGCATGAGCCCTGCACTGATCCTCGCGAAACGCCTGACCTCGCCAGGAGCGTCGGGCGTCGTCGTGCGCAGATGGCCCGCTACGAAAGGAGTCCTTCCATGACACTCCGGACACGGCGGCTGGCGATCGCGTTGATGGCTCTCTCCTTTTTCGCGGTCGGATGCCGCAAGGCTGAATCGGACACCGAGGTCGCATCGAACGCACCCAGGAACGGGATCGAGAAGGTGTTCAGCGTCTTCAGCGCCCCGCGGGCGACGATTCCCGCCGGCGAGCAGATCCGGGTACGACTTGCCCAGTCCCTCAACTCGGAAACCGCACACAGCGGCGACTCCTGGTCGGGCACAGTGACCGGGCCGGTCAACGTCGAGGGCAGGGAAGTCATCCCGGCCGGCGCCGAGGTTCACGGCGTCTTGGTCGCGGCCGAGGAAGCCCGGCAGGGCAGCCGTGCGCGGCTCCAACTCGCCGTTCGCTCGGTGGAGATCGGTGATCGCAGGCAGTCGCTCAACGCCAGCGCCCAGCCGGTGGTCGCGGGCTCGGCCCGCACGCGCAACCTCGGAGCGATCGCGGGCGGTGCGGTGGCCGGCGCCATCCTCGGACGCTCGACGGGGAAAGGGAACACCGGCAAGGGCGCCCTCATCGGCGGCGCGGTCGCCACGGGCGCGGTCGCTGCGTCCAAGGGCTACCAGGTGACGCTGCCCGCCGGGACGGTGATGAGCTTCAGCGTGACCGAGGAGGCATCGGTGCCTTTGGCAGCCGCGCGATGACCGGATGAGCCAACCCACGAGGGCCGGCGAGCCTCAGGTTCGCCGGCTCTTCGTGCTCTTGGAGCGACGCGCGGAAGGGCGGGTGGCGCGTCGTACAGCCGGGGAGCGAGGTGCAACCCTGGGGGCCGCGTCGTTGGCGCGCATCCCCGCCATCAGGTTCTCGAAGACCTGGGTCACGAACGATGGGTCGATGGGCTCGTGGCGGACCCACATGCGGTAGAAGAGCGGGCCCCACAGCAGGTCGACCGCAATGTTGGGAGGGAGGTCCCGGCGCAGCGCGCCGGATTCCTGGGCCTGCCGTACCGCCCGGATGCGGGCATCACGGCGTGGCAGCAGCACCCGCTCGAGCAGCGCCTTCTGGATCTCCGGATCGTGCTGCGCCTCCCAGAGCAGCGATACCAGCACCCGACCGGGGACTCCTTCCGCGTTGCCAGCCGCCGTACGGAGCTCGTTGTGGAGCGCCCGCAACGGGTCGTGTCCGGATAGCGGGGGCAGGTCCCGGTCGGTGATCTGGGCCATCAGGTCGACGAACAGCGCCCCCCGGCTGGGCCATCGGCGATAGATCGTGGTCTTGGCCACGCCGGAGCGGGCTGCGATCGCCTCGATGGTCGCGGCGGGGTAGCCCCCTTCACCGACCAGCGCGCGCGCTGCAGAGAAGACGGCTTCCTCAGTCCCCAGAGTCCTGGGCCGCCCCCGGGATGCGGCAGGGGTTCGTGACGACGAACGTTGTTTAGCCATGCCCGCACTTTACGCTACGCCTCGTTGCGTATCAACCCCTAAGAAAAGAAGCGGTGATTCCGGGCTGAAAAATATTCGGATCGCTACGTAGCGTATCGAATCTATAGGCCCATGTCCCGACGCCGCAGGACGACTTCAACCAAGGAGCCGAGCCATGTCACGCACGAGCAAAGCAATGATGAGCGCGTTCGCAGCAGTCACGATGATCGTCGGCTGCTCGGATGATTCCAAGTCCCCGACGCAGCCGCCGCCGGCCCACCAGGCCTCCGTCATCACCGCCACCGGGGCCATCACGCCGGAAGTCGCCCAGTTCCGCACCCTGATCGGTGATCCCGCCAATGGCGCCACACCGGGCCAGCAGGCGGCCGGCCGGCGCGAAGTGAACTGGGACGGCGCCGGGGCCCGGCCCTTCAACAACCGAAACGACTTCCCGGCGGACTTCTTCAATGGGGTGGGTCTGATTTACGTGGGCGCGGCTTTTCGGAACGACAGCTCGCTCTTCGCGGACATCAATCCGACCTACGCCGCGGAGTTCAAGCCCTTCAGTCCCAAGGTCCTGTTCTCTGCGATCGGGACCAATGTGATCGAGGCAAAGTTCCGGGTGGCGGGAGCCGCGACGCCGGCCGCAGTGAGCGGGTTCGGCGCGGTGTTCACCGATGTCGACCTGGCCCATGCGTCGTCGATCGAGCTCTTCGACAAGGACGGCGCGAGCCTGGGTCGCTACGAGGCACCGGTGCGGTCCGACGCCGACGGACTTTCCTTCGTGGGAGTGAAGTACGAAGCCGCGATCGTCACCCGCGTCCTGATCACGTGCGGGAACGCCGCCCTGGCGGCCGGGGTGAACGACGTCACCAGCGGCGGAACCAAGGATCTCGTGGTGATCGACAACGTCATCTACGGCGAGCCCAAGGCGTTCTGAGCGCCAAGGACGACCGGAAGGGGGGATCCGATGAAATCTCAATGGAAGCTCGTGGTCGTGCTCGCGGGAACTCTGGTTCTCGCGGGCACCACCCGCCCCTCCTCGGCGGCCTGGCCCGTCGGCGGGCGGGCCCTGTGCACCGCCGCCGGCGATCAGCTGGGGCCGACCATCGTTTCGGATGGCGCCGGTGGCGCAATCGTCACATGGCATGATCGACGTGATTCTCCGTTCAACATCGACGTTCAGCATGTGCTGGCCTCGGGTGAAGTCGACGCCGCATGGCCCGCCAACGGCCGCGCGCTGCTGACCGATCAACTCGCGCATTCGATCGTTCCCCAGGGGAAGGAGTTCCCCTCCATCGCGTCGGATGGCGCCGGGGGAGCGATCGTCGCATGGCCGGACGCTCGGAACGCGATCAGCGGTCTCGACCTCTTCGCCCACCATGTCCTGTCGACGGGAGCGCTGGATCCTGCGTGGCCGGTCAACGGCGCGAAGGTGTGCTCGGCAAATGGTGAGCAGGGCACGCCCGTCGTCACGCCGGATGGTGCGGGAGGGGTGTTTGTCGCCTGGGTGGACGCACGCGCCGGCAGTAACGTGGGCGACCTCGATGTCTTCGCACAGCACGTGCTCGCCACCGGCGTCGTGGATCCGGCGTGGCCGGCAAACGGCGTCGCGGTCAGCACCGCACCTGCCGCCCAGTTTGGGCCCGCCATCGTCGGGAGCGGCAGCGGCGCGATCCTGACGTGGACCGATGCGCGCAGCGGGAATCCCGGGGACGACGTCTACGCCCAGCGCGTGCTGCGTACCGGCGTAGTGGATCCCGCATGGCCCGTGAACGGGCGTGCGCTGAGCGCCGCGCCCCGCACCCAGATCGGACCGCGGATCATCTCTGACGGCGGATCCGGAGCGTTCGTCGCCTGGACCGACGATCGTGACGGAACCAATCACATCTATGCGCAGCACGTCCTGAGCTCGGGCCTGATCGCGGCCGGCTGGGCCGCCAACGGCCAGCCTGTCTCCGTCACCGGACAGGACGAAGTCAGCCCGGTGCTCGCTTCCGACGGCGCGACCGGAGCGATCGTGGCCTGGGGCGACGCGACCGGCGGCCACCGCAACCTGCGCGCGCGGCACCTGCTGGCCTCGGGAGCGTTGGATCCAGCCTGGCCGGCCGCCGGCGTCGCACTGAGCGTCGCCGACACCGACGAGGTGAATCAGGTCATCGCCTCGGACGGCGCGGGCGGGGCAATCGTCGCCTGGCAGCGTGCATTCGACATCGTGGCCCAGCACGTACTCGCCTCGGGCGCGATCGACCCTGCGTATCCCGCCCGGGGTCGGGCGGTGTGCAGGTTCCCGCGCCTGCAACACGAGCCCGACATTGTCGCCGCCGGGACCAACGGCGCGATCGTCACCTGGATGGACACCCGCGATGGCCTGCACGACATCTACGCGCTCCAGGTCCTGGAGGCGGCCATCGTCGGCGTCCCGGACCGGACGGAGCAGGAGGGGATCGCGCTTGCGCGCCCGAATCCGAATCCCGCGCGCGGGCGGATCGCGCTGCACTTCGACCTGCCGCGCGAATCGAGCGTGAGGCTGGCCATCTACGACGCGGGCGGACGCCGCGTTCGCGAGCTCGCTTCGGGAACGCAGGGCCCCGGCGCGCACTCGGTGAGCTGGGATCTCCGCGACGAAGCAGGTCACGCGGTCGCCGCCGGGCTCTACTTCGCCCAGCTCGAGGCGGAAGGGCGGGTGGTGGTCCGGAGGTTCTCGGCGCTGAAGTGAGCGGCGTGTATCCGGGGTGCAACCAGCCGGCATTGAAAACTTCTGCGCATCGCTACGCTGCGTAGCTAATCAAAGGCCTCAACCACCGGCCGACCGGGCACCCGGTGGTCCGTGGAGGATTCGAAATGAGCACCGCCCTGCGAGTCTTCATCAGCGGGATTGCCCTCATCGCCGCCGCCTCACCGGCCGCGGCTCAATGGACGCGCGTCACCGAGCTGCCGGCCACCGACGTGTTCTCGGTGCGCGTGAACGGGGACATGATCACCGCCGGTGTCGACACCGCCGTCTACGTCAGCACCAACGCCGGTGCTACCTGGAAGCGGTCGGCCAAGGTCACCGCCGGGGTCACCGAGATCCGCTCCACGTGGGTGCGCAACGGCCGCATCTACGCCGGCACCTGCCGCCAGGGCGTGTTCGTCAGCGACAACCTCGGTGACACTTGGCTGGGCTTCAACCAGGGCCTGGTCGGGGGAATCTTCAACACGCAGCTCGACATCAATGATCTCCTGGTGCGGGGAGACAGCCTGTACGCGGCGACGGAAGGCGCCGGCGTCTGGGTCCGCAACCTCGCGGGCGTCGGAGCATGGGGTCACTACGGCGAGATGGTCGGGGACAATACGGCTCCCGACGTTCTCGACATCGCTGCCAACGACACTCGAATGCTGGCGCCCGGAGGCGCCAACGGCACCGTCTTCTTCCGGGACCGGGGCGACGCAAACTGGACGCTTTCGTTCCTCAACAATGTCGGGTCCGCGGCAGGACTGGGGTCCATGGCCGCCGCGTGGACGGGGCACGGTTGGGTGGTGGGCAGCAACGCGGGTCTTTTCATCAGCCCCACGGGGCAGGGACCCTGGACTCCGACCGGCCCGGACATCCGTCCGATGTTTCTCGTGTCCTTCGCCCTTCGCGGCCGCGGCGTGTACGCGCAGATCGGAACCGGCAGCGGCACGGTCATCGAGTTCAGCAGCGACGATGGCGCCACCTGGCAGGAGCTCGAGAACCAGAACCTGGTGTTCACCTATACGCTGGCGGTCAGCGGAAGTAACCTCTACGCGGCCCGTCTCGACGGGCTGGGGCGTCGCGCCATCGACACGGTCTCGGTGCCGTCGCCCCCCGAAGACGGCCTGCGGCTCGTCCTCGTCGGGCCTCAGCCCGGTGGGCGACGACGTACGGTTCCGGTTCGTGCTGCCGGAGGCCGGGCCCGCCTCGATCGACGTCTTCGACGTCACGGGCCGACGCGCAGCGGAAGCGGTTCGAACTTCGCTGCCGGCGGGATCGCAGGAGGTCTCGTGGAGCGCACGCGATCTCGCTCCCGGGGTGTATCACGCGCTCCTGACCGCGGGCGGCCGGCACGCAGCCGTTAGGCTCGTCCACATCCATTGATGAGTGGGAACCGCTAGACCCCAGCCGACCGGGCCTGGCGCCGCCTTCCCGCGCTGTAGAGCAGCACGCCCAGCAGATTGAGCGACACGGCGACGCCGACGAGCTTCGCCGCGAACGCCAGCCGGTTCTCGACCTCCACAATCGGCACGATCGTGAACCCGATGTAGAGGAGGGACACCAGCGCTCCCGACGCCGAGGCGAGGCGCAGCCAGAGCGGGGCCTTGAGACCGATCCGTTCCGCCGCGAACAGCGGGATCGCGAACAGCACGACGTAGGTCGAGGCGTAGAAGATGCCGGCGGCGTTGTCGAGCAGCTGGAAGGCCTCCTGCATGCCGACCCCGAGGATGCCGAGCAGGCCGAAGGCCAGCGCGGTGGCGCCGACGAACAGGATCGAGTTGAACGGGGTGCGATGGCGCTCGTGCAGACGCGTGAACCACGCCGGGAGCAGGCCGTCCCATCCGGCCACCATCGGCAGCCGCGCGTTCGCCGTGAGGTAGATGCTCATGAGCGCCACCAGCCGGCCGATCAGGGCGAGGATGACGAGCGAGACCACGCTTGAGGCCACCGCGCCGAACTGCCCGAAGCCGCGGCTCAGCACCTGGGCGATGGGGCCGATCAGGTCCACCTGGTCGGGACGGAAGTAGGCGAGCACCGAGGACGTCCCGAGGATGAACATGATCGCGATGATCGGCGCGGCGATGATCACCGAGCGGCCGATGTTCCGCGCCGGTGTGCGGCACTCGCCGGCGAGGATCGCGATGTACTCGAAGCCGGTGAGCGCGCCCAGGGCGAGCTTACTGAAGATGTTGAGGTGGTTCGTGAGCACACCGGGCTCGGCGGAGAACGACGGCAGCTTGAAGACGATCGGGTGGTAAGTCGGGATCCGGCCGGTGAGCAGCGCCACGAACGGGAGGCCGATGAGCGCGAGGAAGGTGAGCAGCAGCAGCACGCCCCCGGCGTTGTGCACCCACTTGCCGACCGCGAGCCCGCGCGTGGAGGCGGCGACCAGGATGCCGACCAGCGCGCAGCTGAACAGAGTGACGAACGGCTTGCTGGTGGCCATCCATCGCGCGCCGGGGCCGAGCGCGTAGGACAGGTTGGTCACGATCGTGAGCCCGATGCCGGACATCACGAAGATCGCGAACACCCACAGGTTCCACGCCACCATAAAACCCACGAACTCGTTGAATCCGAGCTTGGCCCACTGGTAGAGCCCGCCCTCGAGCGGCATCAGGCGGTTGAGCTGGATGACGACGGCGGCGAGCGGCAGGTAGAAGGTGACGATCGCGAGCAGCCAGAAGAAGAGCTGGTGGTCGCCGAGCTTGGCCGCGGTGCCGACCCAGATGGTTCCCACCACGAAGACGATCTGGGTGAGGACGAGATCGGTAAGTCCGAGCTCCTTCCGGAAAACGGCGCTCCGCTCTTCGACCCGGGACTCTTCCTTCCGGATCTCGGACCGATCGACGGTCTCGGTGGGAGTGTCGGTCATGCCGGCGGGCAGGCTACTCCAAATGCCATCCGATCGATGAAAAGCGCGCCCCGGCTGGGCCCAGCAGCGATAGATCGTGGTCTTGGCCACCCGGAGCGGGCCGCGATCGCCTCGATGGTGGCGGCGGGGTAGCCGCCTTCCTCGACGAGCGCGCGGCTGCAGCGAAAACGGCTTCCTGGGCCCCCAGACTTCTGGGTCGCCCCCGCGGTGCGGCAGAGGCGGCGTTTCCGGACCCACAAATATTCGAACCGCTACGTAGCGTATCGAATCCATAAGCTCATGATTCCCAACGCTGCAAAACAGCCACCGCGCCTCCTGGTGATTCGCACGCGAGAGCTGCGTCTCGAGCCTCTGGTGGAGGCCCATGCAAACTCTTTGTTCAGGGGGCTGCGCTCCGACGCGCTCTACGAGTTCATCGGCGAGAGTGCCCCCGAAAGCGTCGAGGCGCTCGCCACTCGATTCCGCCGACTCGAGACCCGGGTGTCGCCCGACGGCCACGAGTCGTGGCTGAACTGGGCCATCCGGTCGCTCGATTCCCGTGAGTACGTCGGCGTGGTCCAGGCCACGGTCCACCCGGATCGCTCGGCCCACATCGCCTACATCCTCTTTCCCGAGGCCTGGGGCCGGGGCTACGCGCGCCAGGCCGTTCACGCCCTGATCCACTACCTGCAATTCGAGCGGGCGCTCATGAGCGTCCGGGCCACGGTGGACGTCCGCAATCGCCGCTCGATCGCGCTGCTCGAGCGCCTGGGATTCGCGCGGGTCGCGCTGCGCCAAAACGCCGAGGTGATCCGCGGAGTCCCTTCCGACGAGTTCGACTACTTCCTTCTTCTCGACGGGCCGCCCTTTTCGACCCTGCAATAGAGCCACTTCAACCCAAGGAGTCGTACCATGTCTCGCACGAGCACAGCGATGGTGAGCGCGTTCGCAGCAGTCACGGTGATCGTCGGCTGCTCGAGTGATTACAAGTCCCCGATGCAGCCGGCGCCGCCGGCCCACCAGGCCTCCGTCGTCACGGCCAGCGGGGTCATCACGCCGGAAGTCGCCCGGTTCCGCACCTTGATCGGCGATCCCGCCAATGGCGGCACGCCGGGCCAGCAGCCGGGTGGCCGCCGCGAGGTGAACTGGGACGGCGCCGGGGCCCGCCCGTTCAACAACCGCAACGACTTCCCGGCGGACTTCTTCAACAGCAACGTCACGGTCGGCCTGGTCTATGTGGGCGCCGGGTTCCGGAACGACAGCTCGCTGTTCGCGGACATCAATCCGACCTACGCCGCGGAGTTCAAGCCCTTCAGTCCGAAGGTCCTGTTCTCCGCGGTCGGGACCAACGTGATCGAGGTGAGCTTTCGCGTGGCGGGCGCCGCGACGCCAGCCGCGGTGAACGGGTTCGGGGCGGTGTTCACCGATGTCGACCTGGCCCATGCGACGTCGATCGAGTTCTTCGACCAGAACGGCACGAGCCTGGGTCGCTTCGAGGCGCCGGTGCGGTCCGATGCGGACGGGCTTTCGTTCCTCGGCGTGAAGTACGAAGCCGCGATCGTCACCCGCGTCCGGATCACGTGCGGGAACGCCGCGCTGGCCGCCGGCGTGAACGACGTCACCAGCGGCGGAACCAAGGATCTCGTGGTGATCGACAACGTCATCTACGGCGAGCCCACGGCGCTTTGAATCGATCATACGACGATTCGACAGGAGGATCCGATGAACTCGGAAAGCAGGCTCCTGCCGATCGCCGCCGGCCGAGAAGAGGCGGCGGCGTCCACCGTCGCGGGACGCCGCGCCAGTTCTAGAAGATTTCGCACCACTACGCTGCGTAGCGAATCCAAGACCTCAACCGCCGGCCGACCGGGCACCCGGTGGACCGTGGAGGGATCGAAATGACCACCGCCCTTCGAGTTTGCGTCGTCGGGATGGCCCTCATCGCCATCGCCTCGCCGGCCGCAGCCCAGTGGACGCGCGTTACGGAGCTGCCCGCAACCGACGTGTTCTCGGTGCGGGTGAACGGGGACACGATCACCGCGGGCTCCGACACCGCGGTCTACGTCAGCACCAACGCCGGTGTCACGTGGAAACGCTCGGCCAGGGTCACCGCCGGGGTGACCGAGATCCGTTCCACCTGGGTGCGCAACTCGCGGATCTATGCCGGCACATCCCGCCAGGGCGTGTTTGTCAGCGAAAACCTCGGTGATACCTGGCTTGGCTACAACCAGGGCCTGGTCGGGGGAATTTTCAACACGCAGCTCGACATCGAGGACCTGCTGGTACGCGGCGACAACCTGTACGCGGCGACCGAGGGCGCCGGGGTTTGGGTCCGCAACCTCGCGGGCGCCGGGACCTGGAGTCATTTCGGCAACGTGTTCGAGCCCAACGCCGCGTCGACCGTGGCCGGCATCGCCGCCAGCGACACGCGACTGCTGGCGTGCGCGGGCGGCAACGGCATGGTCTTCTTCCGCGACCCGGGTGCGCCGGAGTGGACGCGCTCGTTCCTCAACAACGTGGGGTTCGCGCCCGGCGTGGGCGCGATCACGGCGGCATGGACGGGGCACGGCTGGGTGGTGGGCAGCAACAGCGGCTTCTTCATCAGCACCAATGGGCAGGAACCGTGGACCCCGACCGGCCCGAGCATCCGTCCGATGTTCCTCGTGTCGTTCGCCCTTCGCGGCCGCGGCGTGTACGCCCAGATCGGAACCGGCGGCGGCACGGTCATCGCGTTCAGCGGCGATGACGGTGCTACCTGGGAGGAGCTCGAGAACATGAGCTCCGTGTTCACCTACGACCTCGCGATCAGCGGGAGCACGCTCTACGCCGGCCGTTTCGATGGCCTGTGGCGTCGCTCCATCGATACCGTCTCGGTGCCGGGCGGTTCCCGCGACGGAGGGCTGCGGCTCGCCCTCGCCGGGCCACAACCGGTCGGAGACGACGTCCGGTTCCGGTTCGTGCTGCCCGAGGCGGGCCCGGTCTCCATTGATGTCTTCGATGTCACGGGACGACGCGCCGCGGACGCCGTCGAGGGCTCCTTCCCGGCGGGATCGAACGAGGTGTCGTGGAGCGCTCGCGATCTCCAGCCCGGCGTGTATCACGCGCACCTGACCGCGGGCGGCCGGCATGCCACCGTACGGCTCGTCCACATCCATTGATGAGCGGGAGCCGGCGGTGGCCCGCCGGACATCAATGCGCGCCGGACACCGCCTCGATCCCGGCGCGCGTCCGGCTCGAGTCCACGTCGGCCTCCCAATCCGCCAGCAGCTTGCGGAACTCGGGAAGCAGGACGGCCTGCGCGATCGTCACATCGCTGCGCTCGCCTGGATCCTTCGCGAGGTCGAAGAGGAACTCGTGCACGCTGTCGTTGCCGCCGATGCCGTCGCGCAGGTACTTCCAGTGGCCGCGGCGCACCGCTCTCTGGTTTCGCGCGTCGTTCGCGATCCGCCAGAACAGCGTGCGCTCGATGGTGCGCTTCTTCTCGAGCAGCGGCAGCAGGTCGATGCCGTCGGGGCGATACGATGCCGGAGCCGTCACACCGGCCGCCGCCAGCATCGAGGCGGTGAGATCCATGGTGATGCCGACTTGGTCGGACACCGCGCCGCGCGGCAGCCGGTCGGGCCAGCGCAGGAGGGCCGGTACCCGAATGCCGCCTTCCCACAGCGTCGACTTGCGATGGAAGAACGGTGCGTTCCGCGACAGCCACTCGCCGCCGTTGTCGCTCGTGAAGATCACCAGCGTGTTGCGCGCGAGGTCGAGCCGGTCGAGGGTGCCTAGAATCTCGCCGACGCCACGATCGACGCGCTCCACCATGGCGACGTAGTCCGCGCGAGTCCCGTCGTGCAGGAGATCGGCGCGCGCCCGCTTCTCCTCGCTCAGATCGGGTGGCTGGAAGGGCCAGTGCGGTGCGTTGTAGGCGACCTCGACGAAGAACGGGTGGCCCGCGTGGCTCTCGATGAACCCGCGCGCCCGCGTCGAGATCTCGTCGGTCATGTAGCCGGTGTAGCTCGACAGCTCCTCGTTGTGAAAGATGTCCGGCTGGCCGCGCCGCGTGCTGGTATAGAAGTCGTGCCACCCGCTCATGAACCCCCAGAACTCGTCGAACCCGTGACGATTCGGGTGGAACCGGGGCTGCCCGCCGAGATGCCACTTGCCGATGAGCGCCGTCGCGTAGCCGCGGTCCTTGAGCAGTCGCGGCAGTGAGGTCGGCGTGACCGGGAGCCCGCGCCCGCTGTCCGCCGCGTAGGCTCCAAGCGGCATCTCGATGCCGACGCGCTGCTGGTAACGGCCGCTGATGAACCCGGCACGGGTCGGCGAGCAGTTGGGCCCGTTGGAGTAGAAGTCGGTAAGCTTCACGCCTTCGCGCGCGATGCGATCGATGGCCGGCGTCTTCAGATCGGGAGCGCCGGTGCACCCGAGATC
>DAIUEO010000033.1:0-11936 GCA_036845125.1 Candidatus Eiseniibacteriota bacterium | reverse complement strand
ATCGCCGTACCCCATGTCGTCCACGATCACGAACACGATGTTGGGCTGTGCGGGCCGGGTCTGCGCGCGCGGCGGTTCCGTCGGCAGGAGCACGGTGAGCGCAACGATCGACGACACGAGCAACCCAAGTGCCCGGCTGCGGGCCGACTCCAATCGCACCTCCGTGGTTCCTGAGTGGTTGGGTGCCGAGGTGGGGCGTGCGCAGGCTACTCGACCGGCACCTTCCCGCACAGGCCTGTCCGGGGGAGGTGTCTGGATGCTATCGTTGGCTCGCGACCGGGCGCACCCAATTGCTCGCGGCGCCCCATCGGGGCTCCACGGCAGGAGGTCGCGTGACTCGCAGGTCAGACTCCGTTCGTCATGCCGTGCTCGTGCTCGCGCTGGCCGCGCATAATGCCGGTGCATCGCCGCCCATCGACGGCTCCCCACCGTTCGACGCCGATCCCCTGGCGCCCTCCAAGCGCATCGTAGTCGACGACTCCAACCGCCCGGGACACCTCATTCGCGGCGGGTCGGCGACCAGCACCGACTGGAGTCTGCTGATCGACCAGAAATGGGGGCCGAGCCCCTACACCACCGCCGAGATGCTCGCGCTCTTCGACGCCTTCTGGGACGCCATGGACCAGGCCTTCGCGTGCTACCAGGGACTCGATGTCGATTGGCCGGCGTTGCGAGCCCAGTATCGGGCGGAGGTCGAGAGCGGTGTCTCACGCGGCCGGTTCACCGCCATCATGAATCACCTCGGCCTGGCGCTGCGCGAATCCCACACGCAGATCACCTCGAGCGTGAACAACACGGCGCTCACTGCCGGCACCCCGCTGTTCGTCGTGGGAGGGTGGGGCAACAACGCGCACTTCGGCGCCGGTCTGACTCCGCTGCCCGATTCGACGCTGCTCGTCTACAAGGTCCTCGGAGGTCATCCGCTCGACCTGGTCCCGGGCGACATCGTACTGGGTTATGACGGGGTCCCGTGGAAGCAGCTCTACCGCGAGCTGCTCGCCGCCGAGCTGCCGCTCACGGGATTCTGGTGGGGCTCCAGCTCCTCGTCGTGGTCCCATTCCATGCTGATGAGCGCCGGACTCAACTGGCACCTGTTCTCCACGATCGACGTGGTCCAGTACGCCACCGGCGACACGGTTCATCTCCCGGTGGCGCCGCTCGCGAGTCTCCACGTCACGGTCGATTGCACCGAGCAGCTCCCCGTACGCGGGGTTCCCATGCCGAATTACCTCGGGACCGGCGACATGGTGAGCTGGGGGATCGTCAGCGGGAGCCAGATCGGCTACGTCTACGTCCGCGCCTGGGCCGGTAACGCAGGCATCGAGTTCTCCTCGGCCATCGACTCGCTACTCACGAACTACGAGACGACCGGCCTGATCTTCGATTTCCGCACCAACTATGGCGGCAACATGTTTCTCGCCTACGACGGGCTCGAGCAGCTGTTCGGAGGGGAGGTTTCCACCATCGGCTTCGTCGAGCGCTGCAACACGACGGACCACCTGGCGATGTGCCCGTCGCCCAGCGGCCCGCCGAGCGTGTACGTCATCCACGGGACGGCCGCCGCGGACTACGATCGACCGATCGCGGTGCTGGTGGGGCCGGGAGCGCTCAGCTCGGGCGACCAGGTCACGAACCTGTTCCGCTATCACCCGCAGGCGCGCTTCTTCGGAAAGTCGACCTCGACCGCCTTCAACGCGCCTCTCAGTCTGGCGCTTCCGCTTTCCGGCTGGTCCGCGCGGTACGCCGCTTACGACGCCTATCGTCTGAGCGCGCCGGAAGACTACCTCACGCACGACGAGTTCCCGGTGGACGAACCCGTGTGGCTAACCCCCGACGACGTTGCGCGTGGCCACGACACCGTGGTCTACGCGGCGCTGGCGTGGATGATCGGTGACACGGGTGTCGAGGATGGCGCGGCGTCACCGGCCCGCGTCCTGGCTGCCGCTCCCAATCCCTTCCACGACGTCACCCGGCTGCGGTTCGCGCTCCCCCTCGCGGCACCGGCGAAGCTCGAGGTGTTCGATCTCTCCGGCCGGCGCGTGCGCGTGCTGCTCGACGAGGGCTCGCTGTCCGCCGGCACCCACTCCGTGACCTGGGACGGGCGAAACGACGCGGGCGATCCCGTCGAGGCGGGTGTGTACCTGTGTCGTCTCGACACCGACAGCGGGGGCCAGGCCTGGCGGGTCGCGCGACTGCGTTGAAGCCCGCGTTGCCCGGTTCCTGATTCCCCGTTCGTCGGCCCCTGCCGTGCCTCGGTCCCCGGGACCCGTCATTCGTCGCACGCGCCTGCTGCGCGCGAAACCCCGCGTTATACCTCCGCGTAGTCCGCCGAAGAGTTGCACACAACATTCGCGCGGGGGAGACCATGCAAACCGAGCTGAACGAGATCCCACATCAGGAAGCGGGCGAGTCCACCACCGTCGTGGCGGCGCTCGTCCAGATGCTCTCCCGGCTGGGCGTGAACCAGGCATTCGGTGTCTCGGGCGGCGCCATGGCGGCGTTGTGGGACGCTCTGTCCTCGAGCCCGCTCCGTGTCCATCACTTCCGCCACGAGTCCGGCGCGGCGTTCGCAGCCGTCGAAGCGGGCTTCGCGGGCGGCCGACCGACCGTGGTGTTCACGACCACGGGTCCCGGGCTCACGAACGCGATGACCGGAATCCTGGTCGCGCGCGAGGAGCGGGCGCGCGTCATCGTCGTCTCCGCGTACACATCCGCATCGTCGCGCGGCCGGTTCCCGATCCAGGAAACCACCCGCAGCACGCTGCCACCGTCTCTCTACGAGTCCGGCAGGCTGTTCCACTTCGCCTCCGTGATCGACGACCCCGCCCAGCTCGTTGCGCTGGAGCGGGAGCTGGCCGCGGGGCTGGCCCGCCGCAGCGGATTCGTCGCTCACCTCGCGCTCGACACGGCCGCGCAGCGTGCGCCGGTCGCCCGGCGGCCGATCCGGCCGTCACCGGTCCCGGTGCCCGCGGAAACGCCGACGCTCGCCCGGATCCAGGAGTGCGTCGAGGCCCTCGGCGACGGCCCGTTCGCCCTCTGGGTGGGGTTCGGCGCCCGCCATGCCGCTCGCGAAGTCACCACGCTCGCACGGCGCATGAAATCGCCCGTGATGTGCTCGCCGCGCGGCAAGGGGATCTTCCCGGAGACCGACCCGCTGTTCGTCGGGGTGACGGGACTCGCGGGGCACGCATCGGTGATGCGCTACCTCGAAGAGTGCCAGCCCCGGCGGCTGCTCGTACTCGGCTCGCGGCTCGGCGAAGGCACATCGTTCTGGGACCGCCGCTTCGTCATGCCACAAGGTTTCGTTCACCTCGACGTCGATCCCGAGGTTCCGGGCGTCGCGTTCGGCGCCGCTCCGACGCTCGCCGTCATTGGAGATGTCGGCGCAACCCTGCGGGCCGTCCTCGCCGGCCTGCGATCTGCCGGTAACGACACAAACCCGGAGCTGCCTCATCCGGAGATCGACCGGGTGATGCGGCGCGCTGACGGCCTGGTGCGGCCCGAAGCGTTGATGGATGCCATCCAGGACCGGGTGGTCGATCGCAGTGGAGCGATCGTGCTGGCCGAGTCCGGCAACTCGTTCCTGTGGACGACGCATCGGCTGCGCTTCACGGAGCCTCATCGATACCGGCTCAGCACCAACATCGGTGCCATGGGGCACGCGGCGGCCGGAGTCGTCGGCGCTGCCCTCGCCACCGGCCGCAAGGCAGTGGCCGTGGTCGGCGACGGGGCGCTGCTCATGACCAACGAGATCAACACTGCGGTCCAGTTCGAGGCGCCCGCCGTCTGGGTCGTCCTGAACGACGGCCGCTACGGAATGTGTGCCCAGGGAATGGAGGTTCTCGGACTCACGGCGGACTCCGAGATCCCGCCGGTGGATTTCGCTTCGTTCGCCCGCGCCCAGGGAGCCGGTGCCTCGATTGTGAAGCACGAGACCGAGCTCGATCGGGCCCTGGAGGATGCGATGTCGGCAAGGGGTCCCTTCGTGGTCGACGTTCGCATCGACCCACGTTCCAAAGCACCGGCGTCGCAGCGCAACGCCGCACTCGCCGCGAAGCTTGCACAGAGTCGCGAGCGCGTCTTCCCGATGCGCGAGGACGGATAGATGGAAGCCAACACCTTCGCCACTACGGTCTACGCCCAGGCTCGGGCGACACGGGCCTTTGCCTATCTGCGGCGCCTGCAGAACCTCGACGAATGGACGCTCGGCAGCCGCATGATCGCGCGCATCGACGACGACACCTTCATGGGTACGGCATCGGGCTACCAGGCCGCCCTGTGCTACCACGTGCGCACGCTCGAACATCCGCGCTTGGGTGCGATCGAGTGGCAGTGCGGCTATCGTTATAAGGAGTATTTCAAGCAGTACCCGGTGTTCGTGTTCCCGTCCCGCTATGCGGACCCCGGGGACGGGGAAGACGGCAGCTACATCCACTGGGTGAGCGTCATCGACCCCGCGCGCCGCACCGAGATGATCATGCAGGGGATCGCGGCGGTGCATCACTACGAGGCGCGCGGGCTCAAGGCCGCTCTCGAGCGCGGGGAAGGGGTTGCCGAGCCGGCGCGGGGGCGCTGCTCCGTGCTCTCGGACACGATGTGGGTGGACGCGCCGCTGGGTCTGGCCCGGGAGCTCCTCGCCGATCGCGAGGCGATCACCCGGTGGGCACCGCTCTTCCGTTCCGCCGAGGCCGGCGCGGGAGTGTTCCGTGACGAGTACGCGCGCCGAGTCGAGGTCGAGTGTGCCGCCTGCGACCTCGGCGACTACGTCCTGATCGAGCAGGACTACACCTACCCCGATCTCGGCAGAGTGCAGCGCTGCCCGATGGTGGTGGTGCCGAGCACGCGCGCCTTCGGCCCGGAGGCGAGGGGGTTCCTGCTCCACCGGATCGCCTTCGTCCGGAGCGACGGTTCGCAGGTGCACGGACGCGTCCGGACCGAAGAGTTGAGCGCCGAGAGCATGGCCATCAAACGCATCCTCGAGGCGCGGGCGGGGAACCTCGCGAGCTTCGCCCGCGGGATGAGCTACCGGCCCGGGGGCCCGATGCATGGAGGCGAGATCATGGCCTCACCCCCCGACATCTTCGCTCCCTCGTTCATCGAAGATCCCTACCCGCACTACCGCCGCATGCGCGACGAGTATCCGCTCTACTTCCACGCCCCGTCGAGAACGTGGATCCTCAGCCGCTACGACGATGTCCGCCTGGCGCTGACCCACCCGGCGTTCACCACGAAGAGCTACGCCGCACAGACCGAGCCCCTGCTCGGCAAGACCATCATCCAGCTCGACGGACGCGAGCATGCGCTGCAGCGCGGGCTGTTGACGCCTTCCTTTCGCGAGGGAGTTCTCCACGAGCGCTTCACGGACCTGATTCACGATGCGATCGACGAGCTGACCGGAGCCGTCGCCTCCCGCGGCGAAGCAGAGCTGATCGGCGATCTGGTGGTCCACCTGCCGGTGCGCATCATGGCCGGCATGCTCGGGCTGCCGCTCGAGGACCGCGATCGGTTCCGAGTGTGGTACACGGCGCTCATCCGCGGTGCTCTCAATTTCGCCGGGGACCCGGAGGTGGCCGTGGCGGCCACCTCGGCGCGCGATGAGCTCGACGATTACCTGCGTCCGCTGATCGCCGCCCGCCGCGCGTGCCCGGGCACCGATCTCATCTCCACCCTGGTCACCACCACCGTCGAAGGCGATCGGTTGACCGACGAACAGATCATCCGCTTCGCGATGCTGATGGTGTTCGCGGGGGGCGAAACCACCGAGAAGGGGCTCGCAACCACTTTGCGCAACCTGCTGGCCCACCCCGAGGCGCTGGCGGCCGTGCGCGAGGACCGTTCGCTGCTGCCTCGCGCGATCGCCGAATCGTTCCGCTACACGGCCCCCACCCACATGGTGCCGCGCCAGACCCGGGAGGAGGTCGCCGTATCCGGCGGTCTGCTCCCGGCCGGGGCGGAGGTCATGGCGTTCCTGGGTTCGGCCAACCGCGACGAGCGTCGCTTCGCCGACCCCGATCGCTTCGACCTGCACCGGCCCGAAGCGGATCCGAAGCGCGCGTTCACGGGAGCGGCCGATCACCTCGCATTCGGAGGCGGACGGCACTTCTGCCTTGGCGCCGTGCTCTCACGATTCGAGATCGAGGTCGCGCTCAATCGGGTGTTCGATGCATTGCCGGATCTCGCGCTCGCCGGAGACACGTCTCCGCCGGATGTCGGACTGTTCCTGCGCGGTCCCGCGACGCTTCCCGTGCGGTTCTCCACACCTTCGTAGCCGGCTCGCGCGGGGCGAATCAGCCGAATCGCGCAGGCCGTCCACTCGGACGTCGCGCCGCGTGGGTGAATGTCGGCATCAGCTGCGCCACCCTTCGCGTTCTGCAGAGCACGCGACGCGGTTTGCACGAATTCGGCTGGTGACTTTCCCCCACCGTCCCGGTTTCAGTCCGACTCCCGGGCAACTGCTACCTTTCTGATTGGTGCGATGCAACGCCCATCCACCATATGTGCCAATCCGTTGCGTCGGTGCGGTCCCGCCGCGCCGCTTCATGCACGATTCGCAGGCACGTCCCCTGCCTTGTCCCGACCCCCGGAGGCGGCTGTCTCGTCCGAGGCATGCGCACGTCTTCCAGGTCATGCGTTCCAGCTCGCGCATGGCCACCGCACGCGGCCGTCCAGCCGCGGGGCGTCGTCCGTCTCATGGAGCGGGAGGACTACGGTGCGCAACGCTTTTCGTCTGCTGACCATGACGGTGCTGGCATTCGCGACCGTCACCCTCCATGCCGCGGCTGCCGCGGCCGGTCCCTACTCGCGACTTCAGGTCATGCTCCCGGGTGAAAGCCCGGCGCCGGGGACGCCGAGCGGCAAGACCGGAACGCCGCGCGCCCAGGTCGTCGGCGTCCCGTTCGACATCACCGTGCGGGCGTGCGACGACACCTGGACCACCGTGACCTCGGTGACCAACGCAATGCGCATCCTGGCCTCCGACGCGAGCGCCACCCTGCCACCGAACGCCCAGCTGGTCGCCGGTCAGCGCACCTTCACCGTGACCTTCAACGCCGGCGGCACCTTCAACGTGTTCGCCCACGACCTGACCGACGCGACCATTCCCGACGGCGCGTCGGCGGCGGTGAGCGCCCTGGTGCTCGATCACTTCGAGTTCTCGGGCATCTCGCAGAAGCATCAGACCGCCGGCTCGGCCATGAACCTCACGATCTGGGCCCGCAACGCGAGCGGCGCGACCGTAACCGGATTCAACGGCCAGGTGAGCGTCAAGGAGATCACCAGCTTCGGCGACGGCCGCACGTCTCCCCAGACCATCACGTTTACGAACGGCGTCTGGACGGGCGGGATCACCCCGTACCGCGCCGACGAGACCAACATCAATCGCGGCAACGTGAACCTGTACGTGTGGCTCGCGAGCGCGCCGTCGATCGATGGCTCCAGCAATCCGTTCCTCGTGCACCCCGGCCCCTTTGCCCGCGTCCAGATCGTGACGCCCGGCGAGACGCCGCTGCCGGGCAGCCTGTCCGGGCTGCTGGGGGCGCCCTCCTCCCAGACCGCGGGACGCAGCTTCCCGGTGACGGTCTACGCCACCGACAACTGGTGGAACCTGGTGCCGAGCGGTGCCTCGGTGACGCTGACCTCGAGCGACGCCGCGGCCAACACGCCGCAAAGTGGCGGGCTCACGGGCGGCGCGCGCACCTTCAACGTCACGCTCAACACGGTGGGCTCGCGCACGCTGAGCGTTTCGTCGGGCGGCGTCACCGGCATGACCAGCGCGCCGATCCAGGTGTTGCCGAGCTCTTCGAGCGGCTTCGCGATCTCGACCATCGCCTCGCCCCAGACGGCGGGCGTCCCGGTCGCGGTGACGGTCCGTGCCACCGACGTCTCCGGCAACACGGTGCCGAACTACAACGGAGACGCCATCCTCACGGCGAACACCGGCGCCGGCAGCATCACGCCGTCGCAGATCACGTTCACCAACGGGATCTGGACCGGCTCGGTTTCGTTCTTTGGCGCCGGCGGCGCGGTGACGCTCAGCGTGACCGACTACAGCTCGCCGCCGCACAGCGGCAGCAGCAACAGCTTCACCGTGCAGCCGGGCCCGTTCGCCGGGCTCCAGGTGCTCCTGCCCGGTGAGACGCCACGCGGCGGCACCGCCGACGGCAAGGAGAACAGTCCGACGCCGCAGCAGGCCGGCACGCCGTTCACGCTCACCGTGCGCGCCGTCGACGCGTACTGGAACCTGGTGACGGGCGTCAACGATCGCGTCGCGCTCGGCTCGAGCGACGCGTTCGCCGGGATGCCGGCCGAGACCACGCTCGCCAACGGCCAGCGCCTGTTCCCGGTCACGCTCTTCCGCAACGGCCCGCAGCGCATCTGGGCGACCGACGCCGACAATGGCGCGATCCGCCCCGACACCTCGAGCGCGGTCACGGTCAACGGCGGCCCGTTCGCACGTCTCGTCATTCTCGCCCCGGGCGAGTTCTCGGCTCCCGGAACCGCCGCGGGCAGGGCGGGGACGGCCACCGATGAGTCGATCAACTACTCGTTCAACGTCATCGTCCTCGCCACCGACCAGTGGTTCAACCCGATCACCGGCGCGAGCGACGTGATCCGGATCACCAGCGACGATCCGCTCGCCACGCTGCCGCCGGATGCGCCGATGGTGGACGGGGTGGCGGTGATGCCGGTGCGGCTCGCGCGCGGCGGCTACAACCAGATCACCGCCAGCGACGTCACGCAGCCGTCCCGGAGCGCCAGCTCCACCCAGGTGCGCGCGATCTCGAGCGGCTTCCACCTCGAGGCCGCCATTGTGCCCGACACCGCACGCGCCGGTGAGCCGTTCACGATCACCGTCAAGGTCACCAACGACGCGGGCAGCGTGATCCAGGAGATCAACTCCTTCGTCACGCTGGTGGTGCGGCACGCCTCCTCGCAAGGACCGGGGCGCGGCACGCTGCTCACCACCCAGTTCCAGCTCCTCCAGGGCCAGCGCTCGGTGAGCGAGGAATACACGTTCGCGGAGCCGATCGTGATCATCGCGCGTGATGACCAGGGTAACGCCCCCGCAACGTCGAACGCGATCGCGATCACCCCGGGATTCCCGTCGGAGATCCAGCTGACGAGCTCGCCGTCGTGGGTCGGCGGAAACAAGCACGCCACCGTGACGGCACGGCTGGTGGACCGCTTCGACAACGGTGTGCCCGACGAGCCGATGATCTTCGACCGGCTCACGGGAACCGGCACGCTGTCAGCGATCGATCCGCTGACCGGCCCCGACGGCTCGGCGACCGCCGACTTCCTGAGCCCGCGCACGCCGGAGAAGGACCGTATCCGCGCCACCTCGAACGCGATCACCGCGGAGTTCGAGCTCGAGACGGCGCTCGTCGATCCCAATGCCGGCGGCGGCCTCGTCACCAACTACCCCAATCCGTTCCATCCGCCGACACAGGCCACCACCATCGCCTACAAGCTCGACGACAACGCCCAGGTCACGCTGCGGATCTTCACGCAGAGCGGCGATCTGGTGCTGCGCCGCGACTACGAGCGTGGCGCGCTCGGCGGCCAGGTCGGTCTCAACACCATCTCCTGGGACGGTCGCAACGGCCGCGGCGACGTGGTCGCGAGCGGCGGCTACATGGCACTCATCGAAGCACAGGGCACTGGTGAAACACTGCATGTCATCCGCCGCAAGATCGCGGTGGTCCGCTAGGAGGCGGCGATGAACCGAACTATCAAGATCGCGTCTCTGATCGCGGCGGCCACGCTTGCCGCCGGCCCCGTCCGCGCGGCGGACCAGGGTGCCGGCATGCCGGGCGAGTGGCTCACCCAGTATGCGAGCGCCCGCACGCTCGGACTCGGCAACGCCTACGTGGCGACCGCCAACGATCCGTTCGGGATCCTGTGGAACCCGGCGGGACTGTCCGGAATGGAGCAGAACGAGCTCCACTTCGAGACCGCGCGTCTCTTCGACGACACCGCCATTCACGGCCTGGGATTCGCCGTGCCGGGAAGCTGGCTGCCGAGCTTCGGCCTCACGATTCTCACGCTGCGTTCCGGAGAGTTCGAGAAGACCAACGAGCTGAACGATGCGCTCGGGACCTTCAGTGAGGGGGAGACCGCGTACCTCTTCACCGTGTCGCGTGCCTTCTCGCCGCGCCTCGCAGTCGGCGCCAACCTCAAGGTCATCCAGCAGACGGTCGAGGAGTTCAGCGCCGGCGGGTTCGGCGCCGATCTCGGCGCCACCTACGAGGTCATCCCGGGCCTGAAGATCGGCGCCTCGATCGCCAATCTCGGCGGCCCCAATCTGAAGCTGCGCGACACCGAGGAGCCGTGGCCGACCGCGATTCGCGGGGGCGCGGCGCTCCAGGTGCTCGGCGGGCGCGGCCTGATCGCGCTCCAGGTCGATCAGTCGGACGGACTGGGGGCGCGCTTCCACGGCGGCGGTGAGTACAAGATCCAGAACGCCTTCGCGCTGCGCGCCGGCTTCGATCAGACCCGGGCGACCGGCGGCCTCAGCTACCAGTTCGCGCCCCAGTACACCATCGACTACGGAGTCGCGGATCACCCGCTCGGCATGACCCATCGGCTCGGCATGAGCTGGAAGTTCGGCGGCTTCTTCGCGAGCTCGTCGGCGGATCCCCAGGTCTTTTCGCCGACCGGGGAGCACGCGGTGACGCGCATCTCCCTCAACTCGCGCACCAAGTCCGAGCCGGAGAGCTGGACGGTCGAGATCCTCAGCAAGTCCGACGAGGTGGTGCGCCGGTTTGGCGGCAAGGGTCAGCCGCCGTCGCACCTCCAGTGGGACGGCAAGGACGAAACCGGCCTGCCGCTTCCGGACGGTGTCTATCGATTCAACCTGGTGGTCCGTGACCAGTCCGCCCGGGTGCTCGAGAGCCACACTCGCACCATCGAGATTTCGACCACCGGGCCACAGGGAACCGTGCCGGTGGTGGAGACGCCATGACGATCACACGCCGGAACATCACGATGACGCTCGCGCTGGCCGTGGCTCTGGCCGCGCCGGTCGGCGCCAAGCCGCGCAACGCCGCTCCGCACAAGGCCGCGCCGCACAATGCCGCGCCCGCACCGTCGGCGCTGGAGCCGATCGGACGCAGCTTCGAATCCGCGCGGCTGCTCGAGGGCGCCGACCGGATCGCCGCGCTCGAACAGGTCGGAACCTCGGTGAACGAAGCGTTGCGGGGCGATCTCGACGCGAACCGTCGCGCGGCGGCGTATGCGCTCGCGGGCACCATCCGCTCGGCGCTCGGCGACTTCCGCGGCGCGATCACGCACTTCGAGCGGGCGGGGAAGGAGGGCCCGTTCGCGGACGACGCCGCGTTCGCGGCCATCGAGGCGCTCGAGGCTTCGGGTGACGACGCAGCGGCCGCGCGCGAATGGCTCCAGTGGGAGAAGAAGTACCCGCAGAGCTCGCTGCTTCCCGCAGCCCGCCTCGCGCAGGCGTGGAACGCGCTCCGCCGCGGCGACGTCGCGGCCTCGCGCAAGCTGCTCGACGGTCTCGCGCACACCCATCCGTGGATCGAGAAGGACCCGCGCGGAGCGCTGGCGCGCGCAGTCGCGTTTCAGATCGAAGGCAAGTCCACGGAGGCGCTCGCCGCCCTGGGACCGAGCCCGCAGGGTGCACCGGCGCTCTACCTGCGTGCCCTCGCGCTCCAGTCCCAGGGAGTGATGCTGCGCGCCGCGGCCGGTTTCCAGAGCGTCGCGGAGCGCTACCCGGGCTCGCCGCTCGCCGACCACGCGCGGCTCGCGAAAGCCAACGTGTTCCTGGCGGCCGCCGAATACCGCAGCGCCGCCGAAGAGTTCGCGCGCGTCGGCACGATCGTCACCGACCCGACCGTGCGCGCGGAGGCCGAGCTGCGTCGCGCCGGCGCCGTGTTCCTCGCCGGAGCCGAGGACATCCGGCCGCGGCCGCATGGCAC
>DAIUEO010000032.1:19020-28144 GCA_036845125.1 Candidatus Eiseniibacteriota bacterium | reverse complement strand
AACGCCACGACCGGCACGGCGAGCACCGCGAGGAAGCCGGTCTCGTGGCTCAGGGATGCGGCGAGCCCGGCGGGAAAGGCGGTGAGCCAGCGGCCGGCCAGCGCTTCGTGCAGCGTGAGCACCGCGAAGAAGCCGGCGAGCAGGTGCTGAGCGCCGCTCGGCCAGGTCACGAGCGCCCGCGCCGCCTCGCTCAGGAGCGGGAACGAGGCGATCGCCGCGGCGGCCGGGCCTGAGAATCCGCGGCGGGCCATCCGGTAGATGAGGACGTAGGTGCCGAGCAGGATCAGCAGGTGGATCGTCGTCGCCGTTCCCGGCGAGTCGATTACCCTCAGACCCAGCAGCGAGAAGTAGAGCTGGCGCGAAACCGGCCGCCAGTAGTAGGTCGCTCCCATCGAGTCGAAGGGGTCGAGCGGATGCTGGAACGCGAGCCGCGCGAGGAACGCGAAGTCGTCGGCGACCGGGACGCCGAGCGGGAACCCGCGCATCGCGAACACCAGCACGACGATCGCAGCGGCCCCCAGCACCGCCCACGGCAGCCGGTCAGTGCGCGTCGGAATCGGTGACCGCCGTCTTGCTGGAGTCGGGAGGTGGGAACAACACCGCGCGCGCCTTCCCGCTGAGGACGACGCGCATCGAGTCGGCCGGCGGCAGCGAATCCGCCGGCAGCCAGCCGCGCCGCGTCATCGCGCGTCCGATGAAGTGCATCTGTGCGCGCGCGAAGGGCCGCAGGTCGCCGTTCGCGTCGAAGCGGTAGCGCCACTTCCGCGGTGACGGCACGACCGTCGACAGGAACAGCGCCTCGGGCACGGTGACATGCGTGGCGTCGTGGCCGAAGTAGTAGTGCGCGGCTTCGTTCGCGCCGTGCACCTCCGGCCCCCACTCGATGATGTTGAGGTAGATCTCGAGCAGGCGCTCCTTCGTGGCCCAGGTCAGGTGCTCGATGATCCACGCCAGCACCGCCTCCTGGAGCTTGCGCGCCAGGCGGCGCTCGTGGCCGAGGTAGAGATTGCGCGCGAGCTGCATGGTGATGGTGCCGGCGCCGCGCCGGTAGGCGCCGGCCCGCAGGTTCTCGGCCATCGAGCGCCGCACGGCGTCGGCGTTGAAGCCATGATGGGAGAAGAACGAGCCGTCCTCGTTGGTGACCACCGCGCGCACCAGGTTCGAATCGAGCGTCTCGAGCGGGCGGAAGTTGGGATTGTCGGGTGACAGATCGCGCAGCACGATGCGATCGCGCGGCAGGTGGATGCGGGCGAGGAACGGCTGCTCGAGCCCGTGCAACCTGAGTACGGTGCGCGACGGATCGAGTGCCAACCCGTGCGGGATGACGTCGGCGTCCACGGTCGACGAGTCGGGCTCGCCGAAGTCGACGACCATCTGCAGGCGGTAGTCGAACGAACCCGTCACGTGCACGTCCTCCAGCGGGCCGAGCAGCGCGGGCGGCTGGCTCTCGTGGACGTGCGCGCTGGTGACGCTGTCCGCTGCGACGCCGAGCGCGAAGCGCGGTCCCGCGCGCCGGGCCGAGCCCGAGACGCTGAGCGGAAGACCGCCCATCCAGAGCCGCGAGCCCGGTCCCAGCTCGATCACGCCGGCGCTGCGATCCTGGCGCACGGTGGCGTCGACCTGGAGCATCAGGTTCTGCGCGCTGTCGCCGCCCGCCGCGAGCGCGAACTGCGCAACGCCGTGGAGCCGGTCGTCGGAGCCATAGCGGATCCGGATCTCGAAGGGCTTGGGAGCGGCGAGCCCCACCGACCCCAGCGCCTCGAGCTCGACCCCGCCCCGCCCGGGATAAGTGGCCAGCCGCTCGATGCGGACGCCATCGAACGAGTCGTCACTGTCGGCGGACATGAGCGTGAAGTCCTCGATCCGGATCCCCGGCAGCCGGCGCGCGGGAACCAGCAGCAACCGGACGAGAGCCTCGGCCGGGCGCTGCACCCGCGGTGAAGCCGGACCTTTCCCTTTTTCATCGGGAGGCTCGATGGGCGCCAGCGTGTCGAGATCCGCGGCCGCCGGCTTGAGGCGCGCACGGATGCCGCTCGCCTCGAACGAGCGGAGCGGCATTCCCCCGGTCAGCGCGGAAGCGAGCGCGATCCCGGCGCGCGCCTGGTCGACCTGGAGCATCGTGTCCGCACCCGCCGCCAGCGCCATCCCTTCGATGCGGACCACGAAGGGGAAGTCGACGCTCAGCGTGCGCCACGAGGCGTCGAGGTGCCGCCCGCGGGCGGCGGCTTCGAGGCGCGACGCCACGATCGGCCCCGCGACCCAGTGGGCCACCAGGGTGGCCACCGCCAGCGCCGCAAAGCTGGCGCCGATGATGATGAGGGTGAGACGTAGGGCGCGTTCGGAGGTCCCGGTCATGCGGCGGCGACTCTACCGGAGTGCCGTCCGGGGACGAATTTGCTGTCCCCCCGTGAGGTGCGGGACTACCCTTCCTGCGACCGATCGCCCAGGTAACGAACGACAGGGGGTGCCGCCATGAGAAGTCTCATCCGTGCCGTGGTCCTGCTCGGTTTCCTCGCCTCGCCTGAGATCCTCCGCGCCGAGGAATGCGCCTTCCTGTTCGAACCCTTTGTCCATCTCACCACGAACAAAAGTCCGGCCGACATCGTGATCGAGGACTTCGACGAAGACGGAATCCTCGATCTGGTGGTCACCACGATCGATCTGCCCGGCACCGGAATCGGTGACGCAGTGGCCTTCCACCGCGGGCTCGGCGGCCGCATGTTCGCCCCGCCGGTCTACTACCCGGTCCCGGGCGATCCGATCCGGGTCGTGACCGGCGACTTCAACGAGGACGGCATCACCGACCTCGCCGTCTCGGGGACGATTCAGAAGCGCTTCTCGATCCTTCTCGGCCAGGGCTCCGGCTCGACCGGCAATGGGACGTTCGCCCCGCCGGTGAGCTACCCCGTCATTGCGAATGCGTTTGGAATCCAGACCGGCGACTTCAACGAGGATGGGATCCTCGACATCGCCCTGTCTTCGGACTCGTCACCCAATGTCTTCGTGTTCACGGGGCTCGGGAGCGCGGGGGTGGGGAACGGTCTGTTCGAAGGTTCGACCGCATTCCCCCTCAACCATTTTTCGACCGGACTCACCATGGCGGACCTCAATGGCGACGACCATCTGGATCTGGTTGCCGTGGAGAACTTCGCCGGCACGGTGGCGGTGCTGCTCGGCACCGGAACGCCGAGCATGTTCGCCCCGGCGGTTCACTATGCGGGGGGCCTTGAACCCTTTGATGTCACCGTCGGCGACTTCGACGAGGACGGAGCGCCGGACCTGGCCGTGGCGAACGGGAGCAATGGCGGAGTGCGATTGCTCAAGGGAGCGGGAAACGGGACTTTCGCGGTGTGGAGCTCCATCGCCTCGGGAAACTGCAATTCGGTGGTCCCCCTGGATGCCAACCTCGATGGCATCCTCGATCTGGCGATCGCCTATTTCCCCTCGCCGCCCGGCACGGGGTCGGTCAAGTTCCATGTGGGGCTGGGGAGCGGAGGGGTCGGCAACGGCCAGTTCGGTCCCGAAGTGGTCCTGAACGCGGGAGGCAACCCCTACCAGATGGCGTCGGGCGACATCGATGCCGACGGACGCCCGGATCTGCTGGTGCCGCTGCTTCAACAGGACGACGTGTCGCTCCTGCCCGGAGGCTGCGTCGCCGATCTGCGCTTCCCCCAGCTCATCGATGTGCGCGACGTGCCGAACGACAACGGCGGGTTCGTCTTCCTCACGTGGAACGCGAGCTCACTCGACGTCACGGGGGGAGCGGTGAACAGCTACCGGGTGTGGCGGCGGATTCCGCCGGGGCTCGGCGCGGCGGCGCTGGCGGCCAAAGCCGAGCGCGACCGCATCATCACGCGCGAGATCTCGTTGCCGGATGGAACCACGCTGATCGAATACTGGGAGGCGCTGGTCACCCTCCCGGCCCAGCGGCTCCCGGGCTACGGGTACACGGCCACCACCCCCCAGGACTCGATGCGGCATTCGAACCCGTACAGCGCGTTCTTCGTCACCGCGCTGACCGCCAACATCGACGTGTTCTATTCGTCGAACGTCGACAGCGGCTATTCGGTGGACAACATCCGGCCGCGGAGGCCGGAGGCGTTCCACGGTGTTCCGTCTTCGGGAAACGTGGCCTTGAGCTGGGATGAGAACCCGGAATCCGATCTCGGGGAGTACCGGCTCTATCGTTCGACGGATCCGGGTTTCGTTCCCTCCGAGGTCAACCTGCTGGCGGCGACGAGCGAGCCGGCGTACACGGATGCCAACGGAGGCGTCGGGTACTGCTACAAGCTCACGGCCGTCGACACCCATGAGAACGAGAGCGTGTTCGCGGTCGTGGACCTCACCAGCGTGCTCGATGCCGGCGGAGCGACCGTCGGGGCTTTTGTCCTTCATGGCGCCCGGCCGAATCCGAGCATGAACGGTGCGCTGACCCTGCACTTCACGCTGCCGGGCGCGCTGCCGGGACGGCTCGACGTCGTCGACCTGGCGGGTCGCAGCGTCGCGTCCAAGTCCCTGGACCACCTGGGGCCGGGGAACCACTCGGTGACCGTGGGCGGTTCGCGACGGCTCGCACCGGGCGTTTACCTGGTGCGGCTCACCTACGGTGCGAGCGTTCGCGAGGTGAAGGCGGTCGTGACCCGCTGAACCTAAGTCGCTACCGGACCGGAGTGTTACGCGTTTCCTGCCATTCGTGATCGAGGGCTTCGACCTCGTCCACGAACGAGCGGTGCCGCGGCGTCCATCCGAGCTCGCTCTGCGCGCGGGCCGGCGAGAGCTTCTGGCTCGTGAACTGGGCTTTGCCGTAGAGGCCGAAGCGCTTCACGAACTCGTCCAAGTCCCACGGCTGAGCCGTGGCGCCGGTAACGCGCGCCACCGCCTCGGCCAGCTCGCGCACCGTCGGAGACGAGCCGTCGTTGACGTTATAGCGGCTTCCCCCGGTGCCGCGCTCGATGGCCCGCAGGTAGGCTTCAGCGAGGTCGTCGCGATGCACCATCGTCCAGTGCTGGGCGCTGCCCGGATAACGCACCACCTTCTTCTCGTGCCCGGCCGCGAACCAGCGGCCCATTTCGCCGCGGCTCTCGCCGTAGACGGTCCCCGGGCGGAGCACGATCACCGCGATCTCCTGTTCGCCGAGATCGAGCGCCACGTCCTCGTGAGCCGCGCGCCAGCGCACGAGCTCGACGGGGTGGAGCGGCGCGCTTTCGTCGACCATCACGCCGCCGGTGTCGCCGTGTACCCAGGTGCCGCTCGTATAGATGAGGCGCCGCACCCGGCCGTCGAGGGCGCCGGTGCGCACCGCTTCGAGAGCCACCCGGTCCAGGTTCGCCGTTTCAGCGGGATCGAAGGCGGTATGGACCACGATGTCGCAATTCTTGACGGCCGGCAGATACGACTCCAGCCGCGACAGCTCGCCGACCACCGGATGCACGCCGAGCAGCGTGAGGCCGGCGGCGCGCTCGGCGTTCCGCGTCAGGCCGTAGACCTCATAGCCCGCACGGACCAGGCGCGCCGCGACGGCGCTGCCCACGTAACCCGTGGCGCCGGTGATGAAGACTCTTTCGTTCATGTCACCCATGTTTTCGTCCGGACATCTCCCTGACATGACCTCTCAGGAAGGGCTCCTTTGTAGTGGGGTTCGCGGCCTGTTGGATGCGGGTCGAGGAGCGGGCGATGCGGCTCGCGGGATGGAACCTGATCATCGCCGCCGGGAAGGCGTTTGTGCGGTCATTCTCCGCGGTAGGTGCAGCGGGCGGTGCAGGTTTCGGCGACCGTGATCGAGGTGAGTGCCGGAAGTTGCGGCTTCAGGCGATTCCACAGCCAGCCGCACAGGTTTTCGGAGGTCGGATTCTCGAGCCCCGCGACGTCGTTGAGACTACGGTGATCCAATTCGTTGCGCAGCAACGGCCCGACCACGGCAGTGATGTCGGCATAGTCGACGAGCCAGCCGAGGTGCGGGTCGACCGCACCGGCGACCACCACCTCCACCCGGAACGAGTGCCCGTGCATCCGGAAGCACTTGTGGTCCGGGGGGACGTGCGGCAGGCGGTGCGCCGCTTCGAACGTGTACTCGCGGGTGAGCTCGACCTTCACGGACGTGGGTGGGCGGCGCCCGAATAGCGCGCGGGGTCCTCGATACCGGCTTCGTGAAATCCCTTGAGCCTCAGCAGGCAGGCATCGCAGCGGCCGCATGCCTCTCCTGCGGGCGACGGATCGTAGCACGAATGCGTGAGCGCGTAGTCCACGCCGAGCCGGATTCCGAGCTGGACGATACCGGCCTTGTCGAGACTCATGAGCGGCGCGTGCACGGTGAAGCCGGCGCCTTCGACCCCGGCACGCGTCGCGAGCTTCGCCAGCTGCTCGAAGGCGTGCAGGAATTCGGGCCGGCAGTCGGGATAACCGGAATAATCCACCGCGTTCATCCCGGCAACGAGATCGCGCGCACCGAGCACCTCGGCCCAGCCGAGCGCCAGCCCCAGGAACACCGTGTTGCGGGCCGGCACGTAGGTGACGGGGATGCCGTGCGCCATTTCGCGGGGGTCGCGATCCTTCGGCACCTCGAGGCGCGAGGTCAGCGCGGAGCCGCCGATCGCTCCCAGGTCCACCCGCACCTCGCGGTGTTCGACCGCGCCGAGTGCCGCCGCGACGCGGCGCGCCGCCTCCAGCTCGCGCGCGTGGCGCTGTCCGTAGTCGATGGCCAGCGTGTGGCAGGCAAAGCCCTCGGCGCGCGCCCACGCCAGGCACGTCGCCGAGTCGAGCCCGCCCGAGAGCAGCACCACGGCGCGCTTCATCTCAGACGCCACGGCGCGGGCCCCACATCCAGATGTGAAGGCGCGGGCTCATCCGGAAGCCGAGCTTCACGCAGGCCTCCGCCACCCGCGGCGCATGGGCACGCACCGCCTCGTCGGTCAGGCCTTCGGGCATGAGCATCACGCGCTCCTTCGGTATGGCGTGCTCGGCGAGCAGCCGCACCGCGTCGTCGAGGTCCGCGTCGGTGCCGACCACGATCTTGAAGACGGCGCGCGGCTCGGCGACCCAGGCCCAAGCGTGCGCCCAGGTTTCGCTCCAGCGCGGCGTCACCGCCGGCAGCTTGGGCGAGACGTTGTAGAAGAGGCGCTCGTGGGAGACCGGTGGCGCGGCGATGCCGCTGGTTTCGACCTCGACGCGCGGCCACCGCTCGAGTGCGGCGTCGAGCAGCTCCGCGAGACCCTCGTGCTGGAGCGGCTCGCCGCCCGTGACGACGAGGAGCGGCGCCGCGCCCAGCGCACGCGCGCGATCGAGCACTTCCCCCAGCGGCGCGCGCTCGCCCGCCTCGGCCTCCCACGTGTACTTCGAATCGCACCAGTGGCAGCCCACGTCACAGCCCTGCAGGCGCACGAAGTGCGCCGGGGTTCCGGCCGAGGGGCCTTCGCCCTGGATCGACCGGAAGATCTCGGAGACGCGGAGCGTGGGCGCGTTGCTGGTCGCTTGCGGGAGGGTCACGACCCGTAGAGACTACCCCGCTCGGAAGCTCGCATCGAACGCCGCGCGGTCACGAGCCCACGCCGCCCGCCCGGCCCGAACGGAGTTCTGCATGAAGCCACGCATGGTCGAGAAGCCGGCGTTCCGGCTGGTGGGAATGAAGGGGATGTTTCCGCCGGGGAGGATCATGGAGATCCCACTGCTCTGGGATCGCTTCGTGCCCCGCATGGAGAGCATTCCCGGGCGACGTGCCGGGCTGACCTATGGAGCCTGCCGCCCCAGCGCCCCGGGGACGCCGGAGGAGGCGCTCGTCTACGTGGCGGCGGTGGAGACCGACCCCGGCGCCGCGGCGCCCGAAGGGATGATCGCACTCGACATCCCCGCCGGGTCGTACGCCGGGTGGACGCACGAGGGACACATCTCCGAGATCGTCGAAACCTGGGACCGGATCTGGAACACGTGGATGAAGGAGACCGGGCTCACGCATCGGCCGGGCTACGACTTCGAGGTCTACGACGGACGCTGGAATCCCGAGACCGGCGAAGGGCCGGTGGACATCCTCGTCGCCGTCGAGAAATAGACCGCACCCACTAGGGTGCGGTGAACTCCGTGTCGTTGAACTTGGTGACGGCCTTGGCGTAGAGCGTGCAGACGGAGCGGTTCTCCGCGCCGTTGTGGTAGCTCGGGAACCACAGCCCGCCGTCCTGCTCCCACTTCTCCCACGTCCATCGCACGGCCGGCGGCGGCTGCCCCTGGAGAATGTGCTCCCAGATCTCGACGCGGTTGTTCGCGCGATTCACGTACACCCAGTAGCGGTCACCCGGGGTCTCGCCGACCTTGTCGAACGTGAGTGCGAGCTTGTCGTAGGTCACGCCGTTCTCCACGGCCTCGCCGTCGTAGCCGAGATTCACGCCCGGATCGCGCAGCTTGTAGGGCATGAGCAGCCAGTAGGTGTCGTTGGTCCACAGCGACTGGGCGCGCTTGAGCAGCGCGGTGAGCGTGTCGCCTTCCATCTTCTTGCCCGCGATCCACGCCATTCCCTCGGTGCTTCCGACCTTGTGGATGAACACGTAGTTGTTGCCCTGGCGGTCCATGCCGTCGACGCGGTGCCAGCCGGTGTGCTTGTCCCAGGCGTGGCGGCGCATCGCGCCGCGCATGGTGTCGTTCACCATCACACCGAATGCCCAGCGGAGCCCGGGCAGCGAGTCCCAGCGTGCCTTGCCGCCGAGTGCGGACATCACCCGGTCCGCGACCTCGATGGCGCGCGGATCACTCGCGGCGCGCGCCTCGGCGGCGAGCAGGGGAAGCGCGACGATCAGGAGTACGAAGGCGGGGATTCGAAAGTGGCGCAGCATGGTGCGGGATTATAGCTCAGCCGGTGGCGGCCGATGCCAGCAGAGCGCCCAGCCGGACGGTGAAGGCCGACTGCGGCAGCACCTCGTCGGCGCCGGCCGCGGTCGCGGCGTCGCGCAGCGCGGTCTCCACGTGCGGGTAGAAGCCGACGATCCGCGTGCTACGGGTCGCGTGCCCGGCGCGCAGCTCTTCCACGGCGCTGATCGCCCCCTTCGCCCGGAGGTCGACGATCACGAGCCGCGGCTTCTCGACGTTACAGATCTCGAGGCCGTGACCGGGCGCCGAAACCACGATCGACACCCCCAGCTCC
>DAIUEO010000032.1:18170-19010 GCA_036845125.1 Candidatus Eiseniibacteriota bacterium | reverse complement strand
GCCGCCGCCTGCACTCGGGCGACGAAGAAGAGGTCGTCGGGACTCATGAGGGCCACGATCGGAACGGTCACGACGGTTGCTCCGGCTGGAGTGCTTCGATCTCGGGCGCCGGCTCGACGTGGCGCCGGCGCGGCAGTCGCCATGCCGAGCGGGCGCCGATCAGCGCCACGACGCCGCACGCGGCGAACAATACCGGGGCGCTGGCCGCATCCACCACCGCACCCCCGAGTGCCGGCAGCAGCATGGTCGGTCCGAGGAACGTGTTGAGCAGGCTCACGAACGACTGCCGGGAGCCCGCCGGTGCGAGCTCGATCATCAGGCTCCCGTAGCCGACGTTGAGCGCGCTCTGCACGATGCCGCCGCCGAAGGCGACGATCTCGAGCAGCACGATGGCGGCGGTCGTTCCGATCCAGCCGAGCTTCCACGGCGAGGCGATGCCGACCGCTGCCGCGATGAGCGCGAGCGCCACGGTTCCCGAGGAGCCGATCTGCATCAGCGCGCGGGTTCCGTGGCGCGCGGCGATCGGACGCCAGGCGAGATTGGAGACGATGAACCCGGCGGTGCGCGCGAGCAGGAACGTGCCCACCGAGCGCGCGCCGCCGCCCAGGTCGCGCACCACGAACAGCACCAGGAACGGGCTCGCGGCGAACCACACGTTGAGCACCGCGCGCGCGAGCAGCAGGTGGCGGAACGGCGGGTCGTGGCGGAAGAGCTGGACGCCCTGCCGGAGCAGCTCCCGCGAGGAGGTCGGATGCGCCGGCGGGGTGTGCGCCGGTTCCTCGATGCCGGTGAAGAGCCAGAAGCCGGTGCCGGTGAGGAACGCCGCACCCGCGAAGAGCA
>DAIUEO010000032.1:0-18160 GCA_036845125.1 Candidatus Eiseniibacteriota bacterium | reverse complement strand
AGGCTATGCCGTGATCCGGGAGCACCAGCGCCTGGCGCACGAGCAGGCTGACGATCGCGGCTCCGATCCCGCCCCAGAACAGGCGCTCGGCCCAGAACCCGGGCAGCCGGTCGTGCGGCACCGTGCGTCCCACCACCTCCATGAACGCCACCGCCCCGACACCGGAGAAGAGCGAATAGGCGCCGTAGCCGAGGAAGAACGCCGCGAGCAGCGCGCCCGGATGATCGCTCAGCGGCCACGCCAGGATCGCAACCAGTGCGAGCCCGAGCGCGCGGAAGGTCGCGGCGCGGAGGTAGACCGGCACCTGCCGCGGGAAGCGCGCCACCCACGGCGCGACGAACACCTGCGGGAGCAGCCACCCGAAATCGCTCATCGCGGTCGCGAATCCGATGAGCGCGTTCGACGACGTGAGCCGCGCCAGGAACACCGGGATCACGGTGCCGGCGTCCACGAAACCGTCGCCCGCCTGGTAGAAGATCCCGTTCAGGACCCCGAGCCGGTAGTTGCGACGTTCGACCGAAGCGGCCGTTCCGCGGGCCGCCGCCAACTCCACGCTCACGGCCGTTGTCGGGGCTCCCGTCCCGCTTCACCTTCGAGGTGGAGGCGGTGGAGGATGCGATGCGCCACCGGCGCCAGCATCACGCCCGCGACCACCAGCAGCACGAGCCCCGAGTAGAGCGCATAGAAGGAGGCGAACCACTTGGCTGCCGTCGAGTGAATGGGGTCCACCGGCCCCATCCCGCCGAGGATCATCGCGGCGTTGAGCAACGAGTCGAGCCACGGGAGCCCTGCGAACGTGTGATAGCCGACGACCCCGATCGCCAGCGATCCGAAGATGACGACGATGCCGGCGGCGGTGTGATACGCGAGGCGGCGCAGGAACGCCCGGCGGGGGAGCAAAGGCTGGCGGTGATGCTCGAACACGAGGGTCAGACTACCACCGGGTGCGCGGCGGCTCAGGTGACGCTCCGTCGTCCGAGCGTCTGCGCCGCGGCGGCCAGCGCGAGCAGCGAGACGAGAGCGCCGAGCGCCGGCACCACCAGACCGCCGGGGGCGTCGACCCAGATCCACATGATCCATCCCGTTCCCTGGGCGAAGATGAGCACGACCGCGAAGAGGCGCCCGGTGCCGCTCAGCATCGCGCGCTGGTGGGTCCAGTCCGGGTTGCCGAAGCGCGCTCCGGTCCACAGGCCGATCGAGATCGCCATCACCAGCGCCGGCAGCGATTGACCGAAGGCGCCGAGCGACTCCGCCACCGGGAGGCCGAGGGCGCGCCCGCTGACGAGCGCCGCGACCACCGCCATCGGCAGGGCCAGCGCGAGCACGCTCAGCCAGCGCGCCATCGTCCACTGTAACGTGGGCACCGGGGCGAGCCGCGCCCATGCGAGACCGCGCCGCTCGAAGGGCAGCGCGCGCGCGCCGACTTCATAGCCGAGTCCCACCGCCAGCGAGAACAGCATGGCGCGGAGCAGCAGTGGCTTCGCGATCTCGTGGAGCGGAGCCGCCACGATCGGAAGCAGTGTCCAGAGCCCGGTGGTGATGAGCACGTCGGCGAACACCGCCCAGTCGCGGCGCAGCATCCGGCCGTCGCGCGCGATCACCGCTCCGAGGAATCCGCCGCCGGTCATGCGGCGTCGCCTGGGTCGCGCGGTCGCACCACGTCGGATGCCGACGCCCGCCATCCGCGCCTGGACGATGTCGAGGTTCGCGGCGGCGACGAGGGCCGCGAGTGCGAGCGCCACGGCCGCGGTGACGACCAGCCGGGCGGCGGGCGCCAGGGTGGCGGACGGCGTGTCGAGCGCGCCCGCGACCGCGAGGGATGCCACCCACGATCCGGGCGAGATGCGGTAGGCGGGCGGCGCGTCCACCGCCGCGCCCGCGAGCCAGCCCACGATGTCCCCGCTGCGATCGGCCACGCGCGGAAGTGCGAAGGAGTTCACGAGCCAGAGTCCGAGCACGAAGAACGTGGTGACGAAGCGCATCGCCTCACGCACGAAGCGGCCGGGAACCACCCGCAGGATGACGAGCGTGAGCGCGGAGCCGAAGCCGAAGGGGATCAGCCAGAGCGCGAGCAGCGCCGGTCCCATCGCGGCCCACGCCCAGGGGGCGAGCGGATGTGCCCTCGCGTAGGCGACGAGCGCCGGCACCGCGATCGTCGCGAGCAGCACCGAGGTACGGGGCAGGGCGTCGATCACCTTGATCGCGAACACGTGGGCGGGCGCGATCGGGGCCGTGCGGAGGAGCTGGAGATCGGAGTCCGCGACCACCGTCGCCACCACCTCGTGGAGGTCGAACACCAGCATGCCGACGGCGGCGGCGCCGAGGAGGATCCCGAGCAGCACGCCGCACTCCCGCGGACCGGCGCCTGCTTCGACCAGCGCCGAGAACGCCGCCGACATTCCCGCGTAGATGATCCCGGCCAGGGAGAGCGCGAGCAGCGCGCCCACCAGCGTCCCCGGCCGCGCCCGCGATCCGCGACGGCCGCGGTGCCCGAGCAGCGCGTTGCGGAAGAGCCGCCAGCGGCTCTGCGCCCATCCGCGCCAGATCATCGTGCCGGCCGGCGGCTCATGCGGGCGTTACGCCGTCGCGCGTCATCGCGAGGAACACGTCCTCGAGCGTCGCGCTGCTGCCCGCGCCGCGCAGCTCGGCCAGGCTGCCCTCGGCGCGCTTCTCGCCGTGATGGAGGATGACGACCCGGTCGCAGAGCCGCTCGGCGACATCGAGCAGATGGGTCGAGACGAGCACGCCGTGTCCCTGGCCCGCGCTCTCGCGCAGCACGTCCTTCATGGTGCGGGCGCCGATCGGATCGAGACCGGTCAAGGGCTCGTCGAGCATCAGCAGCGGCGGCTCGTGGAGCAGCGCCGCCGCCAGCGACACCTTCTGCCGCATGCCGTGCGAGTAGGTCTCGATCAGGTCGTCGGCCGCCTCCTCCAGCTCGAGGCGGCGCAGCAGCACATCGGCGCGCGGGCCGGCGACCTGCGGGGAGACGTCATAAATCGCGGCAATGAAGTCGAGGAACTCGCGCGCCGACAGCCGCTCGTAGAAGAACGGCCGATCCGGCACGAAGCCGAGCCGCGCCCGGGCGCCGAGCGGATCGGCGGCGAGCGACACGCCCGCGATCTCGATCGCGCCGGCCGCCGCCGCCAGCAGGCCGGCGCAGCAGCGGAGCGTGGTGGTCTTGCCGGCGCCGTTCGGCCCGAGGAACCCGAGGATCTCGCCGCGGCGGACTTCGAGGTCGAGCGCCTTCACCGCGACGAAGCTGCCGTAGCGGTGGGTGAGCTGGTGAATCCGGAGCGCCGGACCGTTCACTGGCCGCCGAGCGCCGCCGCCATGAGCGGCAGGCTCACGTCGTAGCGGTAGGGAACGTTCATGTGGCCGTCGTCGAACTCCTCGTGGCGGTGCGCGATGCCGAGGTCGTGCAGCCGGCGCACGAACATGCGGGCGCCGACATGGAGGTGCCACTCGTCGCGCGTGCCGCAGTCGAGGTAGAGGAGCTTCAGCGAGCGGAGGGCCTCGGCGTGGCGCTCGACCAGCGTCAGAGGGTCCTGCTCGAGCCAGCGCCGCCAGACGTCCTCGCGGAACTCGCCGGTCTCGAGATCGCACGGAAGATCGATGCCGAACGGCCGCACCATCGGGTTCGGCGAGTAGCTGGCGGCCATGCCGACCATGTTGAGCACCGTGAAGTCGTCGCCCTTCTTCTGCACCGCGGCTTCGAACGCGGTGAGCCACGGCTCGAGCCCGCCGCCGCGCTGGATGCCGGTGAGCAGCTTGGGCACGTCGCCGCGGTAGCAGTACTCGAAGCACATGTCGCCGCTGTGGCTCGCTATCGCGGCGAACACGTCCGCGTGACGCATGCCGAGCACGAGCGCCCCGTAGCCGCCGGACGACTTACCGGCGATCCCGCGGTGATCGCGGCCGGCCAATGTGCGGAACGTGCGATCCACCCACGGCACCAGCTCCTCGACGATGTGATCTTCGTAGCGTCCGGTGGCGCTCGAGTTGAGGTACTGGGAGCCGCCGTAGCGGGTGAAGCAGTCGGGCAGCACGAGGATCATCTCGGGTGTCCCGCGCGCGATCAGCCGGTCCATGCGCTCGTCGAGTCCGGGCGTCCATGGGTTGTCGTTGAGCAGAATGCGCCCGCGGCCGGTGAACCCGGCGAGCACGAACACCACCGGGTAGCGGCGTCCGGGCGCGGAGTCGTAGGAGGGCGGCAGGTAGACCGGCACCTGCCGCACGGGGGAGTCGCCCGCGGCATTGCCTTTCAGCACCGCGCTCTCGAAGCGCTCGAGGTGCACGCGTCCGTGGCTCATGCGACGTATGATAGCCGACCTGAATGCGCCGGCCGTGCGAGCAAAGTGTTCAAAGTCGACAAGCTCCCTGGTGGAGGACGCGACGATGAGCGAATACCGCATCCGGAAGGCGACGGTGGCTGACGTGGCCGAGCTGGTGCGCCAGCGCCGCGCGCTGCTCGCCGAGACCGACCAGGTCGACGACGCCGCGCTCGACCGGATGGTGGAGGCGGCCGCCCCCTACTTCGAGGGCGCGATCACCGCGAACCGCTTCCACGCGTGGCTCGCCGAGGCCGAGGACGGCCGCGCGGTCGGCGGTGGCGCGGTGGTGGTGACCGAACATCCCCCGAGCGCCCACGAGCCCTACCCCCGGCGCGCGCACGTCCTCAACATCTACGTGGAGCCGGCGCACCGCCGCCGCGGAGTCGCGCGGCGGGTGATGGACGCGATCCTCGCCTGGTGCCGCGAGGAAGGCTTCGTGCGGGTGACGCTGAACGCGAGCCGCCAGGGGCGGCCGCTTTACGAGAAGCTGGGCTTCGAGGCCACGAATCATCTCCGGCTCAGGCTGCGCTGAGCGCGCACCACCGACGAATCCGCGGCGAGAATCGGGAACTCGGCCACCAGCGTCTGCAGCTCGTGGGCGGCCGGCCCTTCGAGCCTGAGCTCGGCGAGCCCGACCGCGAGATCGCGCCGCGAGAGCCAGTCGCGCGGGTTGAGCCAGGCCGCGACCTTGAGCTCGAGCAGCCCGTACTTGGGGTTGTTCGGCACCATCAGCGTGCCGAGCACGGCATGCGCCTCCGGGCGGCCGATGCCGGATTCGATCGCCTCGGCGAGCAGGCGCCGTGCCTTCAGCGTGTCGCGATCGTCGTACAGCGCGTCGCGCGCCTGACGCAGCGCCTTCCGCCACGCCACCGAATCGTCGCGGGCGCCGAGCGCCTTCCACACCGCCTCAGCGTCGTCGCGTTCGCCCTCCCACAGCTCGGCCCAGCCGAGCCAATAGAGGTTGTCCTTGCGGTTCTCGCCGCCGTTCAGCGCGCGACGGAACGCGTGCGAGGCGCCCCGCGGCTCCTCCAGCAGCAGGAGGTCGGTGCCGGCCTGGAAGAACAGGTCGGCGGACCGCGGGTAGAGCCGTTCGAGCCCCGCTCCGTCCCAGTAGAGGAGCTCGACCGGGTAGTCGGCCGCGGTGGAATCGGAGAAGCGCGAGTAGAAGTGGGAGGCGAGCGTCGAGTCGCGGTAGAGCGCGCGGATCAGCGCCCCGTTCCCCATCTGGAATCCCGCATAGGGCGGGAGCGTCGCGAAGAAGAAGCGCGTCTGCGGAGCGGGTGACGGCACCACGCGGCGAAGCTCGCTCGAGAGCCGGCCGGTGAGCACGACGACGCGGTCGAAATACTGGGGCGTGAGGTGCGACGTCCAGGTCCACGGGCTCTCGACCACCGAGAACGCCTGGCTGCCGCCGCGCGGCGGGGCTGTGGCGCCGGCGTGCCACCAGAGCAGGAGTCCGGAGAGTGCCGCCCACGTCCAGCCGTCGGCGCGCTTCAGACAGAGCCCGACGATCACCGCCGCCCCCGTTGAAGCGAGCGTGAAGTGGTAGCTGCTCCACGAATAGACGACCGGTCCCACCGGGAGCGCGAACGCCGCGAGCCAGACGAGGCCGAAGATGAGGACCGGCTTGAGCGGCCGCGCCTCCGGCGATGACGGGACGTTCGCCGGCAGCGCGAACGCAATCGCGATGAAACACGCAAGCGGCAGCAGCGCGGGTCCCACCCGCAGCAGGCCTGACAGGAAGCCGCCCGGGACATCGAGCCCGAGCGCACTCTGGAGCGCATGGACGAGCGCCGCGAGGAAGTGCGACGGATCGGCGGCGAGCGGCGCGGCCGCCGCGTGGCGCGCGCGCATTGCGAGCGCCAGCAGTGCCCACAGCGCGGCCAGCACGAAATAGCGCCAGGTCCCGCGCGCGACCGCGGGCCACGGTTTTCCGGCCGCATAGCGATCCCAAGCCACGAGCCCGAGCGGCAGCGCGAGCGCCACCTCCTTGCTCGCGAACGCCGCGGCCGCCGCGAGCAGCGCCACCGCATGGACCCCCCGTCGATAGCAGGCGAGGGCCGCGAGGCACCCGAACGTCGCGAGCAGGTCCTGGCTGCAGGAGATCCAGGTCAGGTTCACGCGCTGGAAGGGAATCAGCGCGAAGTAGAGGCAGCCCGCCCATACGCCGGCCGTCGGCAGCAGTGCCCGCAGCAGATCCGCGAGCAACGCGAGCGATCCTAAAAACAGCGCGAAGTTGACGAGATGGAAGATGCGCGGATCGCCGCCGCCGAGCGGCGTCAGCAGCTCGAAGTAGACCTGGCGTGAGAGCGGCCGGTAGTAGTTGCCGAGCGGGCCGAGATCGGAGAGCGAGGACGCCAGCGTGCGGGTACGCGCCTCCTCGAGGAAGAGGAAGTCGTCGTTCAGGAAGGGGGCGTTGAGCGCATTCCAGTAGAGGGCGGTGAGACCGGCGAAGAAGAGCAACGGGACCGCCCAGGCGGGGACTCGGCGCACGGCGGCAATCTAGCAGAGCACGCACGTTGCCGGATGCAATGTCCCCTCACACGACCGGGGCGTCCGGCCGATAACGGCGGAATGGAGAAGGCATTGTCGGAAGGGCGGATGGAGGGTGGCAGCGAAGTGACGCCGAAGCGGCGGCGGCTCATCCTGAGCGGCTGGACGCTGTGGGCGGTCAACTTCGCGCTGCTGCTCGCGATGACGGTCGCCGTGGTTCTCCTCCACATCCCGGTGATCAAGGCACTCGAAGCCGAGCCGGAAAGCGCCGTGCTCCAGCAGACCTACTACTCGCTGGTCGGGCTCTCGGGGCTGGTTCTGCTCTTCTGTCTCATGATCGTGATGCGGCAGAACGACCTCAACCGCGTGCGCCGTGAGCTCATGAACGAGGAGATCGAGACCGACGCGGTGCGGGCGCGCCTCATGGAGCTGTCGGCGCTGTTCCAGGTCTCGACCACGCTCAACCTCCAGCTCCGGCTCGACACCGTGCTCGAGATCATCGTGCGTCGCGTGGTCTCGGCGCTGATGGCGCAGCAGGCGTCGATCATGATCTACAACCCCGAGTCCGCCGAGCTCGAGACGCGCGCCTCCTACGGCCTCGAATCGGAGTTCGCGCGCAACGCGCGGAAGAAGCTGGGCGAAGGAATCGCCGGCTGGGTCGCGCAGCGCGGCCAGGCGGTGATCCTGAACCACAAGACCGAGGACCCCCTCAGCCAACACTTCAAGAACGACCGCATCATCACCTCGGCGCTGTCGCTGCCGCTCAGGGTAGGCGAACGCTGCGTGGGCGTGCTGAACGTGAACCGCATCAACCATCCCGAGCACTTCCACGACCAGCACCGGCGGATGCTCGAGATCTTCGCCGAGCACGTCGGGGCGGTCATCGACCGCGCTCAGACCATGGAGCGGCTGGGCAGCCGCTCGCGCGAGCTGGAGCAGGACAACCAGCGGCTCGGCGAGCTGAACCGCATGAAGGACCTGTTCCTCTCGACGGCGAGCCACGAGCTCAAAACGCCGCTCTCCTCGGTGATCGCTTATGCCGAGCTCCTGAGCGACAACGACGAGCGCCTCGAGGCCGGTCAACGCCGCGAATTCCTGCGGCGACTCAAGAGCGAAGCCGACCGGCTGTTGAGCCTGATCGAAGACATCCTCGACGTCACGCGCATCGAGAGCGGGAAGCTGGTGCTCAAGCGGGCGCGCATCGCACTCCCCGAGGTCGCCCACAGCGCGGTCGAGACCACCCGCTCGCTGGCGGCCAAGCGGCGCGTCGAGCTGGTCGAGAAGCACGAGGCCGACCTGCCCACGCTGCGCCTCGACGAGGTGAAGATCCGGCAGGTGATCGTGAACCTGCTCGTGAACGCGTTCCGCTACAGCCCCGACGGCGGCAAGGTGACGCTCAGCACCGAGCGCGAGCCGAGCTACCTGAGGATCGAGGTGGCCGACCAGGGCCCCGGCATCAAACCCGAGAACACGACCCACATCTTCGAGCTCTTCGGCCAGGACCCCTCCGAGGCCACGGACTCGACCGGCGTCGGGATCGGTCTCCACCTGGTGAAACGGCTGAGCGAGCTCCATGGCGGCCACGTCGGCGTGATCAGCACGCCGGGCCAGGGCAGCCGGTTCTGGGTGCGCCTGCCGCTGTCGCTGGCCGCCGACGACGGCAACGACGATCTGGCCACGCTGCTGGCCAACGCCCACCTCGAAGAGGCGGCCTGATCCTCGGCTGAGCGGCAGGCCGGACCGGGTCACGCCGGCGGGGCCCGCTCCCCCGTATACTCCGCCGCATGCCCTCCGGCCCGACACACCCGCCGGGCGAATCCGTACAGGATCATGTGGCCCCGGGTTCGAGCCCGACGGCCCGGCGCCCCGGGCTGCCGCCCGCCGTGCTCGAGAAGGTGCGCGAGCGCGATCCCGCGGCGCTCGCGGCGTTCTTCGACCGCTACTTCGATCAGGTGTACGCGACCGCCCACCGACTGCTCGGCGAGCGCGCCGCCGCGGAGGATGTGACGCAGGAGGTGTTCTACAAGGTGCATCGCGCGGCCCATCAGCTCGATCCGGCGCGCGACCCGGCGCCGTGGCTCGCGGCCATCACCTACAACGCCTGCCGCGACCTGTGGCGCACCGCGGAGCACCGGCTCGCGAAGAAGAGCGGCTCGATCGAGGACGACCCGGCGCTCGCCGGCCGCCTGACCTCCGGGGTAAACGACCCGGAGCGCGACCTTCTGGCCGATGAGCGGCGGCGGCTCGTCCAGGACGCCGTGAACCGGCTGCCGGAGCCGCTCCGCACCTCGGTCGTGCTGTTCGAGTACGGAGGAATGAACCACCAGGAGATCGCCGAGCTGATCGGTGTGAACCACGCGGCGGCACGCAAGCGCTATTCGCGGGCGCTCGCCCTGCTCGCCACCATGCTCAAGGAAACACTGGGATGATCGACGACGATTTCCAGCCGCTGCCGGAAGAGGAAGAGCGCCGGATCGGGGCGCTGGTGCGGGACCTGCCGCCACCGGCGGCCGACCCCGCGTTCCGCGCGCATGCGCGCCAGCGCTTCCTGAGCGGCCGGTCTCGGGCGGAGCCGGCAAAAGTGCTCGCGCTGCCGATGCCGCCGCGCCACCGGGTGCAGGCGTTCGCGTGGGCGGCGGCCGCCGCCGTGCTGGTCGTGACGTCGGTCGCCGTGCTCAACCGTGGACCCGCCTGGCAGGTGACGAGCGTCCAGGGCGACGGCATCGCGGTCGTGAACCAGGTGCCGATCCCGCTCGGGCACACGGCCGACCTGGCGGCGGCGCTGCGGCCGGGTGCGCGGCTGCGCGTGCCCGAGGGCACGATGGTCGAGATCTCGGCGCCCGGCGCACTCATCATCCAGCTGATGAACGGCGCCGACATGATTCTCCCGGCCACGCCCGCGCGCTGGTTCGGACGGCACGTGACCGCCGAGCTCGCGCGCGGCGAGCTGCGGATCCACACCGGCGAGCCCTTCGTGGGCGCGAACCTCATGGTCCGCACGCCGGAAGCCGACGTGCGCGTAACCGGCACCACGCTCGCCGTGATCTGCGAGCCGCACGGCACCTGCGTCTGCGTGTTCGAGGGCGCAGTACGGGTGGACGATCGCCACGCCGAGCCGGCGGACGTGCCGGAAGGCCGGCGGCGGTTCGTGTTCAACGACGGACGGATCCCCGAGACCGACGAGATCCGGCCCGTCGAGCGCGAGATGCTGCGGGACCTGATCGAGCGGGAGCCGGGCCGATGAGTCTACCCGTAGATGCGGCGGTACGGATCGGCCACGTGCACCTCAAGGTCGCCGACCTCGAACGCGCGCTCCGCTTCTACCGCGACGTGCTCGGCTTCGAGCTCCAGGTGCGCATGGATTCGGCCGCCTTCCTCTCGGCCGGCGGATACCACCATCACATCGCGCTCAACACCTGGGAGAGCAAGGGCGGCTCGCCGCCGCCGCCCGGCACGACCGGCCTCTACCACGTCGCGATCCTCTATCCCTCGCGCACGGCGCTGGCCGACGCGCTGCGGCGCCTGCTGGACGCCGGGACCCCGATCGAAGGGGCGAGCGATCACGGGGTGAGCGAGGCGATCTACCTGCGTGACCCGGACGACAACGGCATCGAGATCTACCGCGACCGACCCCCCGAGGAGTGGCCGCGCGACGCCCAGGGCCGGATCACGATGTTCAACCGACCGCTCGATCTCAGCGCGTTGCTGAAGGAGTAGGTTGTGGAGCGAAGAATGTTGGTGGGCCTCCCGAAGGCCCTCGCGGGCGGACCCGCCCACGAAATTTCAATGACTTAGCCGGTCGTTTCCGGCCACCAACATTCTTCACTCCACAACCGAAGGAGGAGCCCGGGGCTCGCGGGCGGCGAGCGGCTCCTGCTTGATCGCGCGGCGGATCCGTTCCAGCTCCTGGCTGAGCCCCGGATCGGGCTTCTCCGACAGCGCCACCGCGCGCTCGAGCGCCGGCACCGCCATCTCGAGGCGCTCCGCAGCGACCAGCACTGCGCCCCAGCGTCGCCACGCGGCGGCGCGATTCGGCGCCAGCACGCGGGCGGCGAACGCCTCGACCGCGCCGGTCCCGGCCCACTCGGGCCGGAGCAGCGCGAGGTCCGCGAGGCGCGCGTGGCGGCGGACGTCGAACGGAGCGCTCCGCACGTCGCGCACGAGGTCGCGGATCATGCGCAGCGAATCGGTTTCGGGATTGCCCGTTTCCTGATCCTTGAGCTCGACGCCAAAGCGGAATCCGATCCGCTCGAGGTCCTCCGTTGCGGAGGCGGTGTCGCCGAGCGCGAGGTGCGTCCACGCGCGCCAGTAACGGGTGTCGGGATCCGCGGGGAAACGCTCCAGCACCAGCGTGAGCGCGTCCCGCGCCTGCTCGAGCTTCTCGCCGTGGACGACGCTCACCGCGAGCTGGCGGAGCTCAGCGTTCGAGGCGATCTCCCGCAGGCCCCGCTCGTCGCCCGCGAAGAACAGCGCCGGTCCCCGCCGGGCGCGTTGGGTGGTGAGCTCGCTCAGGAAGTAGGAGCGCAGCGTGGTGTCCGAATAGATCCAGCGCACGAGCGGGCCGTCGCCGACCTGGAAGCCCGCGAACTCCGGCGTCGCCGTGAAGAAGAAGGTGGTGCCGCGTTCGACGGAAGGCCGTGCCGCGCGCAGCTCGCGGATGTCGCGGGCGACCCGCTCGGCGCCGTGCACGAGATACTGGCGGTTCACGTGGGAGCGCGACGTCCAGGGGCCCGCCCGCGTGGCGAACGCATCGAGCTCGCGGGACACCACCGAACCGAGGACGAGTGCCGCGGCGATCGCGACCCCGACCGGACGCGACACCCCCGCGCACACGACGCCGGCGAACACCGCGAACCCGGCGAGCGCGAACAGATAGAAGTAGGCGCTCCAGTCCCGCGCCACCAGCATCACCGGCAGGATTCCGGCAATCGTCCACAGGACGGCGATGCCGGCGGCGCGGCGTGCGCCGGGGACGCGCGGCGCCCGCGCCCAGGGATCCCACTTGAGCGCGAGTGTCGCCAGCACGAGCACGATGCCGACCGGCCACAGCGCCGCCACCCGGTTCTTCAGCACGTGCTCGAAACCGGGACGCCACTCGAGACCGAGCGCGACGCGCGGGAACTGGAGGACGGCGGCGAACGGGCTCGCGAGGTCGAAGTGCAGAGCTCCGCCGGGGACGATGACGCCGCGCACGATGGCGTAGGCATAGAGCGCGACCCACACGCCGACCGCGACGAGCAGCGGCTGCGCGCGCTTCAGGGTGACGCTCCAGCGCTCGTTGGGGGAACGTCCCGCCAGGATCGCGACGGCCGCCGCGGCGGCCACGCTCTCCTTGGAGAGCAGTGCAGCGAACAGCGCGACCGCCGCGAGGCGCGCCTGGCGCTCCATGAAGAGCAGGATCGCGGCGAGCGCTCCCGTCAGCGCCAGCAGGTCCTGGCTTCCCAGTGCCCACAGGATCGGGACATCGAAGGCGTAGTGGAAGGCGAAGATCATCGCGGCCGCGGTGGCCGCGATCGGGCCCGCGAGGCGTCGCGTGATGAGCCAGAGCAGCGTGATCGAGATCAGCGCGAGCAGCAGGTTCGCGGCATGCGCGACCAGCGGTCCGGAACGGCCGAGCGCGCCGATCCCTTCGAACCAGAGCTGGCGGGCGAGCGGCCGGTAGAAATCCCCGATCGCATCCGGCCCCGACAGCGACTGTCTCAGCGAGTGGCGAGCCGCGTGATCCAGGAACAGGAAGTCATCGGCGAAAAACGGGGCGCGCAGTGCCGGCAGGTGCAGGACGACGACCGCCAGCAGGACGACCCCCAGCATCGCCGCGAGTGCCGGGGCGCGATTACGCATCCCCCGGTATCGGCAGGTCCGAAGGCGCGCTCAAGCCCGCGGACCCGCCGCCAGCGCGGTCTCGAGCGGTTTCTACTTCTCCTGGATGCCGTAGACGACGGACGCCAGCGCGCCGCCGATGAGCGGCCCCACCCAGTAGATCCAGAGGTTGCCCGCCGAGCCGCCGCCCACCATGGCATCGATCAGGATCGGGCCGGTTCCGACCGCCGGGTTGAAGGCCCCACCCGAGATCGGACCGCCGGAAGCGGCCCCCGCCATCACCGTGAACCCGATGGCGAGCCCGTAGAAGGAGTTGTTCGCGACCTTGGGATGGGTGGCGACGTTGAGCACGACGAGCGCGAGCGCGAACGTGAAGAGGACCTCGACGATCACCGCTTCGAGCGAGGTGACCTCGAGCCCGGGGGCGATCGTGAAGGTCTGGCCCTGGATCAGGTAGACCGAGAGTGACGCCAGCACCGAGCCCACGAGCTGGGACAGCACGTAGGGCACGAACTGCGAGGTGGGTGCCTTGCCGCGCATCGTGAGCGCGAGCGTGACCGCGGGATTGTAGTGGCCTCCGGAGATGTGCCCGCCCATGTACACCATGACCATCAGGGCTGATCCGATCGCGATGGGAGTGATGACCGATCCGCCCATCACCGCGAGTCCGATCACCAGAACGAAGATGTACGTCCCGACGAGCTCGGTCAGGTAATTCTTCATGGGAACCTCCGTGAGTCGCCCGGGCCTTCAGTGGGGCAGCGTGCCGGTGACGGCACGGATGCCCCAGATCCCGAGGAAGAGTGCAGCGTTGAGCATCAGCCACCGGCCGGGCCGAAGCGCGGGGCTTCGTCCGTGGCGGTGGGCGTTGACAGCGATTCCTGCGACGCAGGCGATCTCCACGAACAGCCCCGGGCCCATGGGATGAGCGGCGAAGGACTGGAGAAAATCGCCGTGCGCGAGATGCTCGAGCGAGCGGGTGAATCCGCAGGTCGGACACGCGATGTCGAGCGTGCGCCGGAGGGCGCACAACGGGCCGGAGGCGAGGAGCGCGCTCGAGATCAGGGAGATCACGCGGGCGCTCCGGCGGGCGGCGCAGGCGCAGCGGGTGCATCGAACGCCGACCACTCGGGGCCGAACTGCCGCAGGTACTCGGGACCGAATCCGCGGAAGAGCGTGAGCGGCGGCAGCATCGCGATCGTTCCGATGTAGGGCAACGCCAGGATGATGAAGCCGACGCAGCAGGTCAGGAATCCGGCGAGGAAGTAGAGGAACATCGTCGCGAACCAGAGCCCCATCATGACGATGCCGTAGAGCAGGAACGATCCCGCGTGCTCACGCAGCAGCGTCCAGAACCGGCCCCAGCCCTCCATCGCCGTGAGCCCGTGGCGGTACATCACCGGGACCACGAAGTGGTTGGTCCAGATGTGGACGTAGCCGGTCGCCAGCGCGATCGGCAGGATCAGCAGGAACCAGAGCCCAAACCCCCGGAGCTGATCTTCGCTCGGGAAATGATGGAGGGACAGGCCGGTGAAGCGCGGAATGAAGGGCACCGTCGCCGCCATGACGGCGAGGATCACGACGAGCAAGAAACAGATGCTCCAGAGGAAGAGCGAATTCCCCTGCCGGGCGTAGCGCTTCCACGGCTCGACGATCGCCGCCCGCTCGCGCACCACGCAGTCGAGGTAGATGAATCGCCCGCGGCAGCTCACCCACAACAGCACGATCACCAGCACGAAAAGGCAGGCGGCTATCGCGACGATGATCGCGATCATGGCCGGGTTCGTGAGGAAGTCGATCACCGGCTGGAAGGCCCGCTCGCTGACTCCGTCCTTGTCCGAATAGGAGGAGCCGTTGCCCCAGCCGTGGCTTCCGAGCTCGGAAAGGAAGGCGGCGAACCCGACCGTGATCCAGACGTCGATCCGGAAGGGGCGAAAAAGCATCCGCACCATGCGCGCCCAGGCATTCGATAGCGCAATACCGAGAGAAGGGTTCACCACGGCCTCCAAATGGTTGAGGAGGTGAAGCAATCTCGGACCCGCCGGCACGATAGCACGGGGGCAGAACCGCGCTCCCGGAGGTACCGCGGCGAGGCCCCGCGCGGATCGGGCCCCATGGCCCCGCCGCTGTTTGACTCGACCCGGGGGGGCACCTATTCTCCCCCGTCTCTTTCCAACCACCCGTTTGAGGTCCGACCATCCATGAAGCGCACCTATCGCCCGCGGAATCGGCATCGCAAGAAGACGCACGGGTTCCGCGCGCGCATGGCGACCAAAGGCGGCCGCAAGATTCTCGCAGCCCGTCGCAAACAGGGCCGCAAACGCCTGACCGTCTCCTCGGAGTAGCCGTCTCACGACGGCCTCCTCAGCCACCACGCCACCATTGCTTTCCGTTGCGCTCTCGAGCCGAGGCGCCGCTCCGCCTGTCGAGCCATCGCTCGCCATGAGCGAGCCGCGCCGGCGCGAGCGGATCGACCGCCCGCATCGGCTTCGCGCCAACCGCGACTTCCAGCGGGTGAAGCTCGGTGGGAAGGCGTTCCGCGGGCATTGCTGCCTGGTGCTTGCCCTCGCAACTCCCGATGAGCCGACCCGCGTGGGCATCATCACCAGCCGGCGCGCGGTGGGCGGCGCGGTCCAGCGCAACCGCGCACGGCGGCGGCTGCGCGAGATCGTGCGGCGTCGCTGGCTCCGGATTCCCGAGCAGGGCTGGGCGATGGTCCTGATCGCGCAGCGGGCCGTGCTCGACGCGCCGCACCAGGATGTCGCGGACGAAGTCGAGACGCTGCTCGGCGCGGCCGGCATTCTCGCGCCGCCCGCGCTCGGAGAGGGTTCGTGACGCAACTCCCGCGGCGGCTCGCCATCGGGTCGATTCGGGCTTACCAGGTGCTGCTGTCGCCCCTCAACCGCGGTGCCTGCCGCCACCATCCGACGTGCTCTCAGTACGCCCGTGAAGCGATCGAGCGCCACGGCGTCCTGCGCGGGGGCCGGCTCGCCCTCGCCCGCCTGATGCGCTGCCATCCGCTCGGCTCGAGCGGCTACGACCCGGTGCCCCGATGAAGATGGACCGCACGGCGATCGTCGCGATCGCCCTCTCGCTGCTGTTCCTCGTCTTCTACCCGACGCTGCTCAAGTGGACCGGGCTCAACCGCTACACGCAGGCGCAGCGCGCGCCAGCCCCGGCCGCGGTCGACACGACCGCGCGCATCGCCACGCCGTCGTCCCCGTCCCCGGCGCCGGGCGCTCCTGCCGCCTCCCGCGAAGGTCCGCCGACACTCGCGAGCCATCCGTTCAGCACCCAGGAAGCCGGGATCGAGCGCAGCTACGAGATCGAGACCCCGCTCTACGTGGCGCAATTCTCGAGCGCCGGCGCGCGGCTCGTGTCCATGGAGCTCAAGCGCTATGCCTCGGCGCACGGCATCTCGAGCCGGGGCCCCGAGCGCCGGCACTTCGCGGCCGGGCACGAGGTGCCGCCCGGCGATCGCGTGGTGATGGCCGGCGGTCCGCTGGTTTCGCTGGCACTGGGCGCCGAGAGCGGCACGCAGCCGCTCGATCGCACCACTTTTGCGGTCGTCGAGAGCACCGACGCCTCGGGTGCCACCCGCGCGATCACCTTCACCCGCCGCGATTCGACCGGCGCCGTGCTCGTCGTCACCTACCGGACGCGGCCGGACGACTACGCGCTCGAGCTTTCCACCCGCATCGAGAGCGTGCCGGTCGAGTGGCGGGTCACCGACTACTCGATCGTCACCCGCTCGTGGCCGCAGACCACGGAAACCGACTACGAGAGCGACCTCCGCCAGCTGCGCGCTTCGAGCCGGGTCGGCACCACGGTGCGCCGCGAGCATGCCCCCAACCTGCTCAAGCAGCCCAAGCGGTTCGACGGCAACGCCGCGTGGGCGGCGGTCCAGACCCGTTACTTCCTGACCGGCGTGGCGGTGATTGCCGGCACCGCGCGCGGGGTGGTGTCGTCCGCCGACAAGGTCTCTCTCACCGGCTCCGAGGCCGACGCGCTTCCGCCCGGAATCCCGCGCGAGCAGAACGTGGTCGTGAACGCGCTGGTGATGAGCCTGCCGGCCCAGGGCCAGGAACACCGGTTCCTGCTCTACGCGGGCCCCTCCGAATACTCCCGTCTCACCCGCCTCGGCGTCGGGTTCGAGCAGGCGGTCGATCTCGGATGGAACTGGGTGCTGCCGTTCAGCCGGATGCTGCTCCAGCTCCTCAACTGGATCCACGGCGTGGTGCGCAACTACGGCCTCGCGATCCTGGCGCTCGCCACGCTGGTGCGACTCGCCCTCCACCCGCTCAACGTCTCCAGCATGCGGTCCATGCGCGCCATGCAGAAGATCCAGCCCGAGATCCAACGCATCCGCGAGAAGTACAAGAAGGACCCGCAGACGATGAACACCGCGATGATGGCGCTCTACAAGGAGAACAAGGTCAATCCGGCCGGGGGCTGCCTGCCGCTGGTCCTCCAGATGCCGCTCTTCCTTGCGCTCTACCAGGTGCTCTTCAACGCGATCGAGCTGCGCCAGGCGCCGTTCGTGGCGTGGATGAACGATCTCTCGGCGCCCGACGTGCTGTTCCACGTGGCGAACTTCCCGATTCGACTGCTGCCGATCCTCATGCTCGGCTCGGGCCTTCTGCAGCAGATGCTGACGCCGAGCGCACCCGAGCAGCGGCCGACGATGTACATGATGAACGTGGTGATGCTGGTGTTCTTCTACAACCTCCCGTCGGGCCTCGTGCTCTACTGGACGGTGATGAACGTGCTCACCGCGCTGCAGCAATGGATTGTGCTGCGACAAGATGGCCCGATGCCGGTGGTGGTCCGGGAGGGAACCGCGAAATCGAAGCCCGAGCGGTCCCCGGCCGGTCGATCACGGTAGCGTGGCCAGAGGAGCCCTAGACCGGTTAAGCTGTGGCGCCCCGACCGGGTACCGCGCCGTCCGCCTTCGGACGGGCGAACCCCGCCGGCCGCAGCAGTGACCCGAGGTCGATGCACGGGGACGCGTGCGACCTCGTGGGCCGCATATACCACAACCAGATCCCCGATTTCGCGGCGCATGGCACGCTCCGGTACGCAGGCTGCGCCGCCCCAGGAGAGGTTCAGCGAAAATGCCACCAGGTGTGATTTTCGAGGGCAAGACCCTCGACGATGCAGTGAGGAAGGGTCTCGAGGCGCTCGGGCTGTCGCGCGCCGAAGTCATGATCACGATGGTCGAGGAAGGCTCGGGTGGTTTTCTCGGGCTCGGGTCGCGCCCCTACAAGGTCCGCATCATGCCGCGGCCGGGTGGAGCGATCCGCGATACCCAGCCGGTGGGGGACGACGATCGTCCGCGTCGCAGCAGTCGGGGACGCGAGGAGCGCGGCGGTGGTCGTGGCCGTGAAGGCCGCGGTGCCCGCGGTGGCGAGCGCAGCAGTCGCCGGGGCGGCGGTCGTGAGAGCGGTGGCCGTGAAGGCGCTGGCCGTGAAGGCGCTGGCCGTGAAGGCGCTGGCCGTGAAGGCGCTGGCCGTGAA
>DAIUEO010000031.1:25160-28393 GCA_036845125.1 Candidatus Eiseniibacteriota bacterium | reverse complement strand
CAGCTTCGACCTCACGACCTCGCGCGACCTCGCGATCGTGCTGCGCGCCGGCGCGCTGCCGGCCCCGGTGCACATGGTCGAGGAGCGCTCGGTCGGTCCGTCGCTCGGCTCGGATTCGATCCACGAGGGACTGCTCGCGATGGGGCTCGGCACGGCCATGGTGATCGCGTTCATGTCGATCTACTACCAGCTCTCCGGTCTGATCGCGGTCAGCGCGCTGCTCCTGAACCTGGTGTACGTCGTGGCATGTATCGCCGGGTTCGGCGCCACGCTCACGCTGCCCGGCATCGCGGGCCTCGCGCTCTCGGTCGGCATGGCGGTGGACACCAACGTGCTGATCTTCGAGCGCATCCGCGAGGAGCTGCGCCGCGGGCGCAGCGTGCGGCAGTCGGTCGAGCTCGGCTACAACCGCGCGTTCCGCACCATTCTCGATGCGCACCTCACCACCATCATCAGCTCGCTGTTCCTGTTCCAGTTCGGCACCGGCCCCATCAAGGGCTTCGCCGTGACCCTGATCATCGGCCTCGTCGCGAACATGTTCACGGCGGTGCTCTTCACCCGGATGGTCTTCGACTGGATGCTCGGCCGCGGTGGCAAGGCCGAGCGTCTCAGCATCTGATTCGAGGCGGATCCATGCTTCAGTTCCTTCACGGAACCAACATCCCGTTCATGAAGTCCCGGAAGTTCGCCTACATGTTCTCCGGCGCGATGATGCTGGCGACCCTGGCCTGGCTGGTGTTGAACGGGGGACCGAGGTACGGAGTCGACTTCACCGGCGGCACGCTGCTCCAGATGCGCACCAGCCGCGAGGTGCCGGCGGACGAGATGCGGAGCACGCTCGACGGCGTGGGGCTCACCGGCTACGAGCTGCAGCAGGGATCCGGCGACGATCGCAACCAGTACATGCTGCGGCTCCGCAGCGAGGAGAAGCGGGACGTTTTCGCGACCGTGAAGCAGGGGGTCGAGAGCCGCTTCCAGGGGGTGACCATCGAGCTCCGCAGCAACGACGTGGTCGGCCCCAAGGTCGGCGGCGAGCTCCGTCAGAAGGCGGTATGGGCGATGCTCACCAGCCTCGGCGCCATCCTGGTCTTCGTCGGCATCCGCTACGAGTTCAAGTTCGCCTTCGGCGCCGTGGTCGCGCTGTTCCACGACGTCTTCATCACGCTCGGCGTCCTGTGCTTCTTCCACCGGGAGATGACCCTCACCGTGCTGGCGGCACTGCTCACCATCGCCGGGTTCTCCATCAACGACACCATCGTCATCTTCGATCGCATCCGGGAGCGGTCCAAGGAGCTGCGCAAGGAAAAGCACTCACGCGTCATGGACATCGCGGTCAACGAGACGCTGTCGCGAACCGTCATCACCTCGCTGACCGTCTTCCTCACCGCCCTCGCGCTCTTCATCTGGGGCGGGGAAGTGCTTCGCGACTTCTCGCTCGCCATGCTGGTCGGCGTGGCGTTCGGGACCTACTCCTCGGTCTTCGTCGCGAGTGCACTGGCCCTCGACACCTGGATCCGGCTCGACCGGCGCAAGGGCATCACCGCCGAGTAGGACTCCCGAAATGAACCTGAAGAGCCTTCGCCCGCTCATCGCTCTGCTGCTTTCACTCCCGCTCCTCGCCGGAACCTCGTGCTCCGTCGACAACGTGCTCGACCCCGCCTACCAGCCGGAGGGCGCGACCGCGGATTCGGTCGCCACGCTCATCCTGTGGCCCGAGGTGCCAGTCACCGGCGTCGTCTATGGCGATTTCGCTCCGATCGGCCCCGGCCCCGAGGACCAGTTCCTCGAGGCCCGTTCATTCCAGCGCGACCCGATCGGCGTGTTCCACGGGCTGGTGCTCGACCACACCAAGGCGGACGCGTACGAGATCCTGCGCCGGGAGCCCGGCGGCGGCATGCTGCCGATGTTCGACTTCAGCGTGCTTCCGAAACGCCGCTGGCTCGACCGCCAGTGGGAGGCGTACCGGTTCGAGGATCGGAGCCCGACGGGCTACCAGCCTCCGACCTACCGGGGACGCGGCATCGTTTCGGGCGTCATCACGCCGCTTTCGCCGCTCACGAACTTCGCCTCCCAGCAGGCCCCGTCCGTGGTCTCGATCCCGCTCATCTACACGACCGACACGACCCTGCGATGGAACCCGGTGCCCGGCGCCAGCTACTACATCGCCCACATCTTCAACCTGCGCCAGCCTACTCCGAACGAGCAGATCCTCAGCGCCCAGCCGGCGCCGATCTACCTCGGTCTCGCGCGCGACCACTTCATCGGGATCTCGAAGCTCCCCGGAGAGCTCGGGTTCTCGCCCGTCCGCAACATCCTCAAACTCGGCGCCGGCTACGCGCCGCTCGTGCTGACCAAACGCGACAGCCTGCCGGAACCCACCTACGAGCTGCGGGTGACGGCCGTCGATTCGCTCGGCCAGCTCATCGGCTTCTCGTTCGGGGACTCGTCCGTGGTCGTCGGCGTCGGGCTCTACACCCGCTACGCCAAGGGCTCCCGCACGCTGCCGCAGCAGTTCAATTGATCGCACGCCGCTAGGAACGAAGTCCGGCGGCGGCGCCGGTCCGACCGGCAGCCTCTCCGGACACAATCTTCACCTCCCGGCCTTTGGAATCAGCGGGGGAAGGTGGAGTATCCGGGTGTGATGACCCGCCGATTGCTGACCCTCCTGGCGCTGCTCGCCTGCGGGAGCGCCGCGGTGCTGGCGCAGACGGCCCCGCCCGGATCGCGCTCTTTCACCATTGGCCGGCTCAAGTATGGCGGGGGCGGCGACTGGTACGAGGACCGCACCTCCCTGGTGAACCTCCTTCGTGGCGTCCGGGAGCGCACCGCGATCACGGTCGCGGGCGACAAGGAGGCCGTCGTCGAGCCCGGCTCCGCGAGCCTCTTCCAGTACCCGTTCATCTTCGCCTGCGGGCACGGGAACATGAAATTCACCCCGTCCGAGGTGGCCAACATGCGCCGCTACCTGACGACCGGCGGCTTTCTCTGGGTGGACGACGACTTCGGGATCGAACCCTCCTTCCGGCGGGAGATGAAGCGTATCTTCCCGGACGCCTCCGTTGTTGAATTGCCCCACTCGCATGGGATTTTTCACTCTCTTTACGACTTCCCGGCCGGATTGCCGAAGATTCATGAGCACGATGGAGGACCGCCGAAGGCGTTCGGTATTGTTCACGATGGAAGGCTGGCTGTACTCTTGACGTTCGATACGGACCTCGGAGACGGCCTCGAGG
>DAIUEO010000031.1:17259-25150 GCA_036845125.1 Candidatus Eiseniibacteriota bacterium | reverse complement strand
GAGGACGAGGAAGTTCATCACGACCCCCCCGAAAAACGTGAGGCGGCCATGAAGGCGGCCTTGAACATCGTGCAGTTCGCTCTCACCAACTGAACACCCTGGGAATCCCGCGGGCCGCTTCACCATGACTCCTCGCCAGCCATCGAGCCCGGTCCACGAAGTCCTCGAGCGCCGCCATCGGCAGCTCCGCCGGGCGCTGATTCTCAAGCACGCACTCCGTGCCATGGCCGCGATCTCGGCCACCATCGTCCTGGCCGCACTGGCCGGCACCGTGTTCGGCGGGGTGACGCTCGCCAACGTGCGCCTCACCCTGGTGGTGGCGGTGGCCGTGCTGGCAGCGAGCCGCGCCGTCCGGCGGTTCCGCGCCGAGGCTCCCGGCTTCGAGCGCTACGTCGAATCGGTCGAGGGCGCCTATCCCGAGGCCCGCTCCCTGCTCCGCAACGCGGTGGACTTTGGCCTCGGCGTCCACGAAGGAACCTCGCCCCAGCTCGCCGACGCCGTGATGCGGAACGCGGCCGAGCGCATCGAGCGCATTCCGCTCCGCAAGCTCGAGCCGCCGGTGCGTCCGCTGCGGCCGGCGCTCGTCGCGGGCGTCGGCGCGGTGCTCCTGATCGCAGCCGCCGCGTTCTTCCCGCAGCAGATCCAGCGCTCCTGGCGCACGCTGTGGAATCCGGCGCTGGCAGCACCCCCGGTTGCGATCGAAGTCCAGCCGGGCTCGGTCAAGGTCGCGCCGGGCGCCTCGCTCGCGGTGTACGCCCGGGTCTCCGGCACGCGCAGCCGGCCGCGGCTCGAGCGCACCGTCGGCAGCGCGGTCGATGGCGTGCTCGAGAGCGATGCCGAAGGTCGGCGGCTGTGGCGTTTCGACCTCGCCCAGCTCACGACGCCGCAGCGCTACGAAGTGCGCGTCTCCGGACGGCGCAGCCCGCAGTATCAGATCTCGCTCGCGGGCGAGCCGGCACCGGTCGGCTTCGAGATCGAATACCGCGCTCCCGCCTACGCGCGGCTCCCGATCCAGCGCGGCTCCGCGATCCGCGGTGATCTCACCGCCCTTCGCGGCTCGAAAGCCAGACTGGTCGTCACCTTCGACCGCGATCTCACGGAGCTTTCCGCGCGACTTGGGCCAGGCGATTCCCGTCCGTGGCGGCAGCTCACCGCGCGCCGCTGGGAGGGCGAGATCCCGATCGAGCGCGACGAGCCGTGGGATCTCCGGGCCACGGCGGCCGGCGGCGAGGCGAGCTTCCGCTATCGCATCCAGTCGCTCCAGGACGCGCCACCGGTGATCGCGGTGCGCACGCCGTCGGGGAACGTCGACCTTCCGGCCGGCCAGCAGGTTCCGCTCGAGGTGTTCGGACAGGACGATCTCGGGCTCTCGGAGCTCCGTCTCCAGTACCGCAAGGACCCGGCGGCGCCGTGGACCGATCTCGGCCTCGCCCGCTTCGACGGTGGGCCGCGCGAGGCGCTGGTGCGGAAGGCGTGGGACGTCGCGCCGCTCGCCCTCCTGCCCGGCGAGACCGCCGTGTTCCGTTTCGAGCTGTTCGACGGCAACGCCGTTTCCGGCCGCGGACGCGCCGTGAGCCCGACCTTCGAGCTGCGCTTTCCGTCGCTGGCCGATCTCTACGAGTCGATCGAGGAGAGCCAGAGCGGGGTGCAGCACACCCTCGAGAAGGCCGCCGAGCAGGCCCGCGAGCTCCAGAAGTCGATCGACCGGATGGCCCGCCAGCCGGCATCGCGGATGCCGACCGAGACTCCGCCGTCGTTCGAGCACCGCGAGGAGCTGCGCCAGAACCTCGAGCGCCAGCAGGAGCTGGGGCGCCAGCTCGACCAGGCTTCGCAGCAGCTCCAGAAGACGCTCGACCAGGCGGCCGAGCGCCAGGCGTTCGAGGAGGAGCTGCAGCGCCGCCTCACCGAGATGTCCGAGCTGATGAAGCAGATCGAGTCGCCGGAATTCAAGGACGCGATGAAGAAGATGCAGGAGGCGCTCGAGAACCTCGACAAGCGCAGCATGGAGCAGCAGCTCCCGCAGTGGCGCGACGAGAACCAGAAGATGCTGAAGAACCTCGAGCGCACGATCGAGCTGCTGAAGAAGCTGCGCGAAGAGGAGGAGATGAATGCGCTCGCGCGGCGCGCGGAGGAGCTCAAGGCCCGGCAGGACGAGCTGAACCGCGAGCACGAGGCGCGGGAGAAGGGGCAGGACAACGCCAAGCAGCAGCCCTCGGATCGCCTGGCCGCCGAGCAGCAGAAAGAGAGCGAAGCCTCGAAGCAGCTCGCGGCAGACGCGAAGGAGATGGCCGAGAAGAGCGAGTCCGGCGAGGACCGCCAGGATCTCGAAGACGCGGCGAAGGAGCTCGAGGAGCAGGCTTCCGAGGAGCAGGAAGCGGCCGCCGAGGCCAGCAAGCAGCAGCAGAATTCCCAGGCCCACCAGCAGGGGCAGAAGGCGAGCGAGAGCCTGAGCCGCTCGGCGCAGAAGCTCTCGAAGTCGGCCCAGCGCCGCCAGCAGCAGCGCGCCAATCTCGACCTCGCGGCGATCCGCCGCCAGGCCCAGGATCTGGTCTCGGTCCAGCGCGAGCTGGATTCGAACCTCCAGTCGAGCCGCCCGCTCGAGGAGCGCGCCGACAAGCAGACCGATCTCTCGGAGGGTGTCTCGCGCATCGCGGATTCGCTCGACGTGCTGGCCAAGAGCACTCCGTTCCTGAGCCCGCAGCTCAAGGAGTCACTCGGCCGCGCGATGCAGGGCCTCTCGAACTCCGGCAAGGAGCTCGGATCGGGCAACCGCGGCCGCGGCGAGCAGTCGGGAACGGAGGCCGGCTCCGCGCTCAACCAGGCGGTGCTCGAGCTCCGGCAGAGCGAGAACTCGATGTGCCAGAACCCTGGCGAGGGCAACGATGGGAAGCCGAGCCTCGGGCAGCAGATGCAGCGGCTCGGCCAGAAGCAATCGCAGCTCAACCAGCGCTCCGAGAGCCTGGCTCAGCAGCTCAGCCAGCAGATGCGACTCAGCACCGGCGATCGCGAGCAGCTCAATCGGCTCGCCGAGGAGCAGAGCCGGCTGCGGCAGCAGCTCGAGCAGATCGAGCGCGACGCGCGCGCACGCGAGGAGCTGCTCGGGCGCCTGGACCAGACCCAGCGCGACATGCAGGAGGTCGAGGAGGCGTTCCGTACCGGCACCACCGACGGCGATCTCGAGGAGAAGCAGCAACGCATCCTCTCCCGCCTGCTGGATGCCCAGCGTTCGGTGAACCGCCGCGATTTCAATCCGGAGCGCGAGTCGCGCGTCGGCGAGAACCTGTCGGCGCCGTCGGCGCCCGAGCTCCCGCAGGAGCTGCTGCGGGAGTCCGATCGCCTCCGCAACGATCTCCTCAAGGCCGAGGCCGATCGCTATCCGGCACAATACCGGGCGCTGATCGAGGCCTACCTCCGGAGCCTCAACGGGACTCGCCGATGATCCCGGGGCGGCTCCGCCCGCTCATCCTTCTTCTGCTCCTCGCCCCCGCCACGGAAGCCGTGGCGCAGGACACGCTACGCGCTCCGGTCCCGGGCGTGATCGGGAGCCCGACGCGCACTTCGCGGGGAACGTTCGAGATCCGGATCCCCGGCGAGGTCCCGCTCAGCCGCGCGCCGGTTCAGCCGCTGACCGGCGATCAGCTGCGTCGCATCCGCCGCGCCCAGGTGTTCACCAGTTCCGGCAACTTCCGCAGCGCCCGGGGCGTGCTCGACACGCTGCTCTCCGAGGTGCCGCATCATCCGCTGGTGCTCAGTGAGCTCGCGCGCACGCACATCGCGGCCGGGGAATGGAGCGCGGTCGAGCGGCTGGCGAAGGCCGAGCGCGCGGAGCAGAAGGATTCGCTCCTGCTGGGCCGCGAGTACGTCCAGGCCCTCGAGGCCATGAAGCGCCCGCGGGACGCGGCGGCCGTGACGCTCGAGGTGTGGGCCTCGGCGCCCGGGCTCTCGGAGTGGGGCCGCAGCACCCTTCAGCGGCTGGCGGCGCTCGATGCGCGCGGCGTGCGCGACGTCACCCGCAAGACCGTCGAACGGCTGCCGACCCGCAGCGACATCGCGCTGGCGCTCGCGCTCATCGAATGGCGGCTCGGCGATCTCGAGAATGCGCTCCGGACGCTGTCGAAGAGCGACGACCCCGCCTCGCCATCGCCGCGCTGGGCGTTCGCCGACGAGGTGTTCAACCGCTACACCGCGCGCGATTCGACCGCCGGCATCGAGGCGCTCCTCGCCCAGGCGGGAGACGTGCGCCGGGTCGCCAACGATCGCATCCGCGCGGGACGGCGCGTCTTCTCGCTGGCCGACACGCGCACCGACCGCGACGCCATCGTGACGCGGCTCTACCGTGCGCTGCGCGACGTGCCGGCCGAGTCCTGGGGCACCGACTTCCTGGTGGCGATGGGACGCGCGCTCCGCGAGGCAGGCGAGGGTGACCAGGCCCGCGAGCTGCTCGCGCGCGCCTCCGACGTCGGAAGTCCGACCATCGCGCTCGAGCGGGCGCTCGGCGAGCTGCGGGACGGGCCACCCGAGCGGGCGCTCGGGACGCTCAGCGCACTCGCCTCGACCTCGATCGAGGGGAAGTTCCGCTACGGCGAGGCGCTGTTCTTCGCCGGTCAGGCCGACACCGCGAAGGCCGTGCTCGAGGAAGTCTCCAAGGTGTACGATTCGCCCTTCGCCGGAGCAGCGCTCGATCGCATCTACCAGATCGAGGAAACGCCTCCCCCGGTGATTCCGGCGGTCGGCCGCCAGGCCTGGCTGGAGTGGCGTGGGGACCGGAAGGAAGCCCTGCTCATCGCGGATTCGCTCTGGCATGGGCTCGATCCGGGCACGACATGGGCCCGCGCGGCACTGGACGTGAGCCGCCTGCGCGAGGCCGAGGGCGACCTCCCGGGGGCGCTGCTGCCGGCGCAGGAGGTCGCGAAGACGCTGCCCGAGGACCGCCTGGCCCCGCTCGCCCGGCAGCGGGCCGGGGACTTGCATCTGAAGATGGGCAACGCCACGGCGGCGGTGACCGAGTACGAGGAATGCCTGACCCGCTATCCGCGAGCGTGGAACGCGGCGGAGGTGCGTCGCAAGCTCGAGCAGCTTCGGCGCGAACGGAGGTTCTGAGGATGCAGCGGCGATTCGAATGGCAGAGCAGGCGGCCGGTGGCGGCGAAGGGCGCGCTCCCCGCGGTGCTGGGGCTCATCGTGATGGCGGTCGCTGCGATGACCGTCCTGATGCTCACGCAGGCCTTCGCCCGGCTGCTCGGGCGAAGGCCTGGCCGCGTCGAGCCGCCGCCGGGAGCGACCCCCGAGGGCGAGGCCCCGAAGCGCGAGCGCTCCTACGCGCAGGTGATCGACGTGCTTCCGATCGTGATGCTCGCCGGGCTGCTCACGGGTGCGACGGCCGAGGCCAAGACCCTGGTGCCGATGGACGAGCACCAGACCGACCACCTCAAGGCCTACGGCCTCGCCTACTGGGCGCTCCAGCAGGGCCTCAAGTCCGAGTGGCTCCTCAACTATCGCGGCGGCTCGTTCCTGATGCCGGACGACCCGGCGTTCCAGCGTGAGGCGAACCTGCGCGGCGTCTCGGTCGAGCCGATGTCGGGCGCCGACGAGGCGGCGATGCGCGCGGAGATCGCCGACAACAACATGGAAGCGGTGGCGCTCGAGAAGCCGCCGCGGGTCGCCGTGTACATCCCGCCCAACACGCCGCCCTGGGACGACGCGGTGACGCTCGCGCTCGAGTATGCCGACATTCCGTTCGCGCGGGTGTGGGACGAGGACGTGCTGCACGGCGAGCTCTCCCACTACGACTGGCTCCATCTCCATCACGAGGATTTCACCGGCCAGCACGGCAAGTTCTACGCGGCCTACCACAACTTCCCGTGGTACCAGGAGGAGGAGCGCGTCCAGAAGGCGATGGCGACCAAGCTCGGCTTCGGCAAGGTTTCGCAGCTCAAGGGCGCCGTGGCGCTCGCCATCAAGGACTACGTGGCCCGTGGCGGATTCATGTTCGGGATGTGCTCGGCCACCGACACCTACGACATCGCGCTCGCCACCGCCGGCCTCGACATCGCCGACGTGGTGTACGACGGCGATCCTGCCGACCCGGCCGCCAACCGCAAGCTCGACTACAGCCGCACGCTCGCCTTCAAGGACTTCCGGCTCGAGCTGGACCCGCTGCTCTACCGCTTCTCCGACATCGACCTCACGCAGGAGGCGGCGCTGCGCGGACCCAACACCTGGTTCACGCTGTTCGACTTCAGCGCCAAGAACGATCCCGTTCCGACCATGCTCGTCCAGAACCACGTGAACGCGGTCCCCGAATTCCTCGGGCAGAGCACGGCGTTCCGCAAGGACCGGATCAAGAGCGGCGTGGTGGCGCTCGGCGAGGTCGAGGGCACCAACGAGGTGAAGTACCTGCACGGCCAGTTCGGGCGCGGGACGTTCACCTTCCTCGGCGGGCACGATCCCGAGGACTACCAGCACATGGTGGGCGATCCGCCGACCGAGCTGTCGCGCTTCCGACACTCGCCGGGCTACCGCCTGATCCTGAACAACGTGCTGTTCCCGGCGGCGGAGAAGAAGAAACAGCGCACCTAGTGCGCCCCCGCGGGCGCACGAACGCTCAGCTGTCGAGCTTCATCTTCGCGAGCAGCGCACGGAAGCGCGGCTCGCCGCGCAGCGGATCCAGCCGCGGATGGACCTTGAGCCACACCATCGTCCCGTCCCGCCGCTCGTACGCCCGCTCCAGCCAGTCGAGCGCTTTCCCGGTCGCGCCCGCCACCGTGTAGTAGGACGCGATCCCCCAGGGGGCCACGTACTGGCGCTCGGCATGCGCGAAGACTTCCTCCATCACCGCCCGCGCCTCGTCCTTCCGGCCGGCGCTGTGGTAGTAGATCGCGAGCCCGGTCGAGGGGCGCGGGCGCCCGTTCTCGTGGGGGGTGCCGCGCAGGAAGCTCTCGACCGCCTCCTCGTGACGTCCCATCTGATCGAGCGAGCGCGCCATGTCGGTATGGGCGATCGCGGAGGTGGGGTTGAGGTCCAGCACACGCTGGTAGTACTCGTAGGCCTCCTCGTAGCGCCGGCCGTAGAACATGACGTCGCCGATCGCGGAATGGGTCACGAGCAGCAGCGGATCGAGTTCGATCGCGCGCTGCGCCTCGGCCATCGCCTCGTCGTGACGTCCCATCCCGGACAGGAACCACGCGTACCAGCGACGCGCCGTGGCGTAGCCCGGGTTGAGCTCGAGCGCGTGCACGAACGCGCGCTCCGTTCCCGGCCAGTCCCAATCGTAGAACCGGCGCGCGAACGCCAGTGCCGTGTGCAGCTCGGCGATCGAATCGTCGAGCTCGAGACCCCGGCGGGCCGCCGCCTGGGCGCGCGGGTAGGCATCCTCCGGGACGAGCGCGTTCATGGAGCCGAGCGCGTTCAGCGAATCGGCGATCCCGGCGTACACGAGCGGGAACGTGGGATCCGCGGCGAGCGCCACGTCGAAGTGAGCGAGGCTCTCGGTGACCGTCTCCTCGGTCCACTGGTTGTAGAGGTAGCGTCCCTTGAGGTACGCCATCTGCGCCGCGGGATGAACCTGCTGGCGCTCGGCGAGCCGCGCCTTTTCCTCGGGCGTGAGCTGAACGCGGATCTCGTCAGCGATCGCCTGCGCGACCTCCTGGTGGAGCGCGAGCAGGTCGGAGAGGCCGCGCTCGTAGTTGCCGGACCACAGGCTCTGGTCGCGGACCGCGTCCACGAGCTGGACGGTGATGCGCACGCGGTCGCCCGCGCTCAACGCCGAGCCCTCGACCACCGCGTCCGCCTTGAGGTCGCGCACGATGTCCGCGAGCACGGGGCGCGTGCCCTTGTAGCGCATCGCCGACGTGCGCGAGATCACCCGCAGCGCCCCGATGTGCGCGAGTGCG
>DAIUEO010000031.1:1585-17249 GCA_036845125.1 Candidatus Eiseniibacteriota bacterium | reverse complement strand
ACTCCTGCGAGGAGTCGCCGGACCGGTTCTCGAACGGGAGCACGACCAGCGAGCGGATGCGGCGCCGGCCGCTTCCGGTATCGATCTCTGCTTCGGGCGGCGCGACCGCCACGTGATCCTCGCCCTTGATGGCCCGGATCACGGCCGCCGCGTTCGCGAACCGGCGGGCGGGATCCTTCTCCAGCGAGCGCAGCGTGATCGCCTCGATCTCGGGCGAGAGCGCGGGCCGGATCTCGCGCGGTGGACGTGGAGGACGGCTCGCGATCTCGACCACGAGATCCGCGAGCCCCTTGCCCTGGTACGGCGGCATACCGGTCGTCATCTCGTAGAGCATCACACCGAGCGCGTGGAGATCGGTGCGGGCATCGACCGGCTCGCCGCGCACCTGCTCCGGAGCCATGTAGGGAAGCGTCCCCGCGAGGTCGTCGCCGCTCCGCGTCGGCGCGATCGACTGGGTTGCTGCGTCGTAATAGACGCGCGCGAGCCCGAAGTCGAGGACCTTGGCGATGCCCCGCGGCGTGATCACCACGTTGCCCGGCTTGAGATCCCGGTGGACGATGCCGAGGTCGTGCGCCGCGTCGAGCGCCGCCGCCACCTGGAGCGCGATCGCGCGGGCGCGGATCTCCGGGAGCGGGCCGGATTCCAGGAGCTTCGCCAGCGACTCGCCGGGCACGTACTCCATGACCAGGAAGGAATGGCCGTCGATGGAATCGAGGTCGAAGAGCGTCGCGATGTTGGGGTGAATGAGCCGCGACAGCGCGCGCGCCTCTTCGCGCAGGCGGCGATCGGCCTGCGTGAAACCCGCCCCTTCATTCAGGACCTTGATCGCCACGTCGCGCTCGAGCCGGGGATCCTCGGCGCGGTACACCACGCCCATTCCCCCCTCGCCCAGCTGCGCGACGATCCGATAACGGCCCAGCGTCTGCCCGACCATGAGCCCTCGCAACGTTCTGCCGCCACTTCGCGGTGTCCGCGAGTCTAACGCAGGTCTATGGGCTCTTCGGCTGCCGCCGCTTCTCCATCTCCTTGCGCAGCTCGTCGCGGTTCAGCACCCGGAAATGGACGCGGCGGTTCTTCTGCCGTCCGACTTCCGAGGTGTTGGGGGCGATCGGAGCCGAAGGGCCGTAACCCTTCGCCACGAACTGGCCGGGTGCGAGGCCCGGGAACGCGGAGAGCACGTACTCGCGCACGCTCTTCGCCCGCTTCTCGCTCAGCTTCTTGTTGGCGGACGCGGCGCCGACGTTGTCGGTATGCCCGCCGACCTCGATCTTGAACGCCGGGTACTTGACGAGCACCTGGCCCACCGAGTTCAGGACCTGCTTGCCGTCCTCGGGAATCTCGGCGCTCGCGGTCGGGAAATTGATGTCCTGGAGCACGATCTCGCCGGTGTCGAAAAGCTCGGCTTCGAGGAGACCGCTCCGCAGCACGCAGCCCATGGAGTCGACCGGCATGCCACGCTCCGTCTTCGGGCACTGGTCGAGCCCGTCGCACACGCCGTCACCGTCGCTGTCGGTCGGGCAGCCGGTGGTGGAGTCGACCACGCAGCCAGCCGCAGTCCCCTCGCACTGGTCGATGCCGTCTGGCACGCGGTCGCCGTCGGAATCCGAGGTGCAGCCCTGGGCGTCCACCTTGGCGCCGCGCGGGGTATCGGCGCAGCGGTCGAGGCCGTCGCAGACGCCATCGCCGTCGCTGTCGACCGGGCAGCCGTTGCGGTCCACGACACAGCCGCGCGGGGTGCTGGCACAGCTGTCGAGGCCGTCGAAGACGCTGTCCTGGTCGGCGTCGGTCGGGCAGCCGTCCGGGGTGACCTGGGCGCCGATCGGAGTGAGCGGACAGTGGTCCAGCCAGTCGCGCACGCCGTCCAGGTCGATGTCCTTGTACTTGCCGCCGAAGGTGTACTGGAGCCCGAGCGTCACGGCGAAGTGCTGGTTCATCTGCTCGAAGTAGCGCTCGTTGAAGAACACATCCCGCACCTGGAGCCGCACGTAGGTGCGCGGGTTGAGGACGTTGTAGAGCACCCCGAGGCCGAGGGTGGCCGCGCCGCCATTCAGCTCCGTGGGATCGGCAGCGTCACTCTTGCTCGAGCCGTACCCGAAGCCGGTGATCACGAACGGAACGACCTTGTTCTCGCCACCCACCAGGTTCCAGCGCAGGTCCGCGCCGTAGTACGCGAAGTCGTGGGATTGGCTCTCGTCCAGCTCGGATTCCGAGAAGGACAGCGCGGCCGCGGCTTCGAAGGAGAGCCAGGGAGCGACGCGGATGGCGAGGCCCCCGGTATAGGCGGGGGCGTCCTTGATGCGGGCCCGGGAATCGAAGGCGAAATAACCGGCGCCTCCGGAAAGCTCGATGGGGTGTCCGACGACTTGTGCGCTGGCTGGCGTGGCGAGTACAAGTGCGTACGCGAGCCACAGCGCACGCTTCGTCCACCTCATTCGGGCGAGCCTCCTGAAACTGGTGGTAACTGAACAGCAAAGGGCCGGCACGGAGGACCGGTGCCGGTCGGCAAAGGCGGTAAGTGCTACCACAGGACCGGGTGATGGCAAAACCCTGACAGGGCCGCGCCCCGGGTCGAGCCCCCCATGGATTCCCTTGCCGGAAGGAGACTTGCAGGATGACCCCCGAAACGCGCGCGGAGCTGATTTCCCGCTATGCCGGCGGCGCGGACGCCGTGGCCGCGGCCCTCGACGGCTTCCCCCCGGAGTCGCTGACCGTGCAGGCGATCCCCGGAAAATGGACCGCCGCCGAGATCGTTCACCACTTGGCGGACAGCGAGAGCATCTCCGCCATCCGCCTCCGCCGGCTGATCTGCATGGAGCACCCGCTGATCCAGGGCTACGACCAGGAGCAGTTCGCGATCCGGCTGCGCTACAACGAGCGCGACATCGCACCGGCGCTCGCCATGTTCTGGGCCGCGCGCGCCAACACGGTCCCGGTCCTGAAGGCGATGACCGAGAAGGACTGGAAGCGCCCGGGCTGGCACACCGAATCGGGGCCCTACGACGCCGAACGCTGGCTCGAGATCTACTCGGCCCATGCCCACGATCACGCAGACCAGATCCGGCGGCTCAAGGAAGCGCTGAAGCGCCGCTGAGAGCCCCGTGATCTGGCGCTGCCGGGATCGCACCTTCGACTTCGCCGCAGGTCCGCTCGTCATGGGCGTGGTGAACGTCACGCCGGACTCGTTCTCGGACGGCGGGCAGCATCTCGATCCGGCGGCGGCGATCACCCGCGCGCGTGAGCTCGAAGCCGAGGGCGCCGCGATCCTGGATCTCGGGGCCGAGAGCACCCGGCCCGGCGCCGCGCCGGTGCCGGCTTCCGAACAGTGGCGCCGGCTCGCCCCGGTGCTGGCGGAGCTCGCGTGCGAATCGCGCGTCGCGCTTTCGGTCGACACCGCGAGTGCCGAGGTCGCCGCGCAGGCGCTCGCGGCCGGCGCCCACGTGGTGAACGACGTCACCGCCCTTGCGGATCCCGCGATGGCGGGGGTGGTGGCGCGCTCAGGAGCCGGCGTGGTGCTGATGCACCTGAAGGGCACGCCTTCGACCATGCAGCAGGAGGCGCACTACGACGACGTGGCGCGCGAGGTCCGCGAGCACCTCGAGTCCCGGCGTGCGGCGGCGCGGGCGGCCGGCATCGACGACGAGCGGATCGCGCTCGACCCCGGACTCGGCTTCGCCAAGGCCGCCGCTCACAACTTCGAGCTGCTGGCGCGACTCGGCGAGCTCGTGCGGCTCGATCGACCGGTGGTGATCGGCGCCTCGCGGAAGAGCTTCATCGGCAGGACGCTCGATCTCCCGGTCGACCTGAGGCTCGAAGGCGGTCTCGGGGTCGCCGCGGTGGCGGTGTTTCTCGGCGCGCGGGTGATCCGCACCCACGACGTCGCGGCGACGGTGCGCGCGGTGCGAATGGCGGAGGAGATCCGGAAGGCGCTGCGCTGAACGCCGGTCAGGCCCGGTCGCGCACGCTGCGGCCGGAGCCGATCAGCTCGGCGAGCTTCGCGACCAGCTGGGTTCCCGTGAACGGCTTGGCCAGCAGCGGCAGCTCGCCATGCTCGATCAGTTCGCGCACGCGATCGGAGCCGACGTTCCCCGAGCACACCAGCACCGGCCCGCCGGGCACGCGGCGGCGGAAGGCCTCGATGACGCGCTCCACGGGGGCGCCCGGCACGATGGCGTCCACGCACAGCGCGTCCACCGGCTCGATATCCCGCAGGAGCTCGAGCGCGGCGTCGCCGTCCCGCGCCTCGAGCACGTCATAGCCCGCGGTGCGCAGCGCCATCGCAATGAACTTGCGCGCGCCCTCGTCGTCCTCGACCACGGCGACCCGCGTGCCAGGCAGCACCTTCGGGTCGGTGGTCACGCCATCGGCATCGTCGTCACTCACAGCGGCCTCGCTGACCGGGAGCTGAATGGTCACGCGGCTGCCCTGGCCCGGTGCGCTGTGGATGCGGATCTGGCCGCCGGCAGCCTTCACGATGGCCTGGGTGGTGGCGAGCCCGATCCCGGTGCCGTGGCCCTCGGGCTTGGTGGTGAAATAGGGCTCGAACAGGCGGGCGAGCGTGGCTTCGTCCATGCCGGTGCCGTCGTCGCGGACGATCAGCTCCACCCAGCCGCGGCCGGCGGGCAGGCCCGCGTCTTCGCCGCGCACGCTGTGGAGCGAGAATTCGAGGGTGCCGCCGCGCGGCATCGCATCGCGCGCGTTGAGCGCCAGGTTGAGCAGGACCTGGTGCATCTGCGAGCGATCGATCACCACCGGCGGCGCGGACTCGATGCGGGTCTCGATCCGGATGTCGTCGGGCAGCAGGTGCCTGAGATGGCGGGCCGCCTCCTCGACCAGCGGTCCCAGCCGCGTGGGCTTGCGGTGCTCCGCCTGGCGGCGGCCGATGGTCAGCAGGTGACGCGCGAGCTGCGCTGCCCCATCCGCGGCACTCGCGATCGCGGCGTGACCCAGGCGCCGCTTGTCCTCGGGCAGCGCGCCGCTCTTCAGCATCTCGTTCCAGCCGAGGATCACGAGCAGCGAATTGTTGAAGTCGTGGGCGACGCCGTTGGCGAGCCGGCCGAGCACCTCGCGCTTCTGAGCCTCGATCAGCTCCATGGCGGCCTGGTGGTGCCGCCGCTCGGCGTCGAGCCGCTGCTGCTCCTCGACGCGCAGGCGGTCGAGTGCGCGGTCCTTCGCGACCAGGCTGGCCTCGAAGCGCCGCGTGATCCACACCACGGCAAACACCACCCATCCCGTCATCGCGAGCCAGACGACTCCGTTCCGGGCCCAGGCGAGAGGATCGAAGGGGACTTCGGCATCGGGCATGGCGCGCATGCCGGTGACCCACAGCGCGCCCCCCACGATCGCAACCAGCGCCGCCCCGAAGAAGGCGATCGAGGCTCGGGTGCTCACCAGGATCGCGGCCAGAACGCAGGCCAGTGTGAGGCAGAGGAAGGCCGCAGGCGTGAGCCCGGCCGTGGCGAACAGGATCGGGGTGATCATCACGAGGGCAGCGAGCATGATGATGGCCTGGACGCGCGGCGCGCGGCGGGTCAGCCAGGTGACGAGGAGGCCCGCGGCGTAGAGCGCCGCGCCGATCCACACCTGGGGTGGCGCCACCGCCGGCAGGTACGAGGCGATCACGATCGCCTGCGCGATTCCCGCGGTGATGGCCATCACGATCCAGGTGCGGGCGATCAGTGTCGCGCGCCAGGACGCGGGCGACGGATCGAGAACCGGGTCGGGGGTACGCGGCTCGGGTGCCATGGACGGCGGAAATTACACCCGGGCCATCGATGCGGAAAGAGGTTCTGCTAGAGTCGCGTCATCATGACTCCGGTTCACGGCATCTGGATCCTCGACATCCTCGACATCTTCCTCGTCGCGATCCTTTTCTACCGGCTGCTGATCCTCGTCAAGGGGACGCGCTCGGCCCAGATGTACGTGGGGCTCCTGCTGATCGTGCTGGTCGGCCTGGTGGCGCGGGAGCTCGACCTGATCGCGATCCGCTGGATCGTGGACAGCCTCAAGACCGTCTGGCTCATCGCCTTCGTGATCCTGTTCCAGCCGGAGCTGCGGCATGCGCTCGCGGTCTTCGGCCGCACCCGTTACTTCCGGTCGTTCCTGCGCGGCGACACCTACGGGGTGCTGGGCGAGATCGTGCGCGCGGTCGAGGCGCTCGCCGAGCGTCGGCAGGGTGGCCTGATCGTGATCGAGCGCAACACGGGCCTCCGGAACTTCGTCGAGACGGGAACCCGGGTGGACGGCAAGATCTCGGCCGAGCTGCTGACCACCATCTTCAGCCCGGGCTCGCCGCTCCACGACGGCGCGGTGATCCTGCGCGAGGACACCGTGGTCGCGGCCTCCTGCATCCTGCCGCTCACGAGCAATCCGCGTCTCTCGTCGACGCTCGGCATGCGCCACCGCGCGGCCCTCGGGCTCTCCGAGGAATCGGACGCCGCGATCATCGTGGTGAGCGAGCAGTCCGGCGGAATCTCGGTCGCCTTCCGCGGGCGCATGAACCAGGGACTCGACGAGGGACAGTTGCGCGGCGAGCTGACGCGCATCTTCCGGATTCGCCCGCAGGACGTCCCGCCCGTCGAAACCGGCGAGCCGGTCACGGAGGCAGCCTCCGGCAAGGCCGTCGGCTCCGCCGGGGTTTGACTTCGACCGCTCGCGTTCAATAACGTCCCTGCCCCGTCGTCATTCCGGGCCGCTTCCGCGGCGTTCCGGCGACGGCCCCCATGTGGCGGTGTAGCTCAGCTGGTAGAGCAGGGGAATCATAATCCTCTTGTCGGGGGTTCGAGTCCCTCCGCCGCCACCAGGTTTTCTTCGTGGGCCGTTCGGGAGCAGCATCCGTCCGGAGAACCCTTTGCGCACTCTCCCGCCCAGCCGTCTGAGACGCGTGGAGCCTGCGCTGCGTCGTGCGCTCGAGGGCGCGTGCGCGGTGCCGGCCGGCAGCCGCGTGCTGGTGGCGGTGAGCGGTGGCGCTGATTCGACGGCCCTGCTGCTCGGTTTCTCCCGCCTCGCTCGCGAGCGCGGAATCGAAATCCGGGCGGCGCACCTTCATCATGGACTGCGGGGACGTGAAGCCGACGGCGATCGGGACTTCGTGCGCGAGCTGTGCGAGCGGCTCCAAGTCCCGCTTCACGATGCGCGGTGGAACTGTGCGGCGCGCATGAGTCGTCGGGGCTTGAGCGGCCACGCCGGTCTCAGGCGCCTGCGCCAGGAATTCCTGCTCGCGGCGGCGCGCAGGGCCGGCGCGGTCGCCATCGCCACCGCCCACACCGCGGACGACCAGCTCGAGACGCTGCTGATCCGGCTGACGCGCGGCACCGGGCTCGCCGGGCTCGCCGGCATTCCCGCGCGACGCGGGCCCTGGATCCGCCCGCTGCTCGAAATCACGCGCCCCGAGATCGTGGCCGACCTCGAGGCCGCCGGCATCGGCTGGCGGGAGGATTCAAGTAACCGCGACCCGGCCTACCTCCGGAGCCGCATCCGCCACGAGGCCATCCCGGCGCTGGCCAGCGCCGCCGGGCTGGCCGGCCCGCGCCGGACCGTCCTGGCCCGCCACGCCGCCCGGATCGCGGCCGAGGCGGCTGCCGCCCGGCGCACTTCCGAGGCCGCGGCGAAGCGCCTCCTGGCCGGGGCTTGCCGGACCGGATCGGGGGCGGTTAGGCTGGATCCGCGCGGTGTCTCCCGCTGTTCCGCGCCCGTCCGCCGGGCGGTGCTCGGCAGCTGCTGGAGTCGCCTGAATCCTTCCCACGACGGCCTTACGGACCGGCACCTTCTGGCACTCGAGCATCTGCTCAGCAGCTCGAGAATCGGAGCCCGTCTGAACCTTCCGGCCGGCGTCGTCGCCCTGCGGGAGCCGCGCTGGCTCCGTCTCGAGCGATCGAACGAAGGCGGGCCGGACGGCTCCACTGGAAGCCGCAGCGGGCCGATGACACACGGAGCACGCCGGCGCTCCGGCGGAGGGAACGATCCGTCATGAGTGGTGGAACGGCGGTCGAGCCCAGGGTGCGAATGCTCTTCAGCCCGGAGCAGATCGCGGCCCGGGTGCGGGAGATGGGGCTCGACGTGGCGCGCCGGCTGGGCGACACGAGACCGCTGTTCGTCGGAGTGCTCAAAGGGGCCTGCATGTTCCAGTGCGATCTCGCGCGGGCGACGCCGATCGACCTGGATCTGGACTTTCTCTCGGTTTCGAGCTACGGCGCGGGGACAACGACCACCGGAACAGTCCGGATACTGGCCGATCTGAGGGAGGACATCACGGGCCGTGACATCGTCCTGTGCGAGGGAGTGGTCGATTCCGGGATCAGCCTGACGGCCATCCGGAATCTTCTGGACTCCCGCGGAGCAAAGAGCATCCAAGTGGCTGCGCTGCTGGACAAGGTTCCCTGTCGCAAGGTCCAGGTTCCGATCGATTTCACGGGATGGAGGATCGGGACCGAATTCGTTGTCGGGTACGGCATGGATGCGGCCGAGCGCTACCGAAATCTGCCCTACGTAGGCATCCTCGAGGAGACTTCAGCGATTGAATAAGCTGAGACGTGAATCAGAGCCCGGGAACGGACGGCGCGAGCCGCGCCGGAACCCGGGAGGCCGCAAGAATCCCGTTCCGGTGACCCCCGGCCGTCCCTTCCGCACCCTGGCCTTCTGGGCGCTCGTGATCCTGCTCTCCCTGGTGGCGTACCGCATGTACCAGGGGAGCTTCATGACGCCGCCGCGAGTCGAGGTGTCGTACACGCGCTTCATCGACGAGGTCACCAAGGGCAACATCGCGAACCTGCAGATCGTCGAGCGCTCGGTGACGGGCGAGCTCAAGCACGAGTCGACGATCCGCATCAGCGGCCACGACACGAGCTTCAAGAACTTCCGCACGAATATCCTCGGCGACGGCGAGAACCTGCCGGAGCGGGTGTGGCTGACCAATCCCAGCATCGAGATCGAAGTGAAGAACGCCGGGGTCAACTGGCTCTCGCTGCTCTTCACCTGGCTTCCGCTCGTCATGATCTTCGCGGCGTGGCTGTTCATCCTGCGCCAGATGCAGGCCGGTGGCAGCGCCGCACTCAAGTTCGGCAAGACCCGCGCGCGGGTGCTGCTCGAGACCCAGCCCAAGGTCACGTTCAAGGACGTGGCCGGCTGCGACGAGGCCAAGCAGGAGCTGCAGGAGATCATCGAGTTCCTGAAGGAGCCGCAGAAGTTCCAGCGGCTCGGCGGCCGGATTCCCAAGGGCGCGCTGCTGCTCGGCCCTCCGGGCTCCGGCAAGACGCTGCTCGCGAAAGCGGTGGCGGGTGAGGCCGGCGTGCCGTTCTTCTCGATGTCCGGCTCGGACTTCGTCGAGATGTTCGTCGGCGTCGGCGCCTCCCGCGTGCGCGACCTCTTCGAGCAGGGCAAGCGCAACGCGCCGTGCATCATCTTCATCGACGAGATCGACGCCGTCGGCCGCCATCGCGGCGCCGGACTCGGCGGCGGTCACGACGAGCGCGAGCAGACCCTGAACCAGCTGCTGGTCGAGATGGACGGCTTCGATTCGAACGAGGGCGTCATCATGATCGCGGCCACCAATCGTCCCGACGTGCTGGATCCCGCGCTGCTCCGTCCGGGCCGTTTCGACCGCCAGATCGTCGTGGACTGGCCGGACGTGCGCGGGCGCGAGGGCATCCTCCGCGTGCACACCCGGAAGATCCCGCTCGCCGACGGCGTCGACCTCGGCCAGATCGCGCGCGGCACGCCCGGCCTGGCCGGCGCCGATCTCGCGAACCTGGTCAACGAGGCGGCGCTGCTCGCGGCGCGCCGCAATCGCAAGAAGGTCCAGGGCGAGGATTTCCAGGACGCCAAGGACAAGGTGATGCTCGGCATGGAGCGGAAGAGCCTCGTCATGGGCCAGGACGAGCGGCGCAGCACCGCCTATCACGAAGCGGGTCACGCGCTCGTCGCCTGGCTGATCCCCGGATCGGACCCGGTCGACAAGATCACGATCATTCCGCGCGGACGCGCGCTCGGCATCACCTCCTACCTGCCCAGGGAGGAGCGCTACTCGCGCTCGAAGGAGGACCTGGTCCGCTCGCTCTGCATGGCGATGGGCGGACGCGCCGCCGAGCTGCTCATTTTCAACCACCTCACGACCGGCGCGGCCAACGATCTCGAGCGTGCCACGGGTCTCGCGCGCCGCATGGTGTGCGAACTCGGCATGAGCGAGAACCTGGGGCCCCTCACCTTCGGCAAGAAGGAGGAGATGGTCTTCCTGGGTCGCGAGATCTCCTCCCACAAGGACTACAGCGAGCGCACCGCCGAGCTGATCGATGAGGAGGTGCGGCGCATGGTGGAGAACGCCCACAACCGGGCGCTCGAGCTCCTGCGGGAGAACCTCGACAAGCTGCACCTGATCGCGAACGCGCTCCTCGAGCGCGAGGTGATGGACGGCGACCAGATGGACCGGGTGCTGCGCGGCGAGAAGCTCGAGCCGCTGCCGCGCCCGGACGAGCCGCAGGCGCCGGCCCCCGCGACCACCGCCGGAGTCGAGGCGCCACCCCGCGGCGGCGGCCTGGAGGCGTTCCCGCCGCCCGCCCCGCGACCAGCGGGGGCTTGAGACCCGCCGAGCGCGGCTCGGGCGGTCCCTGCCGAGAATCTTAACGGTCGGTTTGCAACTTTCAGGGGGGTCAGCGCGTCTATAGGTGCGTCACGTGAATGCGAGCACGTGGCGCGGTACCTCCATACCAGTCAGCGCAAGGCAGTCTTCCAAGACAGCAGCACTGCTCCGCGACAGGCATGTCCGCTGAGCAACGAAGAACGCCCGGTGCAGGTGCACCGGGCGTCTTTGTTTTTGGCAGCTTCCGGGGACCGGATCAGCCGGTGGCTTCGAGAACCGTCGCGCCAGGGAGCGGGCGAACGGGTGCCGGGCGCCCGGAGTCCGCGGTCGTGAAGCCGCGCCCGCGTGAGGCCAGCTCGGTGATGAGGGCCGCCGGTCGATAGCGCTCACCGCGCTGGGCCTGGAGGGCGGTCAGCCGCGCCGCCACCCGCTCGACGCCGATCGTGTCGGCGTGGCGTAGCGGTCCGCCGCGGAAGGGCGGGAATCCGGCGCCCATGATCATCGCGAGGTCGAGCATCTCGGCGCTCTCGACCACGCCGTCCCCGAGACAGCGCGCGGACTCGTTGATCATCGCGAGCACCATGCGCTCGGCCAGGGCTTCCGGCGAGGTCGGCGTGCGTCTCCGGCCGAGACCGAGCAGCGCGGGAACCTGGGAGTCGGGCCGGCGGCGCCTGCCCTCGTGCCGGTAGAAACCGGCGCCGCTCTTGCGGCCCAGCCGTCCCGCCTCGAACAGGCGGTCCAGCGTGTCGGTCGGCGCCATCCGGTCGGGAAACGCGGCGCCCAGTACGCCCGCCACCTTGCGCACCACGTCGACGCCCACCTCGTCCACCACCTCGAAGGGACCCATCGGCATTCCGAAGCGCCGCATGGCGGCGTCGACGTCCGGGAATGCGAAACCCTCCTCGGTCAGGTGGAGCGCTTCCCTCAGGTAGGGCATGAGCACGCGGTTCACCACGAACCCCGGAGCGTCCTGCACGACGACCGGCGTCTTGCCGAGACGCCGCGCGAAGGTCACCGCCGTCACCAGCGTCTCGTCCGAGGTGCGCGGGCCACGCACCACCTCGACGAGCGGCATCCGGTGGACGGGGTTGAAGAAGTGGAAACCGCAGAAGCGCTCCGGACGCGCGAGTCCCTCGGCGAGCGCAGCCACCGAAAGCGACGAGGTGTTGGTCGCGATCACGGCGTCGGGCCGCATCCGCGCTTCGAGCTCGCCGAACACGCGGCGTTTGACCTCGAGGTCCTCGACCACCGCCTCGATCGCGAGATCCACCGCCTGGAGCCCGGTCAGCTCGAGCGTGGGCTCGATCCGCGACCACTGCATGGCGGCCTCGCTCGGGGTCGCGCGGCGCTTCCGGCTCCGCTCGTCGATGAGATCGCGCACCGTCTCGAGCGCCCGCGTCAGCGATTGCGGCTGGATGTCGCGGAGCCGCACGCGCACCCCGCTCCGGCTCGCGAGCTCGGCGATGCCCCCGCCCATGACGCCGGCTCCGATCACCGCCGCGCGCTGGATCGTTCGCGGCGGAATCGCGGCCGCCACCGGCGACTTCTTTTTCGCCTGCTCGGAGGTCAGGAAAACGCGGATCAGGTTCTTGCAGACCGGGCCGGTGGCGAGCCCGCTCACCTTCTCGACTTCGAGCGCGAGCCCCTGGGGAAAAGGCTTCCCGAGGCCGCCGCGCATCACCTCGAGGGCGGCGAGCGGCGCGGGGTAATTCCCGCCGGTGCGCTCGAGCACCGATTTCCTGGCCTGCTGGAAGGCTATTCGCTGGCCGGGCGGGGTCGTGTCGATGAGACGGGCCGCGAGGCTCTTCGGCCGGTAGACGTCGGCGCGCGCGGCACGCGGCCGCCCGGAGATCTCGTCCAGCCGGCGGCGCGCCTGCTCGAGCAGCCACGCCTGCGGCACCGCGCGCGCCACGAGCCCGATCTTCACGGCGCGCCGCGCGTCGAGGGTGCGCCCGGTGAGCACGAGATCGAGCGCGGCGCTCAGCCCGACGAGGCGCGGCAGCCGAGTCGTTCCACCCCACGCCGGAACGATGCCGAGCATGACCTCCGGCACCCCGAGCTGGGTGTGAGGCTCCTCGCTCGCCACCCGGCTGTCGCACGCGAGCGCGATCTCGAGTCCCCCGCCGAGACACACCCCGTCGATCGCGGCGACCGTCGGGCCGCGCAGGCCCGAGAGACGCGCGAACGCGGACTGACCGCGGCTCACGAGCTGCTTCACCTGCGCCGGATCGGTCACCGCCGCGATGCCATTCACGTCGGCGCCGGCGATGAACGAGCCCGGCTTCCCGCGGACGATGACGCCCACCAGGTCCTTGTCGTGCTCGAGCTCGTCGAGCGCGGTCTCGAGATCGGACATCGCGCGCTCGTCGAACACGTTCACCTTGCGTTCGGGATCGTCGAAGACGAGGTGCGCGATCCCGCGCTCGGGGCGTTCCACGCGGAACACCGGCATCAGGCGGCCCTCGCGCTCATGCGTCACGCTCCAGGACGAAGGCCGCACCCTGGCCGCCGCCGACGCACAGCGCGGCCATGCCGCGCCGCAGATTGCGGCGCCGCATCTCGTGGAGCAGCGTGAGCAGGAGCCGCCCGCCGCTGGCGCCCACCGGATGCCCGAGGGCGATCGCGCCCCCGTTCACGTTGAGACGGTCGAGCGGAATCTCGCCGAGCGCACGGTCGCGGCCGAGCTCGCGGCGCGCGAACTCGTCGGAGCGGGCCGCCCGGACGCACGCCAGCACCTGAGCAGCGAAGGCTTCGTTGATCTCGAACAGCTCGCAATCGGAGAGCGCGAGCCCGGCGCGCTCGAGCGCCGCGTTCATGGCGAACACCGGCCCGAGTCCCATGCGCTTCGGGGACAGGCCCGCGAACGCGAACGAGCGGATGCGACCGAGCGGAGGCGTGGACCAGCTGCGCGCCGCCTCCTCGCTCCCGACGACCAGCGCGACGGCGCCATCGGTCACCTGGCAGGAGTTGCCCACCGTCACGGTGCCGTTACGGCGGTCGAAGTAGGGCTTGAGCTTCGCGAGCGCCTCCAAGGTCTGCCCCTCGCGGGGGCCGGTATCGTCGGCCACCATCTCGAAGCGCGGGCGCGGGAACGCCGGCACGATCTCCTCGCGCAGCCGACCGCGCGCGGCCAGTGCCCGCTGGTGGCTCATGAGCGCGAACTCGTCCTGCTGCTCGCGCGTGATGCGGAACTCGCGCGACAGCACCTCGGCGGTCTCCCCCATGTTGAGTCCGCAGGTGTAGTCGGTGAGGCCTTCGGCCAGCGCGATGCGCGGGCTCAGCATCGCGGGCCTGAAGCGCGTCAGCACGCCGAGCCTGGTGGACAGGGTCTTCGAACGCATGAGACTGCCGAGCCAGTCGGCGTAGCTCTGCCGGAACTGGAGCGGGATCAGGCTCATGGACTCCATGCCGCCCGCGAGCACGAGCTGCGCGTCACCGGCGCTGATCCGATAGGCGGCATCCGCCACCGCCTCCATCCCGGAGGCGCAGTTGCGGTGCACGGTGGCGCCCGGGACCGACTCGGGGACCCCGGCGAGCAATGCCGTGATGCGGGCGCTGTTCGCGGCTTCGGCCGGCTGGGCGCAGTTGCCGAGGATCACATGGTCGATCTGCCCGGGCTCGAGGTTGAGCCGGGCAAAGAGCTCCGTGACCGCCGTCCGGCCGAGTTCGTAAACCGGCGTGGACGCAAATGCGCCGCCGGCCTTGGCGAAGGGGGTCCGGATTCCTCCGAGAATCCAGGTCGAATTCATCTGGGAGCGACTTTGGGCTTCCCGCGCGTCCAATGTCAAAGGCGGGGGCCGTTCGACGGGCGCCGCGCCCACACCAACGTGGTGGCGCCCAAACGGTTGACGAGCGGAATCGTCTCCGCGGCCGCCTCCAGGGAACGAGCGACGCCGAGCAGCGCGTCCGGCCCGGTCTTGAGCGCCCACAGAAACCGCCGGGCGCCGAGCACCTCGAGGCCGGCGCCGGCCAGGCCCTCGCGCAGCTCCGAGACGGCGACCGGATGGTGGTAGTGGTACGGGTGGTAGGCGGCGGCATCGTCGGCTGCTTCGGGGAAGCACGCCTCGGGCAGCCGGCGGCGGAGCGCCGGCCAGCGCACCGCCAGCCGCTTCACGACCTCGATCGGCGAGGCGGCGTTGGGGGTCGAGAGCGCCACCGTTCCCCCCGGCTTCAGCACGCGCGCGATCTCGGCCATCACGGCGGGACGATCGGGGCGAAACACATGCTCGAGCATCTCGACCGAGAACACCGCGTCGAACGCGCCGTCGCGAAACGGGAGAGCCTTCGCGTTGGCCCCGGCGAGGTCGAGGGTGGCGCCCTCGGGCAGCCGCCGTCGCGCCCAGCGGAGCTGGTCGAGGCCGAGGTCGATGCCGACCGGGTTCGCCCCCGAGCGCCGCGCCCACAGCGAGCCGTACGCCCAGCCGCAGCCGAGCTCGAGCGCGCGGGAGCCGGGACGGATTCCGCTCCGCTTCAGCACTTCGCGGATGCGGCGGAGGATGATGTAGCGGCGGGTCTGCGACCCGAAGTACCAGTGCTCGACGAGAAACGGCAGGTCACCGCGATCCCCGATCTCGAGCAGCGGTTCCGGCGCGAGCCGGGCGTCGCCGCTCACGCGGCCGGCCGGAGGTGGAAGAGGCGCGGAGCTGCGCTCACGCACCGGCCTTCGGGCCGGTCGTCACACCGAGCGCGCGCAGCGTGTCCTCGCGGACCAGCGCCGGCGGCAGCGCGCCGGCGGAGAGCAGCGCGCGGTGGAAGTCGTGGAGGTGAAAGTTGGATCCCAGCCGGCGCTCGGCTTCGGCGCGGATCCCCTCGATCTGGTGCTTGCCCACGAGGTAGCTGAGCAGATGGGTCGGCTGGATCACCGCGCGACGCACCTCGCGCACCGCCTCGGAGCGCTCGATCATGACCTGGCGCTCGAGGAGATCGACCGCCTGGTCGAAGTCGAGGCGCCCGCAGTGGAGCGAGGTGTCGACGATGACGCGGCAGGCCCGGAGCGCGAGGTCGCGCAGGCGGAAGAGCCGGGTGAGCGGATCGCCGAAATAGTCCTGCTCGTCCATGAGCTCGGCGCAGTAGAGCGCCCAGCCCTCGGCGAGG
>DAIUEO010000031.1:0-1575 GCA_036845125.1 Candidatus Eiseniibacteriota bacterium | reverse complement strand
ACGAGATCGGCGAAAGCGACGTCGCCACCCACCCAGCCCTCGGCGAGGAGATCGTTGGAAGCGAGTTGGCGGAGCCGGGTGCGGGCGCGCCGCGCGCAGGAGGCCTGCAGGTGCCGCCCCGGATAGGCCTCGTGCACGACGATCAGCGGAATGCGCGCGAACGCGTGTCCGCGCAGCTGCACCTCCTGCTGCTCGCGCGGACGCGACTGATCGACGGGGGTCACGAAGAAGATCCCGGCCGGCCGCTCGTCGAACGGCGGGGGCGTCAGGTAGAGCGTCCACGGCACGAGCGCGCGGTGGTGGATCGGCGTCTCGACCAGCTCGAGCACGTCGTGCTCCGCCGGAGCGAGGCGCCGTTCCACGACGAAATCGCGGGCACGCTCGGTTTCCGCCCCGTAGGCCTCGAGCAGGTGCGCGGGTTCGGGATGGCGGGCCGCGGCCGCCGAGATCTGCTCGCGCCAGTCGCGCGCGGGATCGATGCGGCGCGCCTCTTCGTCGAGGGCGGCGAGCGAGGAGGCGAGCACGTCGCGCCCGAGCTGCTCGATCGCCTCGAGTTCCAGGTCGAGACGGTGCTCCTCGCGCAGCCGGCGGCGGAACGCGTTCGCGCCGATCCCGGCCTGGGCCGTGGCGCGCGGCGCGAGGTCGCGCTCGAGGAACTCGCGGTAGGCGAGGAACGCGAGCCGGGCGCGATCGCCGGCGTGCTCGATCCGCTCGGCCTCGCCCGGGAAGCTGCGTCTCAGCGCGCGCACGACGTCGTCCACGAAGGCGGGAGCGCTGGCGACGACTTCGACCGCCGCTTCGACCAGCGGAGCGGGAACCCGGTCGAGCTGTGGCTGCAGGCGCTCGAGATAGGCCGGCGTCGCCATCAACCGCGCGAGCACCGCCTCCTTCCGCTCGACGAGCGGTCCGAACGTCCGGGACATCAGGAGGAACACGCCGTCGAGCGCGTTCTCGGGACCGCGCACCGGATCGCGGCGCCGGCTCTCGACCTCGTTCAGCTCGATGCTCATCGCGGCGAGCCGCGACTCGAGCAGCGCGAGGTCGGTGTCCAATACCTCCGGCCCGAAACGGCTCACCTCGCGCGCGACCCGCGCGGAGAAATCGGCGAGCCAGGCGCGACGCGCGGCGAAACCCTCGAGGGACTCGTCCGGAAGGAGATGGTCGTAATCGTGGATGCCAACCGCGGTCGCGAGGACCGGCTCGTGCCGGAACGTGACCTCGACGAACTCCTCGTTCAGGGCCGAGAGGCCCTTCGACGTTTCGACCATGTTTGTCGCTCCGTCGACACGAGGAGCCTCCGCCGTCAGGCGAAGGCTCCTCCAGGAAAAGAACGGGTCGGCCGGATCAGCCGATGCGGGTGACGTTGGCGGCCTGGCGACCCTTGGCGCCGGGAACCACCTCGAACTCTACCTTGTCGCCTTCGGTCAGCGTCCGGAAACCGTCGCCCTGGATCGCCGAGAAGTGAACGAAAACGTCGTCGCCGCTGCCGTCCTGGATAAATCCGAATCCCTTCCCTTCGTTGAACCACTTCACCTCGCCCTGGACCCGCGGTCCACCACCACCACCACCACCGCC
>DAIUEO010000030.1:28416-28880 GCA_036845125.1 Candidatus Eiseniibacteriota bacterium | reverse complement strand
AGCGGCACGGCGTCGGAATAATGCGCGAGGTCGCGGTAGACGCCCGCGAGATTGTTGATGAGCGCCACGCGCAGCGGCGCGTCCTCCGGCAGCTTGCGCGCCACCTCGGTGCCACGGCGGAAGTACGCCTCGGCACGGTCGTAGCGATCCTGCGCGCGTGCGATCTCGCCGAGGTTGTTGAGGTTGTCGGCGATGCGCTGGGTCTGATCACCCTCGAGCGTCTCCTGGATGGCGAGCGAGGCCGCGACCAGCGACTCGGCCGCGGCGTACTCGCCGAGCGAGAAGCGCAGCATGCCGACCTGTCTCAGGCTCGAGGCGGTCGCCACGTCGCGCGTCTCCCAGAGCACGAACCCCAGGTTGTTGAGGAGCAGGCCGATCCTGGGGTGAGTGGGCCCGAGCGCCGGCTCGGCGATCTTGAGCGCGCGCTCGAGCTCGCTCCGGGCGAGGACGTAGTTCCGGAGTCC
>DAIUEO010000030.1:0-28406 GCA_036845125.1 Candidatus Eiseniibacteriota bacterium | reverse complement strand
GAGGCGGTCGCCACGTCGCGCGGCCCGGCGCGCTCGCGCCGGATCGACAGTGCCTCCTCGGCGCGTTTCACGCCCGAGGTCCACTCGCCCTCGTAGTCGTCGAGCGTCGCCAGCGCCGCCAGCGTGAGCGCCACCTTGAGGTCGCGCGGGCCCAACGTCTTCTTCCGGATCTCGAGCGAGCGCTCGAACAGCTTTTCGGCCGCCTGCCAGCCTTCCGGAGTCCCGAGCGCGAAAAGGCCGAGCGCCAGCGAATCGGCGCAGCCCGCCACGTCGAGGGGTTTCGCCTTCCGCGCCTCGCGCGAGCGCAGGATGGAATCGGCGATCGCGAGCGCGTGGTCGGCGCGTCCGCTGTCGAGCGCCGCGGCGAAGCGCGCTTCGAGGCCGGGCCCCGGGGACGCGGCGAGCGCGAGCGCCAAGACCAGCGAGGTCATGCGTGCGACTCGGCGAGAGCGAGGAGCTTCGTCATCGTCGCCCAGTTGCGGGCCGTGATCCCGTCCCCCAGGGCCTTGTGCAAGCCCAAGAACAGCCGGCCCGCGCTGATCCCCTCCGGGCACCACAGGTAGGCCGCCCGCTTCCCGACCGCCAGCTGTTCCGGCGACCAGTCCTGCTTCGCCAGCGGCGCCAGCTTCCTCGCATCCGCCGCGCTGCCCAGGACCCCGAGCAGCATCCGCGAAGGATCCTTCGCCACCTTGGAGAACGGGTTCGCCAGCATCATGGCGGACACCTCAGCGGCATCGACGACCATGACACGCGCCGAGACGCCGAGCTTCTTCGTCATGGCGGCCTCGATGAGTGCCGCAGCATCGCCCTTCGTCGTGCCGTGGAACACGACGTTTCCGCTGTTGAGCAGCGTGCGGACGTCGGTGAGCCCGAGACCCTCGAAGAGCTTCTTGAGGTCGGCCATCGCGACGCGCTTGGCCTTGCCGACGTTGATGCCGCGGATCAGCGCGATGCTGGCAGGGCTCGTCCGGGGCCTCGACTGGCTCGTCCGTCCGGTCATGAATCGACCTGCGGCTACTTCCGGCTGTCCAGGATGCCCTTGAGATCCATGATCGTGGCCTGGTCCGAGACGATCACGCTGATCTTGTCCGACAGCTTGTCCACGTAGAGGTACTTGATGTAGTTCGGGTTCTGCGCCAGCGCGTGATTGATGATCTCGATCGCCTTCGCGCGACCGTTGGCCTCGATCACCTTGCGCTCCGCCTCGCGCTGCTCCTTCTCGAGCGTGTACTTCATCTGCTCGGCGGTCTGCTGGGCGATCTGCTTCTGCTCGATCGCCTTCGCGAAGTCGTCCGTGAAACGCACGTCGCGCAGCACGACCTCGTCGATCATGAAGCCGTCCTTCTCGAGCAGCACCCTGAGCTTCTGGTTGATCTCGGTCTGGATGCTGGCGCGCTTGGCCGAGTAGACGTCCATCACCGCGAACTCCGAGATCACGAGACGGATCACCGACCGCACCGCGGGACGGATGATCTTCTCCTCGAAGTCGGGGCCGATCCGCTGGTGAATCTCGGCCACCCGGACGGGATCGATGTGGTGCCAGATCGTGAGGTCGATGCCGACCTGGAGACCTTCCTGGGTGGGCGACCAGATCGAATCGTCGGTGTTCGCGCGGCGTCCCTCGCCGCGGTTGGCCGTCATGGTGTACTCGAGACGGCGCAGGTCGTAGAGCGCCGTGCTGGTGATGATCGGCACCACCAGCGCCACGCCCTGTCTCGCGGTGTTGAAGCTCTTCGTGACCGTGTTGAAGACGACGAGCGCATGACCCACCGGGACGACGCGCACCGACGAGAACAGGACGAGGGCGAGGACTACGCCTGCGAAGACCAGACCGATGTTGCGGATAGTCCCTCCGTCGATGTCGCGCGTGACCTGACGGCCATCGGGATCGTGCACGGTGAGGCGGCGGCGGCGCTGAAACGCCCGGGCGATCGCGACCGCGGCGACGATGAGGATCGCGAACAGGATGAATGCTTGCATGTCGGCCTCCTTGGGAGTGCCGCAGGCTATCACAGCCGGATTTCCGCGTGGCCGGAGGACCGCCGCCCACGCTAGACTGCGTTCCGCCGCACCGGCCATCGTTGCCGTCCAGGGAGGAGCGACCGTGCCTGATCTCTACCCGGTCCTGCCGCACATCCGCGACCGCGCTCACATCAAGTCCATGGAGGAGTACAAGCGCCTCTATCGGCGCTCGCTCGAAGACCCGGCCGGCTTCTGGGCCGAGCAGGCGTCGACGCTGTCGTGGTTCCATCCGTGGACCACGGTGCTCGACGCCGATCTCGAAGCGGTGGACTTCGCGTGGTTCTCGGGCGGACGCCTCAACGTCGCCCACAACTGTGTCGACCGCCATCTCGACACGCGTGGCGAGCAGACCGCGATCATCTGGGCGGGCGATGAGCCGGGCGTCTACCGGCACGTGAGCTATCGCGAGCTCAAGCACGAGGTCTGCCGGCTCGCCAACGTGCTGATCGCCCATGGCGTGAAGAAGGGCGACCGCGTCTGCATCTACATGCCGATGATCCCGGAGACCGCGTACGCGATGCTGGCGTGCGCCCGGATCGGCGCGATCCACTCGGTGGTATTCGGCGGCTTCAGCGCCGATTCACTGCGCGACCGCATCGTGGACGCGCACTGCAAGGTGCTCATCACTGCGAACGAGGGCCTGCGCGGCGGGAAGAAGATCCCGCTCAAGGCGATCGTCGACCGCGCGATCGAAGGCCTCTCGGTGGTCGAGACCGTGCTGGTCGCGCGGCGCACCGAGCACGAAGTGCCGATGGCGCCCGGCCGCGACCACTGGCTCGACGAGGAAATGAAGACGCAGCGCTCGACCGCCACCACCGAGTGGATGGGGGCCGAGGACCCGCTGTTCATCCTCTATACGTCCGGCAGCACCGGAAAGCCCAAGGGCGTGATGCACACGACCGGCGGCTATCTCGTGTACGCCGCGATGACGCACAAGCTCGTATTCGACTACCACCCGGGCGACATCTACTGCTGCGCGGCCGACGTGGGCTGGATCACCGGACACAGCTACATCGTCTACGGACCGCTCGCGAACGGCGCGACCACGGTGATGTTCGAGTCGATCCCGACCCATCCCGATCCGGGCCGCTACTGGCGGATGGTGGACGACCTCGGCATCAACATCTTCTACACGGCGCCCACCGCGCTGCGCGCGATCGCGCAGGCCGGCAACGAGCCGGTGCGGCGCTATTCACGGAAGAGCCTGCGCGTGCTCGGCTCGGTGGGTGAGCCGATCAACCCCGAGATCTGGCGCTGGTATCACGACGTGGTGGGCGAGGGGCGCTGCGCGGTGGTGGACACGTGGTGGCAGACCGAGACCGGCGGCATCCTGATCACGCCGCTGCCCGGAGTGACGCCGACCAAGCCCGGCTCGGCGACGCTGCCGTTCTTTGGAATCAAGCCGGTCGTGGTGGACTCCGAGAAGGGGACGGTGCTGGAGGGGAACGGCGTCTCGGGGGCGCTGTGCCTCGGCTCCGCGTGGCCCGGCCAGGCGCGCACCGTGTGGGGCGATCATCAGCGCTTCAAGGAGACCTACTTCTCGCAGTACAAGGGCTACTACTTCACCGGCGACGGCTGCCGGCGCGACGAGGACGGCTACTACTGGATCACCGGCCGCATCGACGACGTGCTCAACGTCTCGGGGCACCGGCTCGGAACCGCCGAAGTCGAGAGCGCGCTGGTCGCGCACGAAGCGGTGGCCGAGGCCGCGGTGGTCGGTTTCCCGCACGACATCAAGGGCCAGGGCATCTACGCGTACGTGATCGTCACCAGCGAGCACGCGAAGCGGCCGACCTCGGAGCTGGTGGGTGCACTCAAGGAGCAGGTGCGAAACGCGATCGGCGGCTTCGCACAGCCGGACATCATCCACGTCGCGACCGGGCTCCCGAAGACGCGCAGCGGAAAGATCATGCGCCGCATCCTCCGCAAGATCGCGGCCGGCGAGTACAGCGGGCTCGGTGACGTGACCACGCTCGCCGACCCGGCGGTGGTGGAATCGCTGATCTCCGAACACCAGGGCCGCGTGACGAAGTGAGCCACTCCCCGTCCGCGCAGCGTCACGTCCATCCGTGGGTATTCATGGTGCTGATCATTCCGTTCGGCGCCAATTCGGGCTATCTCACGGTCACGCTCGCCTACCTGCTTCAGAAGGCCGGGGTCTCGGTGGCCGCGGTGGGAGCGCTGATCGCGCTCACTTACATTCCGCACACTTGGAAGTTCCTGTGGGCCCCGATCACCGACGCGACGCTCGACCAGAAACGGTGGTACCTGATCGGGAGCATCCTGACCGGCGTCGGCATCGCCGCGATGGGGATGATGCCGCCCACCCAGTCCGGGCTCGCGGCACTTTCGGTCGTGGCGCTGCTCGGGAGCCTCGCGACCACCTTTCTCGGGATGTCGGTCGAGAGCCTGATGGCGTACGCGACGCCGGAGGATCAGAAGGGCCGCGCCGGCGGCTGGTTCCAGGCCGGGAACCTGGGTGGTGCCGGGCTCGGCGGCGGGCTCGGACTGTGGCTCGCGGCGCGCCTGCCGGAGCCGTGGATTCCGGCCTCGATCGTCGGGGCCCTCTGTCTGCTCTGCAGCTTCGCATTGCTCCTGGTACCGTCTCCCGGGCACTTCACCGCGGGAGCGCGACAGGGCCCGCTCGCGGGTGTGCTCGCCGCGGTCAAGGATCTCTGGGATCTTGCCAAGCAGCGCGGCCCGCAGATCGCGCTCTTCCTCTGCTTCCTGCCGATCGGCGCCGGTGCTGCGGGCGGGCTGTGGTCGGCGGTCGCGAACGAGTGGCACGCCTCGTCCGACACCGTGGCGTTCGCGACCGGGGCGATGACCGGGCTGATCTCGGCGATCGGCTGCGTGGTGGGCGGCTGGATCTGCGACCGCATGAGACGTCAGCTCGCCTACGTGATCTATGGCCTGCTGCAGGCGGTGTGCGCGGTGGCAATGGCGCTCGCGCCCCGCACCGAATCGTCGTTCGTCGTGTTCACTCTGATTTACGCCTTCATCACGGGACTCACTTACGCGGGGTTCACCGCGTTCACGCTCGAAGCCATGGGCAAGGGGGCTGCGGCGACCAAGTACAGCGTGTTCGCCTCGCTCTCCAATATGCCGATCGCCTACATGACGCTGATCGACGGCAAAGCCCACGACCGCTGGGGCTCGAGCGGCATGCTGTTCACCGAGGCGGCGCTCTGCACGGCGGGCGCATTCCTCTTCCTCGCCGTGGCCGGGGCGCTCATGAAGAAGCGCCCGGGTGCGGCCGTGCCTCCGATCCACCTCGAAGACGCGGGCCCCGATGCCGGTCCCGCGGGTCGGTGGAGAGGCTAGCGGTGTCATGAGAGCCAACCCCGGTGCCCTGGCGGGGGCGATCGCCGCGATCGCCGCCCTCAGCGTGGCAGGCTGTACCGACGACCCGTCCCGCAGTCAGCTCTACCTGATCTCGGGCAATGTCGTGGCGTACGTCGAGGGCCGCGACGACACCGGCGACTCCACAGCGTTCTACCTGGTGGATCAGCCGACCGGAGTGCTCGTGCTGCTGGTCCAGGCCGGAGCGGCGGTCGATTCGGTGACGAGCGATGCCGGCGAGTTCCGTTTCACGTACCGGCCGGACGGCAACTACCAGGTGCTCGTCCGCCAGATGGACACGGTCGCGGTGACCGTTCATGGCTCCAACGTCACGCTCGCGGATACGCTTCAGGTTTCAGCGTTCGGTGATCTCGCGGCGTATCCCAACCCGTTCGATCTCGACGTCACGCTTTCCACCACGCTGGCCGACGGCCGTGCGACGCTGCGCATCCACCAGCCGGGCGGCGAGTCGATCCGGACCCTCTTCGACCGCACGTTCACCGCGGGCGCGTACGACTTCACCTGGGACGCACTCGACGACGATAGTGGCGTGGTGGTGCCCGGCCTCTACGTGGCATTCCTCGAGCAGGGAGGGGTGACGCACGCGCAAGTTCTGGCGCGGTGCATCGTTCCGACGTGCCTGGAAACGCGCCCGGTCCGCCGCCCGCTTGACGTATCCTCGCGCCCGTGAGAATGAACCCTGAGGAGCACACGCCGGGCGATTTCTATCGCTTCATGATCAGCGTGATCGTTCCGCGTCCGATCGCCTTCATCTCGACGGTCGGGGCTTCCGGAGCCCTCAACGTCGCTCCGTTTTCTTACTTCTGCGCCATCACGAACCGGCCGCCGCTCGTTGGCATTTCGATCAACTCGCGTCGCGGCCAGCCCAAGGACACCCTGCGGAACATCCGACAAACGGGGGAGTTCGTGATCAACATCGTGGACGAGCCACTGGCGACACGCATGGTCCAGACTTCGGGCGAATGGCCGGAGGACGTGGACGAATTCCAGCTCACCGGTCTCACGCCGGCGCCCTCCGAGCGCGTGAAGCCGCCGCGCGTCGCCGAATCCCCGGTCAACCTCGAATGCCGCCTGTACCGGGAGATCGAGCTCGGGGACACCACGTTCGTGGTTGGCGAGATCCTGCGCGGACACGTGGCGGACAGCGTGGTGACCGACGGCAAGGTGGACACCCTCAAACTGCGCGTCGTGGGCCGGCTCGGGGGCGACGGCTACATCGTCGTGGACGACGTGCTCCACCTGCCGCGCCCCAAGGTCGGCTCGTGAAGCCGCGGCTCCTGATGCTGGCCATCGTCTTGGGCGTGGTCGCCGCGTGGCCCTCGGTGGCCGCCGCGCGCGAGCAGTCGGATCGCGAGAAGCTCGACGCCAAGATCGAGGCGGCCACGCGCGCCCCGGAGATGATCGTCAAGCCGGCCCACGAGCAGAAACCCTGGTTCATCGGCTGGGGACTCAAGCAGGGACTCAATGCGTCGCGCTTCCACGGCAGCATGGGAACCAGCATGGGCGGCGAGACCATCTACGGCTTCGGTGTCGGCGCGTACGCCGCGATCCGCATGACGGACGGGATCCGCTTCGTGCCCGGGCTCTCCTACAGTGAGCGCGGCGGTCGGGGCGAAGTGGCGGTCCCGGTCACGGGTGGCACGTGGCGATTCGGCCTCGAGTCGAAGCTCACGTACGTCGAGGCCCCGATGCTGTTCGAGTTCGCGGGGACTCGAGGGAACCTGCGCCCGTATCTCATCGCCGGCGCTTCGTTCTCGTGGAAGGTGGATGCGCAGCGCACGGTCTCCGATCTCGGAATGACTCCCGCTCCGCCGGGCGCGATCCGCTACGCCCAGATCTTCGAGAACGTTGGCACCCTCGACGGCGACTCCGACTATCTCGAGGACTTCGACTGGGGACCGGTGCTCGGAGTAGGCGGACGCTACGATTCCGGCCGCATGGCGTTCCTGCTCGAAGGCCGCGTCTACCGCGGCATCCCCACGCTGCTGCCGCCGGAGTTCGCCGCCGATCTCCAGAACGGTGTCTTCTCGCTGTACGCCGGGCTCGAGTTCACGGGCCTGCCCTGATCCGTCGCATCCCGATCCGGACCGACGCCGATCTCTGGACCTTCACCCAGCGCAACGTGCCGCTGTGGGACCTGCTCGACTTCTTCCCGCCGGATGCCGTGGGCCCGCGCGGTCCGAAGGACGAGCCGCGTCCCTATGAAGTGAAGCCGATCACGATCGAGACCGATCTCGGCTTCTCGTTCGAGACCGACATCCAGTTCGGCTCGTGGCAGTTCCGCCCGCGCTCGCCGAAGGAGCCCGGGATGATGCGCTGGTGCCGCGAGCGCGGGCTCGCGGTCGGCGACGCGATCGTGTTCGAAAGCAGAGGAGAGCGGACCTACCGGCTGTCGCTGGAGAAGGGCGCGCCGGGCGCCTGAACCGGCTCGCGCGGTGCGGAGACCCGCTGGCCGAGCTGGAAGGCAGAAAACAGCGCGACCGCCGCCAGCGCATCGATCAGCAGCGTGACGCCCGGCGTGACCGCCCCGCCGCGTCCGAGCAGCCAGCTCACCGCGACCAGCGCGAGGGCGAGACTGCTCGCAATCGCGTGACGGAGCCCGGGTTGCTTGGAAGGAGCGCGCCCGGGGATCGCGAGCCAGTCGATCAGGCCCAGCAGCCACACCCCCGAGCCACTCACCAGCACCGCGCCCGCGCACCAGTGCGCGGTGGCCAGGTGCTCGCCCGAGCGCGTCACGAGGGCCAGCGCGCCGAACACCAGCGAGGTGGTGAGCAGGCTCGCCGGAAAAATGGTGAGGATGGGATGAACCGGATGCCCGGCGATGCGGAGACGCTTCATCGCGCGATCACAGGCCCCAGGTTCAGGCGGGGATCCGTTCCAGGATCTCGTCCAGCTCGGGGAAACGGCCGAGTTCCTTCTTGGAGAAGATCAGCGTGCCGTCCAGCACCACGTCGAACACGCCACCCGAGCCTTCGACGAGCGTGATGTCGACCGCCCGCTGCTTCTTCACCTCGGCCGCCAGACTGGCGGCCCGCGGCTTGTAGCCTCACTGGCCGCAGTATGTGATTCCCAGCTTCGCCATCGAGTCCTCCTGACATGAGTGTCGGCGCGGTGTTCCGCGGGCATCCGGGCCCGCCGGTTCGACGTGCGTGCCGCGCAAACTATATCGTGCTCGATGCCGCGCCCCAACCCGCCGAAAACGTCGCGAGACCATGATGCAGCGAATCCAGACCATCGAAGACCGCCTGCGGAGAGTGCTCGGGACGGATCTCCGTCTCCAGGAGCCGCTGCGCCATCACACCACGTTCCGGATCGGCGGACCGGCCGACTTCTTCTATGCCGCGACGACCCCCGATTCTCTGGTGGCGGCACTCATCGTGGCGCACCGCGCCGACGTGCCGACGTTCCTGCTCGGCGGCGGCAGCAACCTGCTGGTCTCGGACGAGGGCTTCCGCGGCCTCGTCATCCGGAACGCGTGCGAGGCGATCGAGTTCGACGGCACCGCGGTGCACGTCGGGTGCGGCGCCGACTTCCTGGACCTGATCTTCAAGTGCCGGGACCGCGGGCTTGCCGGGCTCGAGTTCGCGGCCGGCATTCCCGGCTCGGTGGGGGGCGCGCTCTACGGCAACGCCGGATGCTACGGCAAGGACATCGGCTCGTTCACGATCGAGTGCACGATCGCCACTCCCAATGGCATGGTGGTCGAGACCCGGCCGGCCTCGTACTTCGAGTTTGCCTACCGCGATTCGCGCCTCAAGCGCGACCCGCGGATCCTGCTCTCGTGCCTGCTCCAGCTGCGTGAGGGCGACCCCGTCGAGAGCACGAAGGAGATCGAGGAGAAGCTCGAGATCCGGCGGGTGAAGCATCCGCAATGGCGGGTCGAGCCGACCGCCGGCTCCTACTTCAAGAACCTGCCGCCCGACTGGCAGATGCCGGGCGCCAAGCTTTCGCCCGGGACGCGCCGCGTCGCCGCCGGCCAGCTGCTGGACGAGTGCGACTGCCGCGGCCTGAGGGTCGGCGACGCCATGGTCTTCGCCAAGCACGCCAACATCATCGTGAACGCCGGTCACGCCAAAGCGGGCGAAGTGCTCGAGCTGGCGGAGATCATGAAGTCGCGCGTGCGCGAGAAATTCAGCGTCGAGCTCGAGGAGGAAGTCATGTTCCTCGGCCCCCGTCCGCGAATCAGGCGGTAGAATCCTCGGAGTGGCCGCGCTCCTCCTCCTAGTCCAGACCGATCCGGCGCCGTTGCCGCCCGTGCTAGTCGCCCTGTTTCCGGTGGGCTTCGTGCTGTTCTGGCTGGGAATCAGTTTTCTTATCAGCCGGGTTGCATGGAGCCGGCTGGCGAGCGCCTATCCGGGCGATCCACGATTCGAGGGGAGACGCTGGCACATGACCAGCGCTCAGATAGGACTAGCCGGTTATGGATCCTCTCTCACGGTGGGGGCCAGCGAAAAGGGTTTCTACCTTCGGCCGATACTTCCATTTCGTTTTGGGCACTCCCCGATTCTCATTCCATGGACTGAGATCACTGCAGAGTGGAAGGAAGGGTTCGGCTTCAAGAATGTTCGGTTCACCGTCCGGCGAGTGCCTGACGCGACGATTCTCCTGCCTGAGCAGATTGTTCGGGAGATCATGCGCGAGGCGGGCAACGCATGGTTCTTGCCGGAAATGGCGAAGGAACTCGAGACTCGCGCCGAGTCCGTCGATCTGGGCCGGACCATCGCCGTCTATGCGGCTCTTGCCGTCTTCATCTTTGTCCTCGCAGGTGGAGGGCTGGGCAGCCTGAACGGCCCGAGATACTGGAAGCTCGACCGATACGGTCAGACGATTGAAGCCAAAGTCACTTCGGTCGAACCGATGAACCACAACCGAGTGCGTTTTGCCTACACCGTCGGCAACGAGACGTTCACGGGATCCGGATCTATCAGCGACGCCCACGTTATCCCGCTGGAACCCGGGGCAATCCTGAACATCCATTACCTGCCCGCGCAGCCGGCCGTCAGCTGCCTCGGAGACCCTCGCGCACTATTCGACAATGAGGTTGCGTTCGCGCTGACGGGAGGAATCATGCTCGCCCTAATGATCGTGTTTGTGCTGAGGAACTCAGGGTTCGCGATCCGCTCCTAGTGGGAACCCCGCGCGCGGAGACGGTGCGCATCCACCATCCAGGGTCGCGTGGTGGCCCAGCTGGCCGAAGCCACGTTCCCGGCCGGGAAGCACGAGATCGCCTGGAACGGAGCGGGACGTACGGGCCCGTTCGCACGGGTGTCTACTTCGTGCAGGTGCAGGCGGGCGCCCAGACCCGGGTGCGTCGCGTGGTCGTGACCACCTAGTCTCATCGGGCGGGCGGTCGAGCACCTCGGCCGCCCGCACCCCGCATGCGACTACCGTTCAGGCAGCTGGTGGGGCGCACCGCGCCGAAGTGCCGACTTTCCTGCTGGGCGGGGGCAGCAACCTGCTGGTCTCGGACGAGGGCTTCCGCGGTCTCGTCATCCGGAGCGCGTGCGAGGTGATCGAGTTCGACGGCACCGCGGTGCACGTCGGATGCGGCGCCGACTTCCTGGACCTGATCTTCAAGTGCCGGGACCGCGGGCTCGCCGGACTCGAGTTCGCGGCCGGCATTCCCGGCTCGGTGGGCGGCGCGCTCTACGGCAACGCCGGCTGCTACGGCAAGGACATCCGCTCGTTCCGTCCGCGCACGCAACACCTTCTTGTGGGAGACTGCCCGCCACTCGAAAGGATTCTGCACGCCCGGGGCCGACGCCCGCACGCGCGGCAGGGACACGGTTCATCGGAGGCCCAACCATGAAGGCAGGAATCATCGGTGTCGCGCTCGCACTCGGGGTCATCGCCGGGTGCAGCGGGACGCAGCGGTCATCCACATCCGCCACGACTGCGGGCGGGATCGACCGGACCGTGCTCCCGATCGCGGAGCCCAATTATCCGCACGCCACGGAGCTCGATGCGCGCGACGCGAAGGCGCCGCCGCGGTTCGAGGTGAAGGCGCCCCAGGGCGCGCCGAACGTGATCGTGTTCCTGATCGACGACATCGGCTTCGGCCACCCCGGAACGTTCGGCGGCGACATCCCGATGCCGACGCTCGATCGCCTCGCCAGCCAGGGGCTCCGGTACAACCGGTTCCACACCACGGCGCTGTGCTCGCCGACGCGCGTGGCCATCCTGACCGGCCGCAACCACCACACGAACAACGCGGGCGCGATCATGGAGCTGGCGACGGCCTTCCCCGGCAACACGGGAGCGCGGCCGGCCAGCATCACGCCGCTGGCCGAGATCCTGCGTCAGAACGGCTACAGCACGGCGGCGTTCGGCAAGTACCACGAGACGGCACCGTGGGAAGTCAGCGTCTCGGGACCGTTCGATCGCTGGCCCACGCATTCCGGGTTCGACAAGTTCTACGGCTTCATCGGGGGTGAGACCAATCAGTGGGCGCCGATGATCCATGAGGGCACGACCCACATTCAGGCGCCGCACGATCCCAATTATCACTTCACAACGGACATGACGAACCAGGCGATCGCATGGATCAAGGCCCAGCAGTCGCTGACGCCGGACAAGCCGTTCTTCACCTATTTCGCCACCGGCGCCACGCACGCGCCGCACCACGTGCCGAAGGAATGGATCGCGAAGTTCAAGGGCAAGTTCGACGGCGGCTGGGACCAGTACCGGGAGGAGTCGTTCGCCCGGCAGAAGCAGATGGGAATCATCCCGCAGGACGCCAAGCTCGCGTCCAAGCCCGCGGACATCAAGGACTGGAACCAGCTCACTCCCGACGAGCAGCGGCTGTTCGCCCGCCAGATGGAAGTGTTCGCCGCGTTTGCCGCGCACACCGACTACGAGATCGGGCGCGTGGTGAAGGCGATCGAGGACATGGGCGAGATGGACAACACCCTGATCTTCTACGAGGTGGGCGACAACGGCGCGAGCGCCGAGGGCGGCATGTTCGGCATGTTCAACGAGATGACCTACTTCAACGGTGTCGCTGAGACGGTCCCCGACATGCTGAAGAGCATCGACCAGTGGGGCGGTCCCGAGACGTTTCCGCACATGGCGGCGGGCTGGGCGGTGGCCGGCAACACGCCGTTCATGTGGACCAAGCAGGTCGCCTCCAACTTCGGCGGCACCCGCAACCCGCTCGTCGTCACGTGGCCGTCGCGGATCAAGGCCATGGGCGAGATCCGCAGCCAGTTCCAGCACGTCGTGGACATCGCGCCGACCGTGCTCGAAGCGACCGGCATCCCGGAGCCGAAGACGGTCAACGGTGTGGTGCAGACGCCGATGGAAGGCAGCAGCATGGTGTACACGTTCGACGATCCCAGGGCCGCGGACCGGCACAAGACTCAGTACTTCGAGATCGCCGGCAACCGCGCGATCTACAGCGATGGCTGGGTGGCGGCCACCGTGCACAAGGCGCCGTGGGAAGCGGCGCCGCGACACGAGCTCGCCGAGGACGTGTGGGAGCTCTATAACGTGAACGAAGACTTCAGCGAGACCACCGACCTCGCGGCCAGCAATCCCGCCAAGCTGAAAGAGTTGCAGGCACTGTTCATGAAGGAAGCCGAGAAGTACCGCGTGCTGCCAATCGATGATCGGACCCTCGAGCGGTTCGACGCCGCGGTGGCGGGCCGTCCCGACCTGATGGCCGGACGCAAATCGCTGACCGTCTACGAAGGCATGACGGGAATGATGGAGAACGCGTTCATCAACGTTAAGAACCAGTCGGTGACGATCACCGCCGATGTCGAGGTCCCCGCCAGCGGCGGCAGCGGGGTGATCCTCTGCCAGGGCGGCCGCTTCGGCGGATGGGCCCTGTACGTCAAGGACGGCAGGCCGGCCTACACGTACAACTGGGTTGGCCTCGAGCAGTACACGGTGAACTCGACCGAACGGCTCGCGTCCGGGAAGGCGACGATCAAGCTCGACTTCGCCTACGACGGGGACGGGCGCGGCAAGGGCGGGATCGCCACGATCTACATCAACGACCGGAAGGTCGGATCCGGGCGCGTCGAGCACACCAACGCCAACGTTTTCTCGGCCGACGATGCCGCCGACGTCGGCGAGGACGAAGGCACCAACGTCAGCTCCGCCTACGGGCAGCATGGGAATAAGTTCACGGGCAGAATCGAGAAGGTGCGTGTCGACGTGAGGTAGGGACGGAGGGTGGTCACCGGTTCCGGGCGGCCACCCTCCTCTGCGATCCATGCGACTACCGTTCAGCCAGCAGCAGTTCCTCGACGTCTTCGGGGAGTACAACCGGCACCTGTGGCCGGTTTCGTTTCTGCTGTGGCTCGCCGCGCTGTTCGCCCTCGAGCCCATCATCCGGCGCGGACGCCCGGGACGCAGGACCGGAGCGCTGCTCGCGGTGCTCTGGGCGTGGTCGGGGATCGCCTACCACTGGGTCTTCTTTTCGAGGATCAACCCGCTGGCGCGCGTCTTCGCCGGATTGTTCCTGGTTCAGGCAATCGCGCTGGCGATTGTTTCGATGCGCCGGAGCCTGACGTTCACGCTCGAGAAGTCGCCACGCCACGTCGCGGGGGTGTTCCTGATGCTCTACGCGATGGCGTACCCGCTGCTGGCTGTGGCGGAGGGTCACACGTACCCGCGGGTGCCGACGTTTGCCGTGCCGTGCCCGACCCTGCTGCTGACCGCGGGGCTGTTGCTCTGCGCCTCTCCGCGTGCGCCGCGGCGGCTGCTCGTCATCCCGATCTTCTGGGCGGTCGTCGGCGGCTCGGCCGCGCTGCTGCTGGGGATGCGGGTGGACTTCATGCTGCTGGTGGCCGGGGTGCTGCTGCTCGCGCTCGCGGTCGCTCCCGCCAGGACCCCGGCCCGCGCCTGACCTTCACGAGGCGGGCCCCCCGGCCGATGTCTTAGAATGATGGCCCTGGCCGCTGCCTACCCTGGAGCACCCAACATGCGAAATCCCATCTCGAGCTGCCTCGCCGCCGCGGCGCTGCTCATGCTTTCCAGCCCGGCCGCCCTCGCGCGCACGCCCGATCTCCTGTCACTGCGCCAGCAGTTCGGGGTCGAGCACCTGAGCGTCCAGCCAGTCCGCCTCGGCGTGTCCCCGCGAACCATTCCGCTCGAGATCGACGGGCAGCGCGTGACGCTGAGGCTCGAGCCGGCGAATATCCGCTCCTCGGGCTTCCGCCTGATGGTGGAGACCGCCGCGGGGCTAAAGGAGCGGACGGCGCCACCCGCCTCGACCTGGAGCGGCACCGTGGACGAAATCCCGGGCTCGTTCGTGGGAGCCACGATCCGGGAGGGTCAGCTGAGAGCCACGATCGCGCTCGGTGACGGGCGTACCTTTTTCGTGCAGCCGGTGCGCGATTTCGAGCCCGATGCGGATCCGCTCGATCATGCGGTGTTCGATGCCGCCGACCTGGGTGACGAGCCCGGGACCTGCGAGGTCTCGGGAGAACCGGAGCTGGTGTCTCCGGGCGCGACCCGCGGGACTGGAACGGCTGCGCTCAAGCCCGCCGAGCTGGCGTTCGATGCGGACTTCGAGTTCTACGCGCTCAACAACAGCGACGTCGCACTCACCGTCGACGACATCCAGAACATCATGATCGGGGTGAACGCCGTCTACGAGCGCGACTGCGACGTCACCCACTACCTCACCACCGTCATCGTGCGGACCGTTCCCGCGGACCCCTACACCTCCACCGACGCTTCCGTGGTGCTTGACGAGTTCCGGAACCACTGGAATGCATCCCAGACCGGCGTCCGGCGCGACGTCGCGCATCTCATGACCGGCAAGGACCTCGCTGGCGGCACGATCGGCATCGCTTTCCTGGGCTCGGTCTGCAACCGCTCCCGCGCCTACGGCCTCTCGCAGTCGCGCTTCTCGACGATCCTGGGCCGGCGCGTCGCCCTCACCGCCCACGAGCTGGGACACAACTGGAACGCGGTTCACTGCGATGGCCAGGTGCCGTGCAACATCATGTGCTCGAGCATCAACGGGTGCGCCGGCATCGGGCTTCCGAACTTCGAGCCCCTCGGCGTCGCCGCGATCACGAGCTTCGCGGCGAGCCGCACCTGCCTCAATCCCCCGGTCTCCGTGGGTGACCCGGTTCTGAGCGGATGGCTGCGACTCGCCGCGCCCTCACCGACCCCGTTCACGACCGAGACGGTGCTCAACTTCTATCTCGCGGAGAGCGTATCCGCGGAGCTGGACATCTACGACATCGCCGGGCAGCGGATCGCGCGGCTGACCGAAGGGGTCCAGGACACCGGCTGGCATCAGCTCGAGTGGCGCGGCGACGATCACGCCGGGCGCCCGGTCCGTTCGGGCGTCTACTACGCGCGGCTCAATGCCGCCGGGATGAGCCTGACGCGGAAGCTGGTGCTGCTGCGCTGAGCCGCTCCGACCCGCCTACGGCCCTGTGAACCAGGGCGTCGCGAGGTCGGGGATTCCGCGCTCGATGAAGTAGTGCACGAAGCGCGCGTGATCCGTGTAGGCGAGAGCCACGAGCGCGAGGATCGCGCCGCCGATCAGCGCCGGGCGCGCGGCCACCGCAACCCGCCCCATGAGCCAGCCCACGCCCGCGACGACGGCGGCCCCGGCCATCACGAACAGTGCCGGGTAGATCGGGCTCAGGAAGCGCATGTTCTTCTGCGGGTAGACCAGCGCCACGATCATGAAGAGCGCGATGCATGAGCCCAGGATCCACGTGGCGGGCGGCCACGCGGGCGCCAGGCGCGGCGCCGGTCCTCGACGGAATCGTGCGACCAGTGCGGCCACGGCCACCCCGACCGAGGCGAGCAGCCCGAGTGCGATCGGGACCGGCTGCAGGAGCCCCAGTCCCACCGCGTAGTACTCCAGACCGCCGGTCTGGTACTTCCGCATGTACTCGTTGGGATCTCCGGCGCCGGCCGCTCCGGCGAGCGCCTCGCGGACCGGCTCCCAGCCGCCGCAGGCGAGGGTCTGAATGACGAGGGCCACCGCCACCGCCGAGAGCGCCGCAATTCCCGCCGTGACCGCCCGCCGCCGATCGCCTTCCCACCACGCGGCCCACAGGGCGAAGCCGAAGAAGAACAGCGCGGTCTCCTTGATGAGCAGCGCACCCGCCAGCGCGACCGCGAACGCGACGATCCATCCCACCCGGCCGCTCCTCGCGAACTCGAGGAAACACCAGAGCAGCGCCGTCACCGCGAATGCGAACGGCTCATCGCCCCAGAGGCGCCGGTACATCGCGAGGTCCATCGGCGAGAACGCGAGGAAGCCCATCGCGATCGGCGCCACCCAGGGCCCGAAGAACGTTCCCAGCCGCCACACGATGAGCAGCAGGCCGATGCTGGCGGCGAACGAGACCGCGGTGGCCGCGCCGACCGATGCGTTCGAAGTCACGAGCATCGCCGCCCACTGGAGCGCGACGTGGCCCACGCGGGTGGGCGAGGGGTAGTCGCGCAGCTCGGGGCGCGAGCGGTACTCGCGCACGATCTCGGGCAGCGCGGACGGACCGCGCTCGTAGAGGCTCCGTGCGTAGAAAAGGTACGTGCTCTCGTCCGGGGTGCGCACCGGCACCTCGAAGTGGGCGACGCGCACGGCGTTCGCCGCGAGCAGGACCACGAGGCACGCCGCGTGAGGCGCGAGCCGGGGCCACGAGCCGCCGCCCCGCTTCCGCTCCGTTGCTCGAACTCGATCAGGCGCCGGGCCGGAGCGGCTCCTAGCCGCCAATCGCGCTCATCCCGCGCTCGGGCTGCTTGAAGAACGGGCTGTTGATGAGGTGCCCGGGCTCCTTGCGGAGCACTGCCGCGGTGAGCAGCGCGGAGATCTCGTCGTCGCTCGCGCCGTTCCGGAGCGCGGTGCGGAAGTCGTACTCCTGGAGCGAGAACAGGCAGGTGCGGATCTGCCCGTCGGCGGTGAGCCGGATGCGGTCGCAGTGCCCGCAGAAGGGCCGCGTCACCGACGCGATCACCCCGACGCGTCCGCCGCCGTCGCGGTAGCGGTACACGGTGGCCGGCGCGCTCGGGTCCTCGCCGGGCGCGGGCTCGATCGGGAACTCGGCGTCGATCGCGGCCAGGATCTCGTCGGCCGAAACGAGCTTCGAGCGCGACCAGCCGTGCTGATAGTCGAGCGGCATCCATTCGATGAAGCGCAGCTCATGACCCTGTTCGCGCGCCCAGCGGGCGAGCGGCATCGCCTCGTCCTCGTTGAAACCGCGCATCAGCACCGCGTTCACCTTGATCGGCGTGAAGCCGACCCGGCGCGCGGCCTCGAGCCCGGCGAACACGTCGGCGATGCGATCGCGACGCGCGATCTGGCGGAAGCGCTCGCGATCGAGCGTGTCGAGGCTCACGTTCACGCGCGTGAGACCCGCGGCGGCCAGTTCCTCCGCCATGGCCGGCAGCTTGAGGCCGTTGGTCGTGAGCGACAGGTCGAGCCCGGGCCGGAGCGCCGATAGCATCCGCACCAGCACCGGGAGGTCGGCACGCACCGTGGGCTCGCCGCCGGTGAGACGGATCCCCGTGATGCCGTGCTCGAGCGCGATCCGCGCGAACCGGGTCAGCTCCTCATAGGTGAGGAGCTGTTCGCGCGCGAGCCACGGCATGCCCTCGGCGGGCATGCAGTACACGCAGCGCAGGTTGCAGCGGTCGGTGACCGAGATGCGCAGATCGCGCACGGTCCGGCCGTGGGTGTCCACCAGGGGGGCTCGATTCATGGGGCAAGGATAGCTCACTTCCGGCCGACAACAGGGTCAAACCGCCTGTCCGTATGGGCGGGCCATCACCCGTCCGATCCCGGTCCAGGAGCGTGTCGTGCCCAAATCCGACGAGCTGGAACCCCTCCGCCCGAAGCGCATCCTCCTCGGGGGCCTGCTGTGCATCGCGGGTGCGCTCGGAGGGCTGGTCGTGGCGGTGATGGCGCGCCTCCTCCACGCCGTGGCGGTGACGGGGTCCACCCCGGATAGCTACGAGATCGAGCAATTCATCGACTGGACCGGTCCCTTCGTGGTGCCGGTCGCTCTCGCGATCAGCCTCTACCTGGTCATCCAGTGGGCGGCGCGCAACACCGCGGAGCGCGGCGGGAGGGTGGGGGGCGCGATCGCGATCATCGCCTGTTTCCCCGCCTTCTCGCTGATCGGCGACCCCGGAATCCTGAAGTTGATCGCGTACTTCGGCCTCATCACGTTCGGCTACTGGTTCGGGGACGTGGCCGGCCGCCTGCCGCCGCCGGCCGACCGGTCCGCCGAGTGGGCGGAGATGCTGCACCGCATCCAGATCGTGCAGGGCGACATCACCCGCCAGAAGTCGGACGTGATCGTGAACCCCGCCAATCCCACGCTGCTCGGCGGGAGCGGAGTCGACGGCCACATCCACACCGCCGCCGGCCCCGATCTGCTCACCGAATGCCGCAACCTGAACGGATGCGAAGTGGGTGGCGCGAAGCTGACCAAGGGCTACAAGCTTCCGGCCAAGTGGGTCGTTCACATCGTCGCGCCCACCTGGCACGAGGGGAACGAGGAGGAGGAGTACATGCTGGCGGCCTGCTATCGCTCGGCGATCGACCTCGCAGTGGCGAAGGACGCCACGTCGATCGCGTTCTCCTCGAGCACTGGCGCGACGTACAGCTTCCCGATCGATCGCGCGGCGCCCATCGTGCTGCGCACGATCGCCACGGCGCTCACCGAGATGGAGGTCTTCTCGGTGGTGATCGTCTGCACCGACTTCGACTCGCTCACGGCCTACCGGAAGACGCTGTCCAACCTGCGGGTGCCGGTCGTGAAGCAGGTGGACACACCCCAGAAGCTGGCGGCCTGATCAGCCGCCGCACATCGCGGCGGAGCCGCTACGCGCCGTGGGGAAGGTGCTCGGCCAGCGCCTTCGGGATCGCGGCGTCGATCTTCCCGTCGTAGGCATCGACGTCCTCGGGTCCCAGCGAGCAGTCGAGATTCTCGATCAGCCCGTTGTGGATGTCGTAGATCAGGCCGTGGAGCCGCACCTGCTGCCCGCGCCGCCAGGCGTCCTGCACCACCGTCGTGCGCGCCACACTGCGCACCTGCTCGATGACATTGAGGAGGCAGAGCGCCGCCTGTTTCTGGTTCTGATCGGGCTGCGCGGCGAGCGCGGCGCGGTGCGCGCGGGCCACGTCCTGCACGTGGCGGAGCCAGTTGTCGATCAGCCCGTGCGGCCGCTCGTCGAGCGAGTAGGCCACACCGCCGCACTGGTAGTGCCCGCACACGATGACGTGCTTCACCCGGAGCACCTCGGTCGCGAACTGGAGCACCGAGAGCGCGTTCAGGTCCGAATGGCTCACCACGTTGGCGACGTTGCGGTGGACGAACACCTCGCCCGGCCGGAGCCCCACGATCTGGTTCGCCGGGACCCGGCTGTCGGAGCATCCGATCCACAGGTACTCGGGACTCTGCTGCGACGACAGCGTGCGGAAGAAGCCGGGATGCTCGCGCTCGATCGCCGCCGCCCAATCGCGATTGTTCTGGAGCAGCCGTTCGATCATTTCCGCTTCCTCTTCTGCCAGGCGTGGAGCACGAGCGCCACCGTGATAACGGCATAGGCCACGAACACGCGGAAATATTCGCCGATCTGGGCGTCGCCTGCGAGCGCCTTGCCCGCCAGCGGCGAGACCACGAACAGGGTGTGGAAGAGCACCGTGCCGAGCAGCGCCTGCCCGACGCTCGCGCGTGACACGCTGGCACCCGACACCAGGAGCGCCGCGATCGAGAACATGCCGACCTGCTCGTGGGCGCTGTAGGTGGTGAAGGCGCCGATGTTCTGGAGGAAGAGGAGCTGGCCCCAGGCGGCGAACACCGTGGACATCACGGTCGCGATGATGCGGTTTCGCGAGACCGGGATGCCGGCGGTCCCCGCGACATGCGAGTCCTGGCCCATCGCGCGGAACTCCTGGCCAAGCTTGGTGCGGATGAAGAACAGCGTGAACAGGCAGAAGAGCCCGATGACGCCGAAGGTGGCGAGCGGCACCCGCACCGGCGAGCCCGACATGTAGAAATGCACCTTGACGAGATCGTCGACCGCGTACTGGATGCCGCTGAGGTCCACCGTGTTCCGGAGCCCGTAGCCCTGGGGGAGCAGGAGCGCCGGGTCCTTGACCGGGATGAGCGATCCGGCCGCGAACAGGAACACGAGCTGGTAGAGGCCGTTCGAGAAAAAACCGGCGATGAGGCCGGTCACCATTTCGCGGCCCCGCGCCCGGTTGAACAGCCAGCCGGTCCCCATTCCCATCACGATCGCGACCGGGGTCGCCAGCAGGCAGGCGAGCAGGAATCCCGCGATCCCCGGCACCTTCCAGTAGGTGACGAGGATCGCGCCGACCTGGCCCGCCATCGCACCGATCACAATGCCGAAGTTGAGCCCGAGCCCGGCGAGAATCGGGATCAGGAGCGCGATCACGAGCACGCCGTTCCGGCCGATGCGCGACAGCATCTCGCGGATCAGGAACTCGGGAGTGATGTGGGCGACGATGATGCCGAACACGCACAGCACGAGGAAGAGGAGCGGAACCGCGAAATGCGTCAGCGCTGCTCCAGCGGAGAACTTCCGGACCGGTCCGGGGGCCGCGGGGGCGGCCGGCCGGGTGCTCAACGGTCGCTCCGCCGCGTCAGCGCGTAGAGGATCATCCCGTTCTGGATGATGAGCCGCGCGGTCTCCGAGATGTCGCCCTGGATCACCTGGCTCGTGACCGGCAGCGCCACGGTGAGGATCGACTGGAAGAGGAAGGTGCCGATCACCACGTGGGCGAGGGTCGCGCGGTTGACCGACGCGCCGCCGATCAGCAGGCACGCCACCGCAGGGAACGCCATGAGCAGCGGCGCCGTGTAGAGCTGGATGAATCCGTAGGACTGGGCGAAGAGCACGATGCCGATCGCCGCGAGCACCGTCGAGAGCACGGTGGCCTGCACGCGGGTGACCGCGTCCGATACGCCGGCGGCGCGCGCGAACGCGGGGTTGCTGCGCGCGGCCGAGATCGTGATGCCGGCGCGGGTGCGGAAGAACAGCCCGACCAGCACACAGAACGCGGCGAACGCCAGCAGCGTGCCGGTCGGAATCCGGACGCCGAACACCGTGAACGACCACAGCCGGTCGAGCAGCTTGTCGTAGAAGCCGGTGAGCGTGAGGGTGGTGCGGAGGCCCTTGCCGCCGATCGCCCACACGAGCTGCGGATTGCGGAAGGGCGCCACCACCCAGAAGATGCTCATCATCGAGACCACGGCGAACCCGAGATAGGTGCCGACCATCATCTCCTGGCCGCGCGTGCGGTTGAGCAGCCAGCCGTAGGCGAGACCGGCCGGCGCGGCGAGCAGCACGCCGATCAGCCCCGAGAGCGCGAGCGCACCCCAGCCGGTCATGCCGGCATTGAGCGTGATGACGCACCCCACGAGCCCGCACACGATCCCGAGCGGGAGTCCAAAGTTGAGTCCGACGCCGCCCTGCACCGCGGGCAGCAGCGCCAGCACCAGCACGCCGTTCCGCCCGATCCGGAGCAGGCAGTCGGTGAGGAGCCCGGGGATGTCCATGTGGGTCGCGATCGCGACGCCGAAGAGCGCGATCAGGAACACCGCGATCAGGAGCCGCGGGATCCCGATCTCGCGGATCTGCTCGCGGACGAGCTGACCGAACGGCGTCCGGTCGGAGGCGGGAGCGGCCACGGCCGGCTCAGCCACCGTGGGCTCCGTGCAGCTCGCCGGCCATCGCGAGCCCGAACTGGGCGTCGCTCGCGTCGGGCGGCAGGATGGTCTCGATCCTTCCGTGATAGACGATCGCGATGCGGTGGCAGATCGAGCGCAGCTCGGCCAGCTCCGAGCTGGTGATCACGAGCGTCATGCCGCGATCGCGGTTGAGCTCGCGCAGGATGCCGAGCACGCGCTCCTTGGCGCCGACGTCGATCCCGCGGGTGGGCTCGGAGACCAGCATCATGTCGGGCTCGAGTGTCATGGCGCGCGCGAGGCAGACCTTCTGCTGGTTGCCGCCCGACAGCCGCCGCACGTGCTGGCGCGGGCCGGTGCAGCGCACGTCCAGCGCGCGGATCATCTCGTTCGCATGGCGCCGCATCGCGCGGCCGTCGACCAGCCGGAGCGCCGGGATTACGCCGGGATGGACGAACCGGCTCTGCGCCTCGATCGCCGTGAGCGCGATGTTCAGCTCGATGCTCTCGTCGGGAAGGATGCCGACGCCGCGGCGGTCCTCGGAGACGAAGGCCATCCCCGAGAGCAGCGCGCGATGCGGATCGTTGAGCACGAACGGCTTCCCGTCCTTCTTCACCTCGCCGCGCGCGGGGTAGAGGCCCATGATGCCGTTCGCGACGCCGACCTTGCCGTGGCCGGCGAGCCCGCCGATCCCGAGAATCTCGCCCTTTCGCACCGTGAACGTCATGCCCTCGACGCGCTCGCCCGGCATCTCGACATGGAGATCGCGCACCTCGAGCGCGGGGGTGCGGGTCTCGGTGATCGCCGCGGCGACGCACGCCACCGCCGCCGGGCGTCCCACCATCAGCTCGGCGATCTGGATGACGGTGGTCTTCCTGGGATCGAGAGTGGCCACCACCTCGCCGTCCCGCAGCACCGTGATGTCGTCGGCCACCGCCAGCACCTCGTCGAGGCGATGCGTGATGAACAGGATCGCGAGCCCCTTGGCGATGAGCGTCTTCATCACGTCGAGGAGCTGCGTCGCCTCGCTCTCGGTGAGCACGGCGGTCGGCTCGTCGAAGATCAGGAGCCGCACGTTCTGCTTGTCGACCTCGCGGGCAATCTCGATGAACTGCATGTGCCCGACCGGGAGCCCCGCGACCGGCAGCCACTCGTCGATCGAGAGCTGGACCAGGTCGAGCGCGGCGCGCGCGTCGCGGCCCGAGCGCGGGAAGTCCACGGTCGCGAGCTTGGGACCGGCCACCCGCGAGAGCAGGTTCGGCTTGGTCGGCTCGCGGTTGAGCTTGATGTTCTCCGCAATCGAGAAGCCCGGGATCAGCATGAATTCCTGGTGCACCATGCCGAGGCCGGCGCTCATGGCGCGGGCCGGGGAATCGAAGCGCGCGATCTCTCCGGCGAGCAGCATCTCGCCGCCGTAGCCGCCGGTGTCGCGGATCACCGGCATCCCGAAGAGGATGTTCATGAGCGTGGACTTGCCGGCCCCGTTCTCGCCGACCAGGGCGTGGATCGTGCCCGGGCGCACCGCCAGGGACACGCCCTTGAGCACGCGGTTGCCCTCGTACTCCTTGGTGATCCGGCGCAATTCGAGAATGGGGGTCGTCATGGTGGGTCGCGGGCCCCGGGAGGCGGCCGCAGAGCCCGGTACCTTGTCGCATTTGGCCGGGGTCCGCAACGCTCCGGCGGCCGTGTCGGCGCGTTTTCGCTATTCGCGCGGCGGGGTTTCCGCTAGTCTCCCTCGCCCGTGAACTATCGCAACCTCGGCAACAGCGGCCTCAAGGTCTCCGAGATCTCGCTCGGATCGTGGACCACCTACGGTGGATCGGTGGACGACGCCGAGGCGATCCGCATCGTGCATCGCGCGTTCGAGCTGGGCATCAACCTGTTCGACACCGCGGACGTCTACGTGCGCGGCGCGGCGGAGGTGCTGCTCGGTCGCGCACTGACCGAGCTGCCGCGCGAGCAGATCGTGATCGCGACCAAGTGCATGGGCCGCGTGTGGGATGGGCCGCTGGGCGCGGGTCTCTCGCGCAAGCACATGTTCGACGCGCTGCATCAGAGCCTCCGGCGCCTGTGCGTCGACTACGTGGATCTCTACCAGCTGCACGCCCCCGACGCCTCGACGCCGATCGAGGAAACGTTGCGCGCGCTCGACGACATGGTGACGTCGGGCAAGGTGCGCTACGTCGGGTTCTCGAACTTCGACAAGGAGCCGAAGCTCGCGGCGCGCACAGTCGAGTACCAGAAGGCCCACGATTACGACGCGTTCATCTCGAGCCAGCCGCGCTGGAACCTGGTCGACCGCCACGTCGAGAAGGAGCACGTGGCGTTCTGTAAGGCGAACGGGATCGGGATGATCGTTTATTCGCCGCTCGCCCAGGGCGTGCTCACCAACAAATACGCCGGCGGCGCGCGGCCGGAGACGAGCCGCGCGAACACCAAGTTCGCGTTTTTCCTCACCGCCGAGGGCGCGCTCACCGACGAGAACGTCGCGGCGGCGGAGCGGTTCGCGAAGTGGGTGAAGTCGAAGGGGCTGCCCGGGCCGGCGCCGGTGGCGCTGGCGTGGGTGCTGTCACGGCCCCAGGTGTCGAGCGTGATCACCGGCGCGACGCGCGTGGCGCAGCTCGAGGAGAACCTCACGGCGCTCGAGCTCAAGCTCACCGCGGCGGATTTCGCGGGCGCGGAAGCGGCGATCGCCGGCGTCGGCTCGCGGAACGGGGGCCGGACACGGGGTGCCGTCGCGAGCGGCAAGGCGGCGCGTGCCGCGAAGAGCGGGAAGCCCGTTCGGGTCGCGAAGAGCGGGCGTACGCGACGGACGTGAAGCTCGCGCCGGCCGTCGTCCTCGCGCTGATCCTTCCTGTTTTCGCCGAGGCCGCTCCCAAGGCGGTCACCCTTCCGAAGACGCCGCTCGGTGGCCACGCGACGGCGTTTCTCGCCGCCTTCAACGCGAAGGACGACGAGGCGATGAAGGCGATGTACCAGGAGCACTATTCCGCCGCCGCGCTCGATCGCATTCCCATCGCCGATCGCCTGGAGTTCACGCGCGGCGCGCGCATGGAGCAGGCGCCGCTGCGCGCGCACAAGGTCCGCGAATCCTCCGCCTCGCGCCTCGTGGTGGTTGCCGAAGCCGCGACCGGGGACTGGTTCGCGCTCACGTTCGAAGGGGATCCCGAGGCGGGGAACAAGCTGGTCGGTGTGACGATCGAGCCCACCATGCCGCCGCCGGATGCGCCGGCGCCGCCGCCCCTGACCGTCGCCCAGCTCGCGGATTCGGCGGACACCATGCTGGAGGCGCTCAAGAACTGGGACCAGTTCTCGGGCTCGGTGCTGGTGGCGCGCGGGGACCGCGTGCTCTACGAGCGCGCGGTGGGGCTCGCGGATCGCCGCTGGAACGTGCCCAACACCACGGACACCCGTTTCAACCTTGGCTCCATCAACAAGCTCTTCACGCGGGTGGCGATCGCGCGGCTGATCGATGACGGCAAGCTCCTGGCGACCGATGCGCTCGGCACCCACGTGCCGGGACTGCCGCCCGCGCTCTCCCACCAGGTGACGGTGGATCAGCTCGTGCACTTCACGGCCGGCACCGGGGACTTCTTCGGCCCCGAGTTCGACCGCACGAACCCCGACCTCATCCGCACCACGCGGGACTACCTGCCGTTCTTCGTGAACAAGCCGCTCGAGTTCGAGCCCGGCACGAGTCGCCGCTACTCGAACGCCGGCTACATCCTGCTCGGGCTCCTGATCGAGAAGCTGACCGGGATGAGCTACTACGACTACGTGCAGCAGGTGGTGCTCGATCCCGCCGGCATGAAGGACAGCGGCTACTTCCACTCCGATTCGATCGTGCCGCGCGTCGCCATGGGCTACACCCGCGCGCACGCGGGTGAGGAGCCCTCGCCGCAGACGCCGCTCCGCGAGAACATCTTCAGCCGGCCCGGCCGCGGCTCGGCCGCGGGCGGCGGCTACGCAACCGCGCGCGACCTCCATCACTTCGCGCGCGCGCTGCTCGACGTACGCCTGGTCTCGAAGAAGATCATTCCCTGGGTCACGGGCGATGAAGTCGGCGCGCAGCGCGGCGGCGCCGTGGGCCTCGGCTTCGCCGGCGGCGCCCCGGGCATCAGCGCGCGGCTCGAATCCCCGGACGGTGACCTGGTGGTCGTGGTGCTCGCGAACCAGGATCCACCCAGCGTCCCGCCCGTGGCGGAGAAGCTGCTGCGCTGGGGCCGCCGCGTCCGGTAGAACGGTGCGCACTGCTCACGAACACCGGTTCGCTGCCGCCGACTGGCCGTTTGCAGACCCGGAGTACGTGGCGGCGTTCACCACCGTGCATGTGCTCGAAGGACAACGTCCCATCCTGCTCGTGACCCACGACGCCGATGACGGTGCATGGCAGATCCTGTGCGATACCACGAATCGCACCGAGGATGGCCGCGTCGAGTGTCTGGGCTGCCTGTTCGAGCGAGATCGATCAATCGGCGAGCTCGCCGATCTTCCTCTGGGCTGGCGAGCGCGACGCGAAGCCGTGGGGCAGCCGTGGACGCGGGAACTCCGGCCCGACGATGAAGACTGATCTCGGCTAAGGAAGCACAACTTGCGCTGTATCGATGAAGACGGGTTGCCCCCTGACCGCGATAAGGTTCGCGGCAGACCACGGGGTCATCCATAACGGACGCCCCAAGAAAACGAGGGCAACCCAATGACACGGTACGTCGGTCTCGACGCTCACAGCAAGAGGTGCGTGTACGTGATTCAGGACGAACTGGGCCGGGTGGTGGGCGAGGGCAGTGTGCCGACGACCAGCGAGGGCCTCCTGGTGTGGCGGTCGCGCTATGAGCTCCCGCCCGGAACCGGGGTCGCCCTCGAGAGCGGCACCATGGCTTTCTTCGTGGCGCGTCAGCTGAAAGCACTGGGACTCGATCCGTTGGTGGTGGATGCCCACGAGGTCCGCAGCAAGAGTCTGCGTCCGAACCAGAAGAGCGATCGCCGCGATGCACTGGAGTTGTGTGAGGGGCTGCGGCGGGGGATCTACCGCTCGGTCGTCCACGTGCCGCCCGAGCCGATCGAACGACTGCGCGAGACGCTGGGACGGCGGCGTCACCTGGTCCGGGTGAAGACCATGCAGGTGAACGCGGTGAAGCGCCTGTTGCGCGGCGCGGGCCAGCAGGTCCTCAGTCGCAGTCTGCAGTCCGAGAAGGGGTGGGAGCGGCTGCTGGCCGCGGTCGCGAGCGACGCCTCACTGAACGAGTTCTGCGCCGTGCATCGGGCTCTGTGGCGCTGCGCACACGAGCAGATCGGCGTGCTCGAAGCGTCGCTGCGCGAACAACAACGCCCCTACCAGGAAGAGCTGGATCGGCTGCAGACGGTTGCCGGGCGTGGGCCCGATCGTGGCGCTGACGGTGCGGGCGGTGTTCTCCGACGTGAAGCGCTTCCCGAGCGCCAAGCACGCGGCGAGCTACGCCGGCCTGGTGGCGTCGACGTTTGACTCGGGCGAGCGCGTCCAGCACGGACACATCACGCGGCGCGGTTCGGCCGAGCTGCGCGCCATGCTGTGCGAGGCCGCCCACCATGCCGGCTACCGGAACAATGCCCTGAGTCCGTACTTCCTTCAGTTGTGTGCGCGGCGTGGTTACAAGATGGCGGTGGTGGCGGTGGCTCACCGGCTGTGCCGGATCCTGTACGCCATGCTGCGCGACGGAACCGAGTTCGATCTGAAGAAGCTGGCCGTCGAGCAGGGACACTTCGAGCACACGGTCGTACGTCGCTATCGGCTCCAGCGCCGCGCAGTGACGGCCGGCTGATCCGAGGAGGCTTCAGAACCGTTCATCACCGCAACCGACGCTCAATCCGAACGGGTGATCCCGTCTTGCGCCTTAGGCTCGAAGCCCGTTGCGCTGTGTGGGACTCCGTTCTTCCGAAGCGAAACGTGGGGCAGAAGTCCTGACCCCGAATAGATGGCTGGTGAGCGACGGCCTGGCTGGGGATGGACAGCTTTCAACTGGACAACCCGTCTTCATAGGTGGCGCAAGTTGCTCCAGAGTGAGTTCTGACTACGCGTTCAGGTTATCCACATCAACCTGCCCCGCCTATGGGCAGGTTGCGTTAGGGCGCACTAACGCAACCCGCGCTGGAGCGGGTAAATGCTGGCGACATTGAACGACGACGCGCCTCAGCGAACAGAACTTGCCGCGTCTATGAAGACGGGTTGTCAACCGTTGTTTTCGTGACGCAACCGTCGCTCACCAACCGTCTATTCGGGGTCACGGATTCTGCCCCAGGTTTCGCTGCGGAGAGAGCAGGGTCCTATACGCGGCAACAGGCTTTTCGCCTAGGTTCTGTCTGAGAACGGTTGCAAGCCGTAAGCTGCGCCCAACTCGCCATGGA
>DAIUEO010000029.1:0-29044 GCA_036845125.1 Candidatus Eiseniibacteriota bacterium | reverse complement strand
CCCCGGCATGACGGACACGCCCTGGATGCGAAACTCGCTCGGACCCGAGCGCTTTGCGCTGTGGTCCCTGTTCTTCGCCATCACCCGCACGCTGGTGGCATTCGACTTCGGCCTGTCGCTGGCCACCCTGCGTTTCGTGGCCGACGCCCGGGCGCGCGATCACGCGCGTGCGGGCGGCGAGTTCGCAACCCTCGCGGTGCTCGCGTTCGCGGCCCTCGGCCTGGGCTGGCTCGCGGGCGCCCTTCTCCTCCAGCAGCCGCTGCTCGCCTGGATGCGATTCCCGGTGGAGCTCCGGCCCGAGGCCGGCTTCGTGATCGTGAGCGGGGCGGTCGTGTTCTCGATCATGGGGGCGGCGACCGTGGCGATGTCCGTGTCGCAGGGGCTCGGCCGCTTCGATCTCGCGAACCTCGCGATGTTCGCGGTGACCGTGCAGCATGCGATCGGCATCCCGGTGGTGCTCTCGCGTGGCTGGGGCCTGCGCGGGCTCGTCGTGAACGTCGGCCTCGGCTGGCTGCTCGGTCTGGTCGTGGCACTGTGGGGCATCCGCCGGGCGGATCCCGGGTTCCGCTGGGCGTCGCCGCGCGCCGCGCGTCCGCGCCTGCGGGAAGCGATCGCGTTCGGAGGGCCGATGCAGGCCGCGGTGGTGGCGCTCACCGGCCACCAGCACCTCGACAAGTTCCTGCTGGTGCCGCTCGTGTCGATCGCCGCCGTGAGCTCCTACGAGATCGGGTATCGCGTCTCGAACGCCGCGCTTTCGCTCGTCCAGCTCCTGCTGCTCGCCGTGCTTCCGGCGGCGGCCGCGCTCCACGCGCGTCCGAACCCCGCGCATCTGCGCCGCCTGTACGAGCGCGGGAACCGCTACGTGCTCGCGGGTGCGGTGCTGCTCTTCGTGCCGCTCACCGTCGCGGCGGACCGCCTGCTCAATCTGTGGCTCGGGCCGGGCCAGGGCGATGGCGCGCTCGTCCTCCGCGGCCTGTCGCTCGCCTCGGCGTTGTTCGTCATGGCCGGCATGGGCACCAGCATCGCGCGCGGTCTCGGTCGCACCGATCTCGAAGCCCGCTTCGCGCTGATCCTCTTCGTGCTCCACCTCGCGCTGGCGGTGGCCCTGATTCCGAAGCTCGGGCTCACGGGTGCGATGATCGCGATGGTGGCGAGCACGTTCGCCGGGGTCTGCTGGTTCCTGTGGAGCTTTGCTGGGATGCTGGGGTGGTCGCGCTGGACCACGCTGGTCTCGCCCCATCGGGTGCCACTGGCCGCGGCGGCCGCTGGCCTCGTGGCGGGCACGGCGGTCGATCGCGTGTGGCGCGGCGATCCGCGGCTGGGTCTCGTGGCCGTGACAGGCGCCTCGGCGGTCGCGTTGCTCGCGGTGGCTGCCGGCTCCGGATACCTGAGGTGGCGCGAAATGCGGGCCCTGATCCTTCCGGCCGCCCCCGGAGCCGTTTCTACGGAGGGGAGTCCCTGAGCCGGACACGGGGCCGTGCACATGACCCACGAAGTCTGCCATGATGGGCGGGCTTCAACGCCCCCGACGATCCCAGGACCTGGAGGAGGAGAACTCATGTCACCGAGCAAACGACCGTCATTCCTCAAGCGGCAGAAGGAACAGGCGCGACTCGCGCGCGCGAACGAGAAGCGTGAGGCGCGCCGGGCGCGCAAGCACTCCAAGGCGAACCAGCAGGAGGCGGTCGAGAACGGCGACGCCACCGAGATGCCGGAAGACATGATCATGGGTGGCGATGAGCCGGAAGAGAACGAAGAGAGCGTGGAGAGCGAAGAGAGCGACCAGAGCGACAAGAGCTGACCCGCGGTGAGCGAACCCCGCGAGATCTACAAAGGCCGCGTCGTTCATCTGTTCGTTCACGACGTGCCGCTGCCCAACGGGACGACGACCCCACTCGAAGTGATCCGGCACCCCGGCGCCTCGGCCGTCATTCCCTTCGTGACGCCGGACGAGATCCTGCTCGTCCGCCAGTACCGCTTCGCGGCCGGCGGATGGCTGCTCGAGGTGCCCGCCGGCAAGCTCGACCCGGGCGAGAGCCCGGAGGCGTGCGCCCGCCGCGAGACCGAGGAGGAAGTCGGCTACCGGCCGGGCCGGCTCGAGCCGCTCGGCTCGATCCTGACCACGCCGGGATTCACCGACGAGGTGATCCATCTCTTCGCGGCGCGTGATCTCACCGAGACGACCACCCGTCACGAGGAGGACGAGGTCATGAGCGTCGTCCGCATGGGCTTCGACGAGGCGGTGGCCAAGGTGCTCGACGGCACTATCCGCGACTCGAAGAGCGCGCTCGCCATCCTGCTCGCGGCGCACCGACGCTAGGTGGACAGCCTGCACGGCTGTGGTCCATCCTGCCGCCATCCGCTCCTCATGACTCGCATTCATCCACCGAGGGACCGCACGTGAGACTCGTTCTCCGCCATTCGGTACTCGCGATCGCGCTGGCGCTCTTCGCCTCTCCGTCACGCGCCGCGGATCCGGTCGCCACCCAGGCCACTTCGCTCGGCCGCGGTCCGGCGATCGTGTTCGTGCACGATCTCGGGGCGTCGCGCAACATCTGGATGCCGACCGCGCGCAAGCTCATCGGGACGAACCGGGTCGTGATGTCCGATCTGCCGGGGCACGGGGAGTCGGCGCTGCCGGATCCGTTCTCGCTCGAGGCCTGCGGCAAGGCGCTCGGTCTCCTGCTCGCCGCACAGAAGCCGGAGAGCACGGTGATCGTGGCGCAGGGCGTGGGCGGGATCGTGGCCCTCCACGCGCTCCAGCAGAACCCCTCCGCCGCCCGCGGCCTGCTGCTCATCGACGTGCCGATCCGCGTCACCTCCGAGATTCCCGATCAGATGCGCAAGTACTTCGACGAGGCGCTCGAGGAGAACTACGACGCGTTCCTGAAGCAGCTCTATTCACAGGCCGGCCGCGACTCGGCGGAGAGCGCCGCCCTCTACGCGCAGGCTTCGCTCGTCCCGCCCGTCACCATGAAGGGCTACATGCGGTCGCTCTTCAGCGCGGATGCCACCAAGGGACTGCAGACGTTCAAGGGCCGGATCGAGCTCCTGACCACCGGCCGTTATTGGCCCAAGGACAAGGACTGGCCGAGCGTGGCCAAGGAGCGCGGCTACCCGGACCCGGCAGCGTTCACGCCGACCCGGATGACGAGCACCGGCCGTTTCATCGCGAAGGACCAGCCGGATTCGCTGGCCGCGGTCATCACCGGCCTCGTCGAACGTTCGATCGCGACCAAGAAGCCCTAGCCAGCCCGGAATGAGCACCCCGCGTCCGACGACCGCGCCGGCGATGAACCCCGCGTTGCCCTGGGCGGCCTTCGCCGTCTGCGCCGCGGTCTGGGGCAGCACGTTCGTCGTCATCAGCGTCGGCAACGACACCGTCGCGCCGATGTGGGCCGCCACGATCCGCCTGGTGCTCGCGGCCGTGCTGCTCACCGCGGTCGCGCTGGTTACCGGCCAGGGGCTGCCGCGCGGGCGGGCGCTCCAGGCCGCGCTCGGCTTCGGCGCGCTCAACTTCGGATTCAACTTCTGCCTGCTCTACTGGGGCGAGACCAAGGTGCCGTCGGGAATCGCCGCGGTGATCTTCGGGACCATCCCGTTCACCGCGACCCTGTTCGCGCGGATGATGGGGCTCGAGAAGCTCGGGGCCGCCAAGCTGTTCGGGACGCTCGTGGCCTTCGCGGGGGTGGTGGTGCTGTTCGCGGGCCGGGTGGAGGGCCAGATTCCGCTGGTGCCGATGCTCGCGGTTCTGCTGGCGGCAACGCTCGCCTCGCTCTCGGGTGTGGTGCTCAAAGCCGGGCCCCGGCAGCCCCCGATCGGCGCTAACGCCGCGGCGGCCTGGATCGGAGCCGCGATCTGCGGCACGGGGAGCTTCGTCGCGGGGGAGTCGCACGTCATCCCTGCCACGTTCGCAGCCTGGTTCCCGATCCTCTACCTCACGGTTGCCGGCTCCTTCGTCGCCTTCGTGACCTACGCCTGGCTCGTCAATCAGTGGCCGGTCACGCGGATCAGCTTCGTGGCGGTCATCGTGCCGGTGGTGGCGCTGATCCTGGGCTCGACGCTCCGCGGAGAGCCGATCGGGCCGGCGGTTCTCCTGGGCACCGGCCTCGTGATCGGTGGACTGTTCCTCGGGATCATGGGCAGCCGGGGGGCTGCGCATTAGGGGGAGGAGGTGGCACCCGGCCGTGCGCCTTGCACGCTGGGCCCCAAGGGCTTCCGCAATCCGCCCAGCGCGGGGAGGCACGGGAAAAGAAAACCCCAAGCGGGGTTTCCCAGATGTTAGGATTCCCCGCGGAACCGGCACCCGACCCTGCTCTCTCCCCCCCGGGGCCGAGCCACTCGGGACCTAACCCAAGCCGATACAACCGGTCCGCCTCCTGATCGTGGGCTCGAGGAGTGGCTCCTCGCGCTTCGCCGCCACGTTCGGAGCTCGTCCGGACGGACGTGGGCGAAACTCGCACGAGGAGAGACAACATGCGCTGTTCCCCCCCCTGGCTCGCCCGTGCTGCGGCGTTCGCGGCGATCGCGATCGCTCTCGCGACGTGTGGCGAAGCGGCAGCCGCCGGCGCCAAGAAGGCGCTGGATGTGAAGCCGTGGATGTCGTCCTCGCACCTGCCCAATCAGGTGCTGGCCCCGCCTTCGAACGACCGCTGTACCGGCGCGATCGTGCTCGGCTGCGGGACGTTCAACCTCTCGGGCACCACGCTCGAGGCGATCAACGATTACACGTTCGCGTTCGACTCGCTGTCGTGCACCGGCTTCACCACCGACGGGCGGGACGTTGCCTACCGGATCAACGCGGTGGCGGGGGACAGCCTGTGGGTCGACCTCTACAGCCCGATCGGACTCGACGTCGCCGTCTACCTGCTCCAGGGCTCGTGCCCCAACCCGGTGAACAACTGCGTCGCGGGTGAGGACAGCATCGAGACCGGGGTGGCGCCGGAAACCCTGCGCTGGAAGTTCCTGACGACCGGCACCTACTACCTCATCTTCGACGGGATCGCCCCGGACATCGGCGGCCCGTTCATCGCCACCGGGCAGCTGCGCTGCATCATCACGCCGCCCCCGCCCTCCAACGACAGGTGCAACGCCGCCATCCCGCTCGCGTGCGGCACGCTCGCGCTGAGCGGCACCACCGAGTTCGCCTTCGACGACTACAAGTTCACCACGACCGGGAACTGCACCGGCAACCTCTCGAAGGGCAAGGACGTCGTGTTCCTGGTGCAGGCGTCGCCCGGCGACAGCCTGTGGCTCAACTACCAGAGCACGGGAGACGCCATCGCCTACCTGGTGGCCGACTGCGCCGACGTCCAGAACACCTGTTTTTACGGCAAGAACGCGACCGGCACCAACGGGGTCGAGCAGATCCGCTACAAGTTCAACTTCGGCGGCAACTACTACCTGATCCTCGACAGCAACGGGACCAACAGCTTCGGCACCTGGACCGCCAGCGGCGGCCTCGCGTGCGCGCTGCCGCCCGTCAACGACATCTGCGAGTACGCCTTCGGGCTCGGGTGCGGGGTCTTCCAGCGCACCGGGAACACCCAGCTCGCGTTCGATCATTACGAGTTCGACTCGCTGCCCTGCACCGGGTACCAGGCGGCCGGGCACGACGTGGTCTACAAGATCTACGCGCACGCCGGAGACTCGCTGTGGGCGTACTACACGACGAGCGCGGACGGCTCGGTGTACCTCCTCAAGAACTGCAACGACCCGGTGTTCTCCTGCGTCGCCGGCTACGACGAGGTTCCGATCGGAGAGCCGGAGTTCATCCACTACAAGTTCGCGTCGTCGGGATGGCACTACATCATCCTCGATTCGTTCGGGTTCAATACGTATGGCGCCTGGACCCTGACCGGGGAGCTGATCTGTCACTCGACCGATGTCGAGGATCCGGGCGGAGTCGCGATGACGCTGGGCATCGCCTCGATCGCCCCGAATCCGTTCTCACGTGAAGCCACGGTGCGCTTCACCCTGCCGACTCGGGCCCCAACGACGCTCCGGATCGTCGACCTGCAGGGACGAATGGTGCGAAGTCTCCTGGACACCACGCTGGACCCCGGCCCCCACACCGCGGTGTGGGACGGTCTCGACGACAACGGCAGGCCCGTCGAGCCCGGGGTGTATTTCGCGAAGCTCTCCGACGGTCGGAGCTCGGTGGTCAGACGGAGCGTCTTCGTGAAGTGAGTTCCGATCGAACACGGTTCGATCGCGGGACCGCCGGAGTCGTCCTCCGGCGGTCCCTGCTCATTGCGGCGATCACGGCCCTCGCGGCGCTGGCGCTCGCCGCCGACCCGCCGGCCCCCGCGCGACCCGAACCGCTGCCGCTCTGGTTCTACTGCTCGACCAACCTGTCGGACGAGGACAAGGTCGACGAGCTCGCCAAAGTCTGGAAGCGCGCGGCGCACGCGGGCTACCAGCACGTCGTCCTCGCCGACCCCAAGTTCTCCCGACTCGGCGAGATGAAGGACGAGTACTTCGACCACGTCCGCCAGCTCCGGAAGCTGGCGGATGAGCTCGGCCTCGAGATCGTCCCGCTCACCCTGCCGATCGGACGCTCGCAGAGCCTGCTGGCCCCGGCGCCCGACTATTGCGAAGGACTGCCAGTGGTCCGCGTGCCGTTCGAGGTGGAGGGCGGCATCGCGCACGTGGTCCAGGATCCCCGCACCGTGCTCGGCCCGCGGCCCGATGCCGCGGACTTCGGCGTCGAGGTCGGCGACTACGCGGCCAGCATGGGGCGCAACCTGCGGCGCTCGCGGTTCCGGTTCACCATTCCGGTGGCGCCCTGGCGCGGCTACCGGGTCTCGGTCGAGATCCGCGCCCGCGAATACACCGGGAGGCCGCTCATTCATGCGCTGGCGGGCGACCGCGCCGTGAGCCAGGTGCGGCGCATTGGTGCCAAGCGCAACCAGGACTGGACCGAGCACAGCATCACCTTCAACTCGCTCGATCACCGCGAGCTCACGATCTGGTTCGGCGTCTGGCAGCACGCGAAGGGCAGCCTCGAGTGGCGGAACTGGAAGATCGAAGCCCTCGGGCCGCAGGACGTGCTCCGGCGCGATGGCGCGCCGGTCGTGCTCGAGGGAGCCGTCGAAGGGAGCGACGTGGCGATGTTCGCGGACTCGCTGCTCGGGAACTCGCCGTGGCGGGGCCAGTTCGAGCCGCACGATGCCCCGGTGATCCGCTCCACACTTCCCGACGGGTCCCGCTTCGTCGCGTCCTGGACCCAGGCGGCCGTGGTCTACGGCGACATCGTGACCGCATGCCTCGGCGAGCCGCGCGTGCTGGAGCTCCTCGCGGACGAGGCGCGCCACGTCCGCGAGACGTTCGAATCGAAGGGATACCTCGTCTCCTACAGCGAGATCCGCGCGCTCGGCACCGATTCGTCCTGCATCCGCACCGGGCTCACGCCGGGCCAGCTCGTGGCGCGCCACGTCGGACAGGCGATCGCGCTGCTCCCCGGATCGCAGGTCTACGTGTGGAACGACATCTTCGATCCCTTCCAGAACGCGAAGCCCGGGTACTACCTGGTGGGCGGAGATCTCGCGGGATCGTGGGAGGGTCTGCCGCGTGACGTGATCGTGATGAACTGGAATCACGGCCACATGCGGGAGTCGCTCGAGTTCTTTGCCGGCCGCGGGCATCGCCAGGTGATCGCCGGCTATTACGACGGCGCACCCGAGGAGATCGGTGACCTGATCCGCGCGGCGCGCGGCGTCCGGGGAGTCGAAGGCGTCATGTACGCGACCTGGGAAAACGACTACGACGACCTCGAAGCCTTCGCCACCGCGGCCCGCGCCGCGTGGAGCGAGAAGGGCGGCGGGGGCTGTTTCGGCCGTTAGTGCGGCTCCGCGCGCCCGCGGTAACGTAGGTTCCGTGCGCGCGCTCCTCATCGTCTCCACCCGCTCCTATCGTGCGGGAGCGTTCCTCGAAGCCTTCTCACGGCTCGGGTGGGAGGCCGTGGTCGCGTCCGAGCGGCCCCAGGCGCTTCAGATACTCAATCCGAGCGGGCATCTCACACTGGACTTCGGCGACGTCCCCGGTGCCGCGCACGCCATCGCCCGGTTCGCGGAGATCCATCCCATCGACTTCGTTGTGGGTGCGGATGACGACGGCGTGATGCTGGCGGCGGTCGCCGCCCATCGATTGGGCCTGCGCCACGCCTCTGCGGAAGCCGTGCGCGCGTGCCGCCACAAGGGCCATATGCGATCGCTGCTCGCGGCCGCCGGCCTGCCGGGCCCACGTTTCGACCGCGTCGATCTGAGCGCCGATCCCGCGACCACCGCGCGACGGCTCTTCTACCCATGCGTGATCAAGCCCGCGTCACTCTCCGGGAGCCGTGGCGTGATCCGGGCCGACGACGAAGCCGGGTTCGTCGCGGCGTTCAACCGGGTGCGCAATATCGTCCACTCGGCACTGGCCGAACAGGGAACGCAGGTCGGAGAAACCCTCCTGGTCGAGGAATACCTCGAGGGGGAGGAGGTGGCGCTCGAAGGGCTGCTGACGGAGGGCCGTCTCCGCCGGCTCGCCATCTTCGACAAGCCCGATCCCCTGCGCGGCCCCTACTTCGAGGAGACCCTGTACGTCACGCCGTCCCGCCATCCGCCAGCCCGGGTGGCGGCGGTCGAGCGCTGCGTGGCCGAGGCGGCGGCCGCGATCGGCCTCGACCATGGCCCGGTGCACGCGGAGGTGCGGTTCGACGCCGCGCGCGCGACGCTCATCGAGATTGCTCCGCGTTCCATCGGCGGGCTATGCTCGCGCGCGTTGCGCTTCGAAGGCGGCCGGTCGCTCGAAGAGGTGCTGCTGCGGCACGCCTCCGGCGAGGACGCGGCGCAGTTCGAGCGCGAGCCCGGGGCTGCGGGGGTGCTGATGATCCCGATCCCGCGGGCGGGAACGCTGGTCGGAATCGAGGGCGCCGCAGAAGCCGCGGCCGTGGACGGCATTGAGGACGTGAAACTGGTCATTCCGCCGGGGCAGAAGGTGGCGCCGCCGCCCGAAGGCGGACGGTATCTGGGATTCGTCTTCGCCCGCGCTGCCGACCCGGCCGCGGTCGAGGAATCGCTGAGGGAAGCCCACCGAAGGCTGCAGGTCCGGATCGAGCCCGAATCCGCGGCGGCGGCGCAGAGCATCGAAAGGACGTCATGCTGAACATCACGGACACCGCCCGCACCAAGGTGCTCGAGCTCATGCGGGCCGAGAACCGGCCGAGCCTCGCACTTCGCTTCGGCATCCAGGGACGCGGTCCCCAGGGATTCCAGTACCGCCTGGCCTTCGTCGATGCGGCTGAGAAAACCGCCGAGGACACCGTGATCGACGCCGGCGATCTCCGCGTGCTGGTGGATGCCGCGAGCATTCCCGACCTCACGGGCGCCACCCTCGACTACATCGACCGCGGCCACGAGAGCGGCTTCAAGATCGACAATCCGAATCCGCTGTGGCGCGATCCCATGGCGGCCAAGGTGCAGGAAGTCCTCGACCGCGAGATCAATCCGGCGGTGGCGATGCACGGTGGGTGGGTTGCGCTGCTCGACGTCCGCGACCAGACCGTCTACGTGCAGCTCGGCGGCGGCTGCCAGGGGTGCGGCATGGTGGACGTCACGCTCAAGCAGGGAATCGAGGTCCGCATCCGTGAGGTGGTTCCCGAGATCGTCGCGGTGATCGACACCACGGATCACGCTTCGGGCCGGAACCCCTTCTACCAGCCGGCCAAGGGTGGACGCTCCCCGTACGCCTGAGCACGCGCGCGCGCTGCTCGTTTCGACCTACGACCTCGGACGCCCGCCGTTCGGGCTCGCCTCGCCCGCGGCATGGCTCGAGCGCGAGGGCTGGCAGGTGCGCTGCCTGGATCTCGCGGTGGAGCCGTTCGACGAAGCCGCGGTCGCGGACGCCGATTTCATCGCGATCCATCTGCCGATGCATACGGCGACCCGCCTCGCCGGCCGCATCCTGCCGCGGATCCGCGAGCACAACGCTGCCGCTCCGATCGCGGCCTACGGCCTCTATGCGCCGCTCAACGCCGGATGGCTGGCCGGGCTCGGCGTCGAGCGGGTGATCGGCGGCGAGTACGAGCAGGCGCTGAGCGACTTCGCGCGCGAGGTGCGGGCGCGGAACGGAACCGGTCCCGCGGGAGATCGCGAGTTCATCAGGATCGACTCGTTCGAGCGTCTCCCGTTCCTGCCGCCGGCGCGGCATCTCCTTCCGCCGCTCCAGCGCTACGCCCACCTCCACATGCCCGACGGATCGGTGCGCCTCACGGGAGCGACCGAGGCGTCGCGCGGCTGTCGCCACCAGTGCCGCCATTGCCCGGTGACGCCGGTCTATTCCGGGCTCTTCCGCATCGTTCCCCGCGACGTCGTGCTCGCCGACATCGCGGCACAGGTCGCGGCCGGAGCGCGCCACATCACGTTCGGAGATCCGGATTTCCTGAACGGTCCCGGCCATGCGGTGCCGATCGTCCGCGAGCTGGCGCGCCGCTGGCCCGGTCTCTCGTACGACGTGACGATCAAGGTCGAGCACCTGGTCCGCCACGAGGCGGTGCTCGCGACGCTGGCCGCGACCGGGTGCGCGTTCGTGACGAGCGCCTTCGAGTCGTTCGACGACCGGGTGCTCGAGCGGCTCGACAAGGGACACACCCGCGCCGACATCGCGCGCGCGGTGAACGCCTGTCGCGAAGCCGGGCTTCCCGTCCAGCCCACGTTCGTTCCGTTCACGCCGTGGACCACGCCCGACGGCTATCGCGACATGCTGGCGATGCTGCGCGAGCTGGATCTGGTCGAGAGCGTGGCGCCGGTGCAGCTCGCGCTCCGGCTGCTGCTCCCGGCCGGCTCGCGCCTTCTCGACCTCGCGGAGATCCGGAAACGCCTCGGGCCCTTCAACGCCGAAGGGCTGGTCTACCCGTGGGTGCACGAGGACCCGGAAGTCGACCGCCTGCAAAGCCAAATCCAGCAGCGGATCACCGACCTCCAGGCTGCGGAATATCCCCGGCCCGCGATCTTCGCCGCCGTCGAGGAGCTGGCGGGGAGCGGCGTCATCCCGGCGCTCGAATTCCGGCGCGCGCCCGTCCCGTATCTCAGCGAGCCCTGGTATTGCTGAGCGGAGCCGCTCGAGGAGCCGGCGGCTCCTCACGTCGGGACATCTGAGCTAGGATCGCCCGCGTTCTGATCGCCCCTGACGGGCGTTCCTGCGCCGGCCAACCCGGCGCCGCACAACCAGCCCGGCCGCGAGGCGGGCGCGACGGAGGATGGAACCATGAATCGTGAAGCCTCGGCGGAGTGGAAGGGCGGTCTCAAGGATGGTCGCGGCACGATGTCGACGCGCAGCGGAACGCTGAAGGACATTCCCTACACCTTCCGCGATCGTTTCGAGGACGGTCAGGGCACCAATCCCGAGGAGCTGATCGGGGCGGCGCACGCCGGGTGCTTCTCGATGGCGCTGTCGGGTCAGCTCGGCGAGGCGAAGATGACCGCCGAGAGCATCCGCACGCGCGCGACCGTGACGATGGAGAAGCGCGACGCCGGCATGACCGTCACCCAGATCCACCTCGACATCGTGGCGAAGATCCCGGGCGCCGATCGCGCCGCGTTCGACAAGGCGGTCGAGAACGCACGCAAGGGATGTCCGATCTCGCGCCTGCTGAACGCGGAGATCACGGCCTCGGCGCGACTGGAGAGCTAGAACCCCGGCTGGAAGCTGAAGACCCAGTACGGGTCCTTGAGCGGGCGGTCGTTCGGCTTCACGTAGTCGAGCTCGGCGATGAAGTAGCCGAACAGGCTGAAGCGCATCGCGATGCCCTGGCTCGTCACCATCTTGCGCGTGCCGCCCAGGAACTGGGCGCGGTTGCCCTCCGTCCACGCGGTGCCGGCGTCGAAGAAGGCGGCCACCTCGACCGGCGGGAGCAGCGGCGTGCGCAGCATCCCGAACGGCCCGAGCAGCGGGAACCGCATCTCGGCGTTCGCCACCGCGAGCTTGCTGCCGAAGAGCTGGTTGTAGGCCTGGCAATCGGTTCCGATGCACTCGGCCACCGTGAACGAGGCATCGTCGTAACCCCGCACCAGGTAGGGCGCGCCCAGGTAGAGCGGGATCAGGAGCGGATCCTCGGAGTCGGGGCCGTAGCGGCCGTAAGACATGAGGCGGCCCGCGAAGGTGACCGGCCGCACCGGCATGATGTACTGGCGGATGTCGGTGAGGATGCTGGTGTAGGAGAGGCTGCCCACGACCGGTGAGGCCTCGACGCGGGCGCGCTGTCCCATGATCGGCGACGTGCCGCCGAAGACTCCGGTGTCGTAGACCCAGGCCGCGCTTCCGATGCCGAGATTGAGCGAGCGCTGGCCCGGGAGATCGGTCGTGTACTCGGACAGCAGCCGGCCGCCGCCGTCGTAGAGACGGACGATCGACTCGCCCTGGAAGTCGATGTTCTGGAACCCGAGCGCGAGCTCCCAGCGCTGCACGCGGCTGATCGGGTACGAAATGGTGCTGAGTGCCGTGCGCTCGGTCTGCCAGAAGCGGTTCTCGCGCTCCTCGAAGCCCGGCTGGTTGCCGGGCGGAACCGGCACCGACGTGATCTGGAATTCGCGGCTGAGGTACGGCACCTGGCTCATCTGGAATCCCCAGTCCTGGCGCCCGCCCATGTTGTAGTAGGCGAGGCCGGCCGCGATGCTGCGCGCGATGCTGCCCTGCTCGCCCTGGACCTGCAGGAACGTGAGCATGTGGTGGTTGCCGAGCATGTCGCTCCAGTACACGGAGGCGCCGCCGCTCGCGGCAAAGTGCGAGCCGACGGCTCCCACGCCGAGATCGATCTGCGAGATGCGGTCGAGCGACAACCGCGCCTTGTACGGAGTGTGCGAGAAGCTCGAGGTATCGGGCAGGCCGAGCCGCGCGTCCGACAGCAGGCTCGCGACCGACGGCCGCAGTCCGGGCGGCGGACCCGAAGTCAGGGTCGAATCCACAGGCGCTCGGTAGGAGGGCGCCTGCAGCGAGTCGCGGTCGAGCCGTTCGCCGGTGCGGGGATCGAAGCCGGGCGGCGGGTAGGCCTGGTCGGTGAACGGATCGCGCCGGATGCGGAACGAATCCGGCAGGCTCCAGCGCGCGACGTCCCGCTCGAACGGTGGGGCGAGGTCGTCCGCCCGTGGCCCCTCGCTCGCGGGCTTCTCGGTCAGACGATCCAGCGAGTCGAGTGCGAAGATCCCGAAGCTCCCGTTCTCGTACGCGCTGAATGCGAGCCGGCTGCCGTTGCGGGCGATCGACAGCGCCGGGCTCTGCGCGGTGAGGCCGCTCACGCCCGTGATGAGGTCGGTCAGCCGGCGGTGCGTGCCGGTTTCGAGGTCGATCATGAAGAGGTTTGACACGCCGTCAGGGTCCGCGACGACGTAGAGGCTCTTGCCGTCGGGCGACCACTGCGGACTGATGTGCTTGCCTTCGCCGACCGAAAGGCCGGGGGTGATCTCGCCGGTCGCGACGTCGAGCATCGCCAGACCCGGCCGGTGCAAGGCCACGCTGTCGATGTCGCCGGTGTAGCGCTCGGTGACGAACGCGATCCGCGATCCATCGGGCGACCAGGCGGGCTGCAGGTCCCCGTAGAGGTCATGGGTCAGGCGCCGCACCTCCGGCGATCCGAGCGTCACCATGAAGAGATCGGTCTGCCCGCCCGCGAGCGCGGAGAACACGATGCGCTTGCTGTCGGGCGACCAGGTCGAGTTGAGCACCTCGCCGAGCTGGTCCGCGGTGTAGTCCTCGATGCGCCGGCCGTTTCTCGGGTCGATGATGCTCAGGATCGCATGGCCCTCGCGCACGGCGCCGAACGCGAAGCGGCGGCCGTCGGGGCTCCACGAACCGGAGGAGCCCGTGAACTGGAGGCTCTGGTAGTGCGGATCCACGTTGGTTTTCGTGAGCTTGCGCAGAACGCGGCCGCTCGCGGCATCGGCGACGTACAGATCGATCGTGTAGAAGTCGCGCTCCGACAGGAAGGCGATCTCCCGGCCATTCGGGCTGAGCGACGGGGAGAGGTAGAGCTTGCGGTCGTTGCGCGGGCTGCCGAGCACGCGCCGCGCCGCCGCCGAGGGCATGATCGCCGACTTGCGGATCTGGGCGTTGTCCTTGAGGAACCTCTTCCAGTCCATGATGAGGCTGTCGGGATCGATGCCGAGGGTGGCGCTGTAGACCATCCGGAGATCCAGCATGCCGGCGCTCTTGAGGAGGGTCGGCACCGCGGCGTCGCCGAAGCGTCCCGCGACGTAGGCCCAGAAGGCGTGGCCATAGCGGTACGGGAAGTAGCGGTAGTCCTCGAGCTTGGTGAAGTCCGGGAGATCGTCGGCCGTGGCGGCATCGCGCATCCACATCGCGGTGTGACCGTCGTTGGGACCGAGCGACAGGTACTCGGCCATGCCTTCGATGAACCACAGCGGGAGACGCAGCGCGATCGGGGTCTGGCCCGAACGCCCCGTGATGTCGTACTGGAAGGCGTGCACCAGCTCGTGGCCGAGCACGTGGTCGGTGTCGGTCATCGTTGCCGCCACCGGCATCACCACGCGGCGCTTCACGGACTCGGTAACGCCGCCCGTGGACTCGTCGAGCTCGCCCGAGATCGCGTTGGTCTGCTCGAAGTGCGGGTGGCTGGCGTAGAGGATCACGGTCTGGCGCTGGCCGAGCTCGTGTCCGAGCACCCGGGAGAGCCGGGCATACCAGCGCTCGGCCATCTGGCCGACCACCTCGGCCGTGGCCTTCTCCTCCGGGTAATAGTGGATGTCGAAGTGCTGGGTCTTGAGGATTTCGAACTGGAAGGACCGGTGGCGGACCTTGTTCCGGCCGAAATACTGGGCATCCGCCGTGGAGGTGAGGATCGCCCCGAAAAGCACCGAGAACAGGATTGCGGCCCGGAGCACCCGGGGACGGAACATCTTCTTGACGCCTCCTCGGGCCGGGTCCTGGAACAGGTGGATATGGCTCATCAACGAGGTGCCATGGTATCGGAGCGGGTGCTCCGATGCACCTTTGGTATGCTGCGCGCGCCGACCGGTTTTTCCGCGCTGGTAAACCCGCCGCCCCTCGGGCGCACGATCATGCGAAAGGAGTCTCCGTGGTTCGTTACGTCCTGGGACTGTGGATGCTGGCCGCCGGTCCGGGGTTCGCCCTGGCCGAGCAAGCAAGTCCGGGGCCTCCGGACACCCTCGAGGTGCAGGTCCCCGAGGTGGTCGTCACGGCGCTCCGGGGCCATGACCGCCTGGGCGACATTCCGGCAGCCACCTTCGTGGTGTCTGGCTCGGCCCTCGCGCGCAGCGGCGTAACCCGGATTTCGTCCCTCATCGGTCTGCTGCCTGGTTTCTATGGATACGGACAGCGTGGCAGCGGCGAGACAGGCGTGGTCGACCCGCGCGGTTTCACCGCCAACGGCGAAAGCAGCTACCTCAAGCTCCTGGTCAACGGCCAGGACGTGCGTGACGTCGAGAACGGCGCCGTCGACTGGGACTGGATCACGCCCGAAGAGGTCGACCGCGTCGAGGTGGTGCAGGGCGCCGGAGCCTGGCTCTACGGAGACGGTTCTGAGGGTGGCATCGTCAACATCGTGCGGCGCGAGCCGCGCTCGGGATTGCGCTCGGAGGGAACCTTCCGCGGCGGCAGCTACGGGCTCGCCGCGGGGACGCTCGTTCTCTCGGCCGACGGTGAGCGCGGCATGGGTGCGCTGCGCGGAACGCTCAAGGACCTCGAGGGCTTCCGCGATCGCAGCGCCGAGCGGGTCGGTGGCCTTGGCGGTGACGCGTCGTGGAAACTCGGAGCGAACGACCGCCTCTCGGTCGACGCGCTGTTTCTCGACGCCAACCGTGAAGATCCCGGCGCGCTGACCCGCGCGCAGATCCAGGCGGATCGCAACCAGGCGGAAACCACGACCGACTTCCAGGACCGCGAGCGCGTGCTGGTCGGCGCCCACTGGAAGCACGCCTCTGGATCGAACATCGAGTGGACGGTTTCGCCCTACGCACGCTTCGAGGACGCGAAGCAGGTCCGCACGATCCTCTTCACGCCGCTCGACCACCCGACGAACGCCGAGACCTGGGGCGCCGAGATCGCCGCGCGCGGGGCTGCCCGGCCGGGAGGCCGGGATCTCAAGTGGAGCGCGGGAGCGCTGGGCGAGGGATCGCAGCTCGAATCCGAGTACTTCGACTACACCGGCGGCGTCTCCGGCACCCGGCTCGCGGGCACCGAGAGCCGGCGTGATACCTGGTCCGCCTGGGCCAACGGCAACCTCGCGCTCGGCGCCACGTCCCTGCGCGCCGGACTCCGCGGCGACGTGCAGCTGCTCAACGTGACCTCGGGCCTCACCGAGGACGATCGCAAGCTGAAATCGCTCAGCCCGTTCTTCTCGGTCGGGCATTCGTTCAGCGAGCGGGCATCCGTCTACGGCTCCTTCAGCACCGCCTTCCGCGTACCGACGCTGAACCAGCTCTACGACAGCCGCCCGTTCCCGGACGGGTTCGGCGGTTTCTTCACGATCTCGAACGCGAATCTCGACCCCCAGCGCTCGGAGAGCTTCGAAGTCGGCGGTCGCACCGCCGGCCCGGGCGGCGGCGAGGTTTCGCTGGCGCTGTACTCGATCCACGTGCGGGACGAAATCGACTTCGACCTTGCCACTTTCCAATACGCGAACATCGGGAAGAGCTGGCACCGCGGCATACAGCTCGCGATGGATCAGCCGCTCGCGCGCGGGTTCACCGCGCGCGCCGGGGGGACGTGGTCGCCCACGACGATCGAGGACAGCCCCGACAGTCTGATCGACGGCAATCAGATCAACGCCGTTCCCGAGGGCACCGCGTACGGAGTGCTCGCGTGGAGCGTCGATCGGGGCGGACTCGAAGCCGGCGTGCATTACGTCGGGCGGCAGTTCCTCGACAAGGCGAACGACAACACCCTGAGCGATTTCGCGACCCTGGATGCCGGGGGATCGATCCGCGTGGGCGGCGCGCGGGCGACCCTGCGCGTCGCGAACCTGATCGACCGCAAGTACGAGGACTCGGGCTTCATCGACGCGATCGGCGATCCGCGGTTTTACCCGGCGGCCGGCCGTCGCTGGTCCTTCTCGGTCGGGTACGACCCGCGACCGTAGGCTGCATCTGAGATGAACGAAGAGGGCGAACGCCACCGGCGTCCGCCCTCTTTTCGTTACGCGTCGAACCGTTTGCTAGCGCAGCAGCACCACTCCCTGCGTCAGGCGCTGTCCGAACTGGAAAAGCCGGACGAAGTAGGGGCCATTCGCCACCGGGCGCCCGGTCCCGTCGAGACCGTCCCACGAAGCCGAGTGCTCGCCCGGGTCCTGGTCGTCCGAGACCAGCGTGCGCACCGCACGGCCCTGGAGATCGAACACCTCGAGCTTCACGTGGCCGCGGACCGGCAGGCGGTAGTCGAGCCGGGTCGAGAGCCGGAACGGATTGGGCATGGGATTCGAGAGCGACAGGCTGGCGACGCTGACGGGTGGCTCGACGCCGACTTCGGGCGGGAACGCGTAGACCACGAAGTCGTCGACGGCCGCTTCGACCAGCGAGGGGTTGAGCTTGTCCGACGCGATGAAGCGCATCCTCATATTGGTGGTCGGGGTGATGAAGTCCGAGATGAAGAACAGGGTCCGGCTCCAGCTGTCGTCGGAGATCAGGGTGTTCTCCACCGGCACCCATGAGGTGCCGCCGTTGTTCGAGATCTCCACCCGCCACGGATCCTCGGTCCCGGCGTCGCCGGCGTTGTTACTGAACCAGCGCCAGTAGCTGATGACGGGCCGGATGAACCCGGTCGAGAACGGATTGAAGGAAGGCGTGGTGAGCGTGGTCTTGCCGTCGTCCACGTCGGCTTCACCGATGCCGCCGCCGATCGGGCCATTGCCAGTCACCCAGCAGAGCGTGCCGGCCACCGTGTGATCGTTCTCGGGCTGGGCCTGGGTCGCCACGGGATCGGCGCGGATCCACACGCCGGTGGTGGCGGAATCGCCGGTGGCCGGGGTGCCGACCGTCCAGGCCGGGTCCGATTCCATGTCCCGCGAGAGGATCGTGGCGGCCGGGCCCACCAGGAACTTGTAGGTCTTGACCGTCGGCGCGCCGCCGGGTTCGGTCTTGAGACCACCTTCCACGTCGGAGGCCTGGATGTAGTAGTTCACGACGCCCGACGTGACCCCGGGCACGTTCACGCCGTACTCGTCCGGGTTGCCGGTCGGGAACATCGGCAGGGGCGTGTACGGGCTCGTGCCGGTCGAAGTGTTGGTCGAGTAGTAGAAGGTTGGCGAGCCGGGGTCGAGGGCGCCGATCACCCCGGAGTAGGTGATGGTGGCGGTGACCGGGTAGGGGCCGTAGCTGCTCTGGTCGGGCGCGTTGGTGAGGATGTGGATGAAGTAGTTGGTCCCGATGCCGTGGTTGTTGAAGGCGGTCACGATCTGGGTGAAGTGCGGCGTACCATTCTGCAGGTTATTGTCGGTGTCGTCCGCGACCAGCACGTCGATGAAGTACTCGCTGAAGGACACGCCGTCATTGAGGTCGTCCGGCAGGCCGTACTTCGCGAAATGGCCGATGTGCTCGGTGGTGGCGAGTCCGATCGCCTGCCGCAGCTCCCACATCGCGCCGCTCAGGATCTGGCTGGTGTCGTGCGCGTGCCCGGGGTTGTAGTCCTCGGGCCAGCGCTTGAAGTCCGTGAGGTCGCGCAGCTCGGTGCCCGGTCCGAAGAAGCCCTCGGCGATCAGCGCGTTGTTGGTCTGGAAGGCGGCCGTCAGGTCCGCGAGCGCCTCGTGGAGGGGCGTGTTGTCCATGCCGCCCGGCGCGCCGTTCGAGAAGAACAGCTGGTCGTTCACGAAGTGCCCGTACTCGTGGTAGACGCAGTCGGGGATCGACGCGGTGTTGGGGCAGGTGCCGCCGGCCGCGAAGAAGTTGAGCGTCAGCGTGGTCTGATCCCAGTAGGCGTTGCAGAGGTCGTTGAGGTCGACGAACGCCTTGACGTCGGTGTCTACCGCGGTGAGGCCCGGATCCAGGACCTTGACGTGATCGTGGGACTTGACCACGTGGTAGTAGCAGTCGCGCTCCGAGGCGGTGGAGTTGGTGTTGGCCCAGGCGATGTTCACCGTCGCCGGGTTGATCGCGGTGGTTCCGAAGATCCCGTCGCTCGGTCCGCAGATGTCGGCGATGCAGCGATCCACGTCGATCCACCGGCCGCGCAGCCCGGAAGAGACGCCGACGGATCCCGTGGCGGCCGACGTATAGACGCCCGAAGCGTTCGTGAACACGATATTGCCGCCCACCGAGACGCGGGCGTCCTTGAGCGGGAGCGTCGTCAGCGAATCGCTCGCCAGATTCGGGTGCACCATCCCGGTCACCGTGCCCCCGACGTTGTGGCGGATACGATCGCGGCGCAGCAGCACTTCGCCGTTCTCGGCGTCCACGTAGGTGAGCCAGGCGCCGACCGGCTGCTTCGTGCGGACCGTCATCTCGTAGGCGAGCCGGTGCACGATGCCGCCTTCGCGCTCGACCGGGATCACGTAGAGCGGGCCTTCGATCACCTCGTCGGTGGCGGTTTCGAACGTGAGCCCGCGATGCGCGGCCTCTCTCGCCACCGAAGCCGGGATCCGCGGCGCCGTGAGCACGCCGCCTTCGGGACGCTTCGCATCGGTTCCGAACATGAACAGTCGGCCGTCGGAGGAGACCCGGAACTCCCAGTCTTCGTACAGCACCTGAATGCCGCCGACGTTCTGCCGGTATCGCACGTACCAAGTGTTGTTCACGTTCCGCGCGTTCACCAGCGAGAGCTGGGTCACGCCGTCGAACAGAGCGGAGTTCGCCATGATGAAGCGTCGCACCGACGCGTCCACGCCTTCGGAGGTCGCGGCGAAACCGGGAAGGGCGATGCTCGGGCCGAACGCTCGATGCGGTGTCCGGGTGGTCTCGTTCCAGATGGCGCGCCACGCGCCATTGCGGCTCTGGAACGAGCGCCAGGTCGCGCCTTCCGAGAGCTGCTTCTGGAACGCCGGACTGGCCACCATGGTACCGCGGGCGCGGGCCGGCGTTACGTCACCGGGATCCTGAATGGCGCGCTTGACCGCGGTGGCCGAGCTCGAAGACAGCGCGAGAGTGAGGACGAAGGCCGTTAGCCTCGACGACGACATGGCTCCTCCAGGGGGAACGACCTGCAATGATGTCGTTGTGGAGTGATCGTCAGCGATGTAGGCGCCGCGAAGCACTTAGGGGACAAGTCGTACGATCAGGATTCGATCGTGCGGCGTTCAGAGCGCGAAAACTATCTCAGAGATGCGGGGTTCGGACAATGACAATCTCCGGGATCGAACCCGGCCTGCACCATGAACTTGCACGGAAGCCGCGCGGGGTGTTGCAGCCCGCCCGCCCGGCTGGAAATGAAAGGGCGGCGCCGATCGCGCCGCCCTCGTGCGGTGAGGTGGTACCCCGGGCGGGGTTCCTGGCCCCGGCGGACGTTCATGCTAGTCTGCCAACGAGTGTCCCCGGAGCCTCTGGAGGTTCGCCCCCGATCACCATGGTTCGTCCGCTCGACGCCATTCAGCGCTCGAATTCCGCCTACGTCGAGGAAATGTACGCCCGGTTCCAGCGTGATCCGGGGGCAGTTCCCGCCGATTGGGCGGCGTTCTTCGCCGGCATGGAGTTCTCCGGGGCCGGCGCTCCCGGCGGCCGTCCGGGCGGCGCCTTCAGCCTGGTCCTGGCCTACCGGGAGTTCGGACACAGCGCCGCACGCATCAATCCCCTGAACCCCGAGCCGGGAAGCCATCGGCTGCTCGAGCTGTCGGCACACGGCCTCTCCGAGGCGGATCTGGGGACGCCGCTGGCCGGGTCGCCGTTCGGCGGGGACGCGGGCGCCACGCTCGGCGACCTGGTGGGGGCGCTGCGCGAGACCTACTGCGGGACGCTCGGCGTCGAGTACATGGACGTGCCGCTCGAGGAACGGCGGACCTGGCTCGAGGAGCGCATGGAGTCGGCGCGCAACCGCCCCTCGCTCGAGCCCGGTGAACGGCTCGCGATTCTCGAGCACCTGATCGAAGCCGACGCCTTCGAGCAGTTCCTGCACGTCAAGTACGTCGGGCAGAAGCGCTTCTCGCTCGAAGGCGCGGCGACGCTGCTTCCGATGCTGCACACCGTGGTGGAGATATCGGCGGCGGCGGGAGCGACGCAGTTCGCGATCGGCATGCCGCATCGCGGGCGGCTCAGCGTGCTCGCGCATCTCATGCACAAGCCGCTCGAGCGGATCTTCAACGAGTTCGAATCGACCTTTACGCCCGCCGACATCCAGGGCCATGGCGACGTGAAGTACCACCTCGGCTATTCGGCGGACCACCGCACCCGGGCCGGAGCCGACGTGCACCTCGATCTCGAGTTCAACCCCAGCCATCTCGAGTTCGTGAACCCGGTGGTGCTGGGCGCGATGCGCGCACGCCAGGACATCGCGGGCGACCGTGAGCGTGCTCACGGGGTGCCGATCCTGATCCATGGCGACGCCTCGATCGCAGGCGAGGGAGTGGTCCCCGAGACACTGTCGCTCGCGCAGCTCCCCGGTTACCGCACTGGCGGGACGCTGCACATCGTCGTCAACAACCAGGTCGGCTTCACGACTCCGCCGGAAGCGGCGCGCGCGACGCCGTACGCCACGGACTGTGCCCGCATCGTCCAGGCCCCGGTGTTCCACGTGAACGGCGACGATCCCGAGAAGGCGGTCCACGCGGTGCGTCTCGCGCTCGAGTACCGCACCCGCTTCAAGGCCGACGCGTTCGTCGATCTCGTGTGCTACCGGCGGCACGGGCACAACGAGCTCGACGATCCGACGTTCACCCAGCCCGTGATGTACCGGGAGATCGCCGCGCACGTGCCGGCCTCGGTGACCTATGCGGAGAAGCTGAAGCAGGAGGGCGTGCTGGACGACGTCACGCTCGCCCGCATGCGCGAGCGCATCGACACCCGGCTCCAGCAGGCGCACCAGCGCGCCCGCCGCGAGCAGCCGGCGACCGGTGTCGCGCCGCTCGCGGGAGCGTGGGAGGGGCTCGAGTGGGCGGGCGAGGACTGGAGTGCCAAGACCGCGGTGGCGGCCGGGGTGCTCGAGCAGATCGCCGACGCGCCCGCGCGGGCGCCCGCGGGGTTCCACGTTCATCGCAAGGTCGCGCGGCTGCTCGCCGAGCGGCGGAACGCCATGGCGCAGGATCGCATCGACTGGGGGATGGCCGAGGTGCTCGCGCTCGGATCGCTCCTGCTCGAGGGCTTCCACGTCCGGCTCTGCGGACAGGACACCGGGCGCGGAACGTTCAGTCACCGCCACGCGGTGCTCCACGACGAGGAGAACGGCGCGCTGCACGTCCCGCTCCAGCACCTTTCGCGGGACCAGGCGCGCTTCGAGATCTACGACACGATGCTGAGCGAAGCGGCGGTGTTGGGCTTCGAGTACGGCTACAGCATGGCCGATCCGCGCTCGCTGGTGATGTGGGAGGCGCAGTTCGGCGACTTCGCGAACGTGGCGCAGGTCTACATCGACCAGTTCGTCGCGAGCGCCGAATCCAAGTGGAACCGCATGTCCGGGATCACGCTGCTCCTGCCCCACGGATACGAGGGCCAGGGACCCGAGCATTCGAGCGGGCGGCTCGAGCGGTTCCTCGAGCTGTGCGCGGACGGCAACCTCCAGGTCTGCAACCTGACCACGCCCGCCCAGTACTTCCACGCGCTGCGCCGGCAGATGCATCGCCGCTTCCGCAAGCCGCTCGTGATCATGAGCCCGAAGAGCCTGCTCCGACATCCCCAGGCGGTGTCGGCGCGGAGCGAGTTCAGCGAGGGTGGATTCCACAACGTGATCGCCGATCCGGTCGCCGATCCGGGCGCGATCCGCACGCTGCTGCTGGTCGCGGGCCGGTTCTTCTATCCGCTCGCCGAGGCGCGCGCGACCCGCGGTGTCTCCGACGTCGCGATCGTCCGGCTCGAGCAGCTCTATCCGTTCCCGCGCGCCGAGCTGATCGAGCTGGTGGAAGGCTGCCCCAACCTGCGCGAGGTGCGCTGGGTCCAGGAGGAGCCCGCCAACATGGGCGGCTGGCGGCATCTCCGGCATCGCCTCGAAGGGGCGCTCGAGCACCGGCTGCCGGTGCGGGTCGTGGCCCGCAAGGCTGCGCCCACGCCGGCCTCCGGCTACTACCAGAAGCACGTCGAGCAGGAGCAGGAGCTGCTCGACCGCGCGCTGTCGGCTCCGGCGAGCGATCTCCGGACCGCGGTGCGTCCCGGCGTGCACGCACCGCAGAAGGTAGCCGGATGAGCGCCACCGTCACGGTCCCGCGTCTCGCCGAGTCCATCTCGGAAGCCGTGCTCGTCGAGTGGCTGCGCGAGGACGGCGCGCTCGTGCGCGCCGACGAGCCGGTGGCCGTGCTCGAAACCGACAAGGCGGCTGTCGAGATCGCGGCACCCGAGTCCGGGGTGATCCGCCATCGGCGCCAGGCGGGTGATCACGTGAAGGTGGGCGACGTGCTGGCGGCACTGGAACCGGCGCCGGCCGGAGCGGCGGACGCGATCGCTCCGCCGCCGGCGGTCCCGGCGGCATCGCAGTCGCGGAAGGCGGCACGCGTGGCGGCTCCCGCTCCCCAGCCGCCGAAGGCCGCCGCCCTTGCCGCGACCCCGGCCCCGTCGCCTCCGAGCGATGGCGGCCTCGCACCCACGCTGTCACCGGCCGTGCGGCGGCTGATCGAGGAGAACCAGCTGTCCCCCGGGACGATCACCGGCAGCGGCCCCGGCGGACGGATCCTGAAAGAGGATGTCCTGCGTCACCTGGAAGACGGCGCGCCGCCGCCGTCGCCGGCTGCCGCATCGCCCGCCGAGGCGCGCACGGCCCCCGCCCCGGCCGCGCCGTCTCCCGCGGACGGTGGGCCTGAGCCCGACGAGCGCGTCGTGCCGATGAGCCGCATCCGCCAGCGCATCGCCGAGCGCCTGGTGCGCGCCCAGCACACGGCGGCGATCCTCACCACGTTCAACGAAGTCGATCTCTCCGGCGTGCTCGAGCTGCGCGCCCGCCACAAGGAATCGTTCGAGAAGCGGCACGGCGTGCGCCTCGGGTTCATGAGCTTCTTCACGCGCGCGGTGGTGCTCGCGCTCGAGGAGGTGCCGGAGATCAACGCCGAGATCCGCGGAACCGACATCGTGTACCGCCGCCGGGTTCACATGGGCGTCGCGGTCGGCACCGAGCGCGGGCTCGTGGTGCCCGTGGTGCGCGACGCGCACCGGATGGGCTTCGCCGGGATCGAGAAGGAGATCGAGCGGCTGGCCGGCAAGGCGCGCGAGGCCACGCTCACGCTCGACGAGCTGTCGGGCGGCACGTTCACGATCTCCAACGGCGGCGTCTACGGGTCGCTGCTTTCGACGCCGATCCTCAATCCGCCGCAGAGCGGCATCCTCGGCATGCACAAGATCGAGAAGCGGCCGGTCGTCGTGAACGACCAGGTCGTGATCCGGCCCATGATGTACGTGGCGCTTTCCTACGATCACCGGCTCGTCGACGGCGAGCAGGCGGTGACCTTCCTCGTCCGGGTCAAGGAGCGCCTCGAGGACCCGGGCCGCATGATGCTGGACGTCTGAGCCCCGTGGCCGATTCCGAAAACCGTTTCGACCTGGTGGTGATCGGGGCCGGACCCGGTGGCTACGTCGCGGCGATCCGCGCGGCCCAGCTGGGCTTCAGGACCGCCAGCATCGACCGCGATCCGGTGCTCGGCGGCACGTGCCTCAACGTCGGCTGCATCCCGAGCAAGGCGCTGCTCGATTCGAGCGAGCACTTCGAGACGGCCCGCAAGCATCTCGCCGTCCACGGGGTGAAGGCCACCACGGTGGAGCTCGATCTCCCGACCATGATGAAGCGGAAGGACGCCGTGGTGCGCCAGCTCACCCGCGGCGTGGACGCGCTTTTCCGGAAGAACAAGGTCACGCGGATCCAGGGCGTCGCCCGCATCGTCTCCGCGGGAACGATCGAGGTGGCGGACGGCCCGGGGGCGGGAACGATCACGACGAAAAGGATCCTGATCGCGACCGGCAGCGAGCCCGCGAGCCTCCCCGGCATCACCTGGGACGGGAAACGCATCGTGCACTCGACGCACGCCCTCGCGCTTCCGGAGGTGCCGCGCCGGCTCGCCGTCGTGGGCGCGGGCGTGATCGGACTCGAGCTGGGCTCGGTGTGGCTCAGGCTCGGCTCCGAGGTGAGCGTGTTCGAATTCGCCGATCGCATCCTTCCCGGCGTGGACCGTGAGAGCGGCGAGCTGCTGCGCCGCGCGCTCCAGAAGCAGGGGATGAAGTTTCATTTCGGGGCCGCCGCGCGCTCCGCGCGGGTCGAGAACGACGAGGTGCGGCTCACGGTGAGCCGCGAAGGCCGCGAAGAGGAGGAGGTCGCCGACGTGCTGCTGGTCGCGGTCGGACGCCGCCCCTACACGGAGGGACTCGGCGCCAGGGAAGCCGGCGTCGCCTTCGACGAGCGCGGACGCGTCGTGGTGGACGAGCACTACCGGACCAACGTCGAGGGCATCTGGGCGATCGGGGACGTGATCGCGGGCCCGATGCTGGCCCACAAGGCGGAGGAGGAGGGGATGGCCGCGGTCGAGCGCATGGCGGGGAAGCCCGGCCACGTCGCCTACGAGTGCATCCCCAACATCGTGTACACCTGGCCCGAGCTCGCGAGCGTCGGACTCGACGAGGAGGCGGCGCGCGCCCGCGGCGAGATCGCGGTGGGTCGCTTCCCGTTCCTCGCGAACGGCCGCGCCCGCGCGATGGAGGAGAAGGACGGCCAGGTGAAGATCGTGGCGGACGCGAAGACCGACCGCATTCTCGGCGCGCACATCGTGGGCCCGCGGGCGAGCGACGTGATCGCGGAGCTGGCCACCGCGATGGAGCTGGGCGCGAGCGCCGAGGACATCGCACGCTCGGTCCACGCCCATCCGACCCTGTCCGAGGCGGTGAAGGAAGCCGCACTCGGAGTCGCCGGCCGGGCGATTCACATCTGAGGCGCCGCTGATGCCCCTGATCGACACCGGAGACTGGAAGGTTCGGAACGTCGAGACCGGCTTCCTGTGGCTCGACGGCGGATCGATGTTCGGATCGGTGCCGAAGCCGCTCTGGAGCCGGCTGGCGCCGCCCGACGAGCGCAACCGCATCCGTCTCGCGATGCGCTGCCTGCTCGCCGAGGGCCACGGCCGCCGGGTGCTCGTGGACGTCGGGGCCGGCGACAAGTTCAGCCCCAAGCTGCGCGACATCTATCGCCTCGAGCCGGCGGAACAGTCACCCGCGGCGGCGCTGTCCGCGCTCGGCGTGGATCCCGCGAGCATCACCGACGTGGTGCTGACGCACCTGCACTTCGATCACGCCGCCGGCGCCACCAAGGAGGAGGGCGGCCGGCTCGTGCCGTCGCTCCCGCACGCGCGGTGGCACGTCCAGGGTAAGAACTGGCGCAATGCCCTGGAACCCAACCCGCGCGAGCGCGCGTCCTACATGCGCGAGAACTTCGTGCCGCTCGAAGAGGCCGGCGTCGTCACCCTGTGGGAGGGACCGCAGGTGCTGTGGCCGGGGTTCGAGCTGTTCACCGCCGACGGCCACACCCGCGGTCAACAGCTCGCTCGGATCTCGGGACCGAAGGCGACCGTGTACTTCGTCGCCGATCTCATCCCCACCGCGGCCCACGTGCGCATCCCGTTCGTCATGGGTTACGACATGGCGGCGATCGAGACCATGGAGGAGAAGCGCACGCTGCTCACCCGCGCGGTCGCGGAGGGCGCGTGGGTCTGTCTCGAGCACGATCCCGAGATCGCGCTCGCGCGCCCGGTGCCCGAAGCCGATGACTTCGGCTGGTCCGAGCGCCTCATGACCGAGACTCCCTCGCCGGTCCCGGCGAGCCATCCCACGCGGGCCTGAAGGCCGGAGGGAAGCGCACCCTTGTTCCACGAGCTGCTGACGATGTGGTTCCACCTCACCCTGAAATGGGGCTACGCCGGCGTGTTCGCGCTGATGGCGATCGAGTCCACCGTGTTCCCGCTGCCGAGCGAGGTGGTGGTGCCGCCCGCGGCCTACTGGGCCGAGCAGGGGCGCCTCAGCTTCTGGGGCGTGGTGATGGCCGCGACGCTCGGCTCGTGGGCGGGCTCGGCGCTCTCCTACCTCGTGGCCTCCCGTCTCGGGCGGCCGCTGATCCTGCGCTACGGGCGCTACTTCTTCGTCCCCGAGAAGAAGTGGCTCATGGCCGAGCGCTGGATCCTGCGCTACTCCGCGGCCGGCATCTTCTTCGCGCGCCTGCTGCCGGTGGTCCGGCACCTCGTCTCATTGCCGGCCGGTGCGGCGCGCATGCCGTTCGTCACCTTCACGACCATGACGCTGCTCGGCTCGTTCGTGTGGAGCACCGTGCTCGCCTGGTTCGGCGCGCGGGTGCTGGCCGATCAGCCGCGGCTCCTCGAGGACCCGGAGGCCATGGTCCACGTGCTCAAGGACAAGCTGGTGTGGTTCGTGGCGGCCGCAGCGATCCTGCTCGCCCTGTACATCGTCGTGGACATCCTCGGCCGCCGTCTCCAGAAGGCGGAAACGGCGGCCGGCCCGCGCCAGGAGATCGAGCCCTAGGGTTCCCGGCGGCCTTAGCCTCATTCCTTGCCGAACAGGTACACGTGGAATCCGATCGAGGTGAAGTCCCGCGCCGTCGTCGAGAAGAACGTGTCGGTGATCTTGATGGGGTTGTCGGGGTCCGGGAAGTCCGGGTCGAGGAAGTTGTTCGTGCTGCTCACGTACTCGAAGCCGGTCGAGCCCGAGATGCTCAGGTTCTTGGCGACGAAGAACTCCACCTCGAGCTCGCCGCTGAATCCCCAGCTCGTCGCATTCTCCACCCGGTCGCTCTCCACGAAGTACGGAAGGTCCTCCGCCATCGAGTAGAACACGCCGGGCCGCAGGATCACCTTCACCTGGTCCCACTTCCTGAAGGCCCAGGGCGCCCCGGCCTCGAACTGGTAGGTCTGGAAGGTGTTGGTCTTGCCGCTGAAGCTCACGTTGTTCTGGAGATCGGCGGTGTAGCCGAAGGCGAAGTCGGCGGCCCAGCTGTCGTTGATCCACCAGCGCGCCCCGATCGGATAGTTCGGGTGATGGAACCCGACGCCGATCGGGCGGTGCTCGGCGGCGGCCGACGTTCCGGCAGCGAGAGCGATCAGAAGGAGTGGCAACGCGAACTTCCGAAACATGGAGCCTCCTCAAGGGTTTCGGTTCGACAGGTGATTCGGGAGGGAGCGGGAATTCGGCGCGGAGCCTCGACGAGCCGCCGCGCGGAGTCAAGCGCGGCGGGCTTCTTGAAGGTGGACCGGCGCTGACCTAACGTGCGTCGCGATCCTTTCGAACGTGGAGGCCGGAGGCCCGATGCCCAGAGTCGAGCTCAAGACCGTCAGCAAGACCTACGCGCGCGGCGCCGCCGCCGTGGACCGGGTGAGCCTCGAGATCAAGGACGGCGAGCTGCTCGTGCTCGTCGGCCCCTCGGGCTGCGGGAAGTCCACGCTGCTCCGGATGATCGCCGGGCTCGAGGAGATCACGAGCGGCGAGATCCGGATCGGCGAGCGGGTCGTGAACGACGTGCCGCCCCGCGACCGCGACATTGCGATGGTCTTCCAGAACTACGCCCTCTACCCGCACATGTCGGTGCTCGAGAACCTGGCATTCGGGCTCCGGCGCCGCAAGGTGGCCGAAGCCGAGGTGCAGCGCCGGGTGCGCGAGGCAGCCCTCATGCTCGGACTCGAAGGCCACCTGGCGCGCAAGCCCCGCGAGCTGTCGGGCGGCGAGCGACAGCGCGTCGCCCTCGGCCGCGCGATGGTGCGGGAGCCGCAGGTGTTCCTCTTCGACGAGCCGCTCTCGAACCTCGACGCCCGCCTGCGCGTGGAGATGCGGGCCGAGCTCAAGCGGCTGCACCAGCGGGTGAAGGCCACGATGATCTACGTGACCCACGATCAGACCGAGGCGATGACGCTGGGCGACCGCATCGCCGTGCTGCGGAAGGGCACGCTCCAGCAGGTGGCCGAGCCGGACGTCGTCTACGCGCGGCCCGC
>DAIUEO010000028.1:23666-29091 GCA_036845125.1 Candidatus Eiseniibacteriota bacterium | reverse complement strand
GATCGGACTCGCGATCGCTTCGGTGTTCCTGGTCCGCGCCCGCAACCGTGCGCTCGAGGACGACGACGCGCTCCATGCGATGCTCGGCCGGCTCCGCAGCGTCGAGCCGCTGATCCCGACCACGCCGCAGGAGATGCGCCTGTTCACGGCGCTCTCCGTCACGGCCGGCGTGTGCGAGGAGATCCTCTATCGCGGGTTCCTGATTTCCTATCTGAGCCACTCCATGGGATTGATTCCCGCGGTGCTGGTGAGCGGCGCGATGTTCGGCGTGGCTCACCTCTACCAGGGTCCGCGCGGCATCCTGACCACCGGGTTCGCGGGGCTGTTCCTGGGCGGCGTGTACGCGCTCTCGGGATCGCTCTACGCGCCCATGGTGATGCACGCGCTCATGGACCTGCATTCGGGACACATCGGCTACGTGGCGCTCAAGCGGCGCGCGCAGGAACGTGCCAGCACGTTCGTGCCGGAGGGAGGCCGAAGCATGAATCGCGTCTACGACGTCGCCGTCGCCGGGCTCGGCGCCATGGGCAGCGCGGCGCTCTACCACCTCGCGGAACGGGGCAGTCGCGTCATCGGTTTCGAACGCTTCGAGAGCCCGCACGCGCGCGGCTCTTCGCACGGTGGCAGCCGCATCATCCGCGAGGCCTACTTCGAGCACCCGGCCTACGTGCCGCTGGTGCAGCGGGCGTACGAGCTGTGGGCGGCGCTCGAGCGCGAGCATGCCGAGCGCCTGCTGCTCGAGACCGGCGGCCTCATGATCGGCCCGGCGGACGGCGTGCTCGTGAGTGGCGCGCTGCGCAGTGCCCGCGAGCACGGACTGCGTCACGAGGTGCTTGCGGCGTCCGAGGTCGAGCGCCGGTTCCCGGCGTTCAGGCTCGATCCGTCCTGGGTCGGACTGTGGGAGCCGCGCGCCGGGGTGCTCAGGCCCGAGCGCTGCGTGGCGGCGCATCTCGCGGGAGCGGCCGAGCGCGGCGCCGACGTTCACATGAACGAGCCGGTCGAATCGTGGAGCGTGAGCGACGGCGTGGTCACCGTGGACACGGCCACCGGACGCTACGAGGCGAGGCGTCTCGTGCTCGCGGGCGGCCCCTGGATGCCGCAGCTCCTCGGCGATCTCGAGCTTCCGCTGGAGGTCGAGCGCGTGGTGCAGGCCTGGTTCCCGACCGCGAGCCCCGACCACGATCCCGCGCGCTGCCCGATCACGATCTGGGAGCACGAGCCGGGGCGCTTCTTCTACAGCTTCCCCGCGCTCGAGGGCCGGGTGAAGGCCGCCATCCACGGCGAAGGCGAGCGCACTACGGCGGACGCGTTGCGTACCCTGGTCGCCCGCGAAGAGCTGACGGAGCTCGAGCGACTGCTCGCGCGCCACGAGCCAGCCGCCGCCGGTCCGCACGAGGCCGCGGCCGCCTGCATGTACACGCGGACCCCCGACCAGCACTTCGTGCTCGATCTCCACCCGGCGCACCCCGAGGTGGTGATCGTGAGCCCGTGCTCGGGGCACGGCTTCAAGTTCGCGAGCGCGATCGGTGAAGTGGTGGCGCAGCTCGCGCACGACGAGCGCCCGGGGCAGGATCTCTCGCTGTTCGGCGCGACGCGCTTCGCCGCCGCGAAGGTGGCCCCATGACGGCGCATGCCCCGATCCACGAGCGCCGCGAAGGCTTCGAGATCTCGACCGACCCCGTGCGCCTCGACTTCGCGGCCATGCACGCCTACCTCACGCGCTCCTACTGGTCACCGGGGATTTCCCTCGAGACCGTGATGCGCGGGGCGCGCGCCTCGCTGTGTTTCGGCCTCTATTACGAGCGCCGCCAGATCGGGCTCGCCCGCGTGATCACCGACGGCGCGTCGTTCGCCTACCTGTGCGACGTCTACGTGCTCGAGGAATACCGCGGGCGCGGACTCTCGAAGTGGCTGATGGAGGTGGTGGTCGCGCACCCGGCGCTCCGGGGACTGCGCCGGATCGTGCTCATCACGCGCGATGCGCACGGCCTCTACGAGAAGTTCGGCTTCAAGCCGCTCACGAAGCCGGAAGGTTACATGGAGATCCACCGGCCCGGGCCTTACCGGAAGTGACGCGCGAGCCAGCTCCGGGCCGCTTCGAGATCTTCGGGCTCGAGGCCGTGGCCGCCGTCGGTCCACTGCGTCTCGACCACGGCGCCGGCCTTGGCGAGCAGCCCCACCAGGGACTCCACCCGCTCCATCGGCGCATAGGGGTCCTGCTGGCCGGCGACGATCAGCACCGGTTTTCCGGTGAGCGATGGCGGCGAGGACGGCGTGAGCGGCAGCACCGCGCGCAGCAGCGCGGCCCCCGCCAGCACGGCGCCGTCGAGCAGGAGCAGCGCGGCCGCGATGTTGGCTCCGTTCGAATAGCCGAGCGCAAACACCCGCGCGGGATCGAACGCGTAGCGCGCCGCGGCGTCGCGCACGAAGCGGCCGAGGTCCGCGGTGCGCCGGATGAGGTCTTCCTCGTCGAACACGCCCACCGCGACGTGGCGGAAGAAGCGCGGCATGCCGTGCTCGAGCACCGGGCCCCGCGGCGAGAGCAGACTGGCGTGCGGAGCGAGGGTGCGCCCGAGCGCCATCAGGTCGTTCTCGTCGCCGCCGGTTCCGTGGAGCAGGAGCAGCGTGCTGGGCGATGTGCCGGGTTCATAACGATGAACAAATCCCAGGTCCTCGCCGGAGGAAGCGCGCGGCGTCCCGCTCACCGCGCGGCCTCGACGGGGCGCGGCGGCGTGAGCTTCGGCAGCGCCGACTCGATCTTCGCGCGATGCGGCTCGAGCCACGGCGGCAGCACCAGCGTTTCGCCGAGGTGCTGCGCGTCCTCGTCGACCGCGAAGCCTGGTCCGTCGGTCGCGAGCTCGAACAAGACACCGCCCGGTTCCTTGAAGTAGACCGACTTGAACCAGAACCGGTCGATCACCGGCGTGGGGCGCAGCGAAGCCTCCTGGACGCGCTCCCGCACCTCGAGCTGATCCACCGGGTCACCGACCCGGAACGCGAGGTGGTGAATCGAGCCCACACCCCAGAAGCCGCGCGGAAGATCGGGTGTCTCGGCGACGTCGAGGAAGGTTCCCGATCCGCCGTTCACGAGGCCGTACCGCCGCCAGCCACCTTCGGCGGCCAGCTCGCGATAGCCGAAGACCAGTGTCAGGAACTCCGCGGTCGGCGCCAGGCTGCGAAGGCGCAGCCGCGCCGCATGCAGCCCGTGGACCTGCCGGTCGGCCGGAACCGGGCTCGCGTCCCACGGCGTGAACGCACGATCCGGCGAGACCGGGCTCTCGACCAGCGCGATTTCCAGCCCGTGCGGATCGAGGAGGGGCAGCGCGCGCTCGCCGAAGCGCGTCTCGATCGGACGCGGGGTCACGCCGTGGCGGGTGAGCCGCTCGGTCCACCATTCGAGCGTCCCCGGTGGTACCGCGAGCGCGACCTCGTTCGCGAGCCCGTGCCCGGGCCGCGCCGGAGCCATCTGATCCCACGGGAAGAAGGTGAGGTCGGTTCCCGGGTGCCCGGCGTCGTCGGCGTAGAACAGGTGGTAGGTGCCCGGATCGTCCTGGTTCACGCTCTTCTTCACCAGGCGCATGCCGAGGAGCCCGGAATAGAAGTCGAGGTTGACCTGCGCGTTGCCGCTGATGGCGGTGACGTGGTGGAGCCCGGTGACGGACGGCATGAAAGGACCTCCTCGAGAACGGGTGGCACAGTTTAGGGGCTTTCTGATGCGCGGTCACGAACCTCGGACCACGGCCGGGAGTCAGGATTCCGTGATGCCGCTGGCATGCGGTGCAGCCGGCGCGTACCCTTGAAACGGAATGCGCTACGACTACGTCATCCTGGGCGGGGGAATCGCCGCCGCCGCCGCCGTCGAGGGGATCCGCTCGCGCGACAACGAGGGAACGATCCTGCTCGTCACCCGCGAGAACTACGCCCCGTACCGGCGCAGCCCGCTCGCCAACGAGCTCTGGAACGGCACCGCCACGCTCGACGATCTGGCGATGCAACCGGACTCCTTCTATGAAGAGCGCGGCGTGCGTCTCACGCTCCGGCGCGAGGTGGTCGAGATCGACCCCGAGGGTGCCCGTCTGTGGGACGACCACGGCGAGGTCGTCGAGTTCGGGAAGCTGCTCATGGCGACCGGCTCGCGGCCGCGGTTCCTGGGTGTGCCGGGCGAGGCGCTGGCCGGCGTCCGCTACTTCCGCTCGCTCGAGGACTACCTCCAGCTCCGACGCGACGCCGAGCGACTGCAGCACGTGCTCGTGTTCGCGGGCGGCTACGTCGGTCTCGAGCTGGCGCCCACGCTGCGCGCGACGGGCCTCGAGGTGACGCTGGTTCATCCCAACCATTGCCCGATGGCGCACGTGATCCCGCACGACCTCGGGAAGGCGATATCCGAGCACTATCAGAGCCTCGGCATCGAGACGCTCTCGGACGATCTGCTCGTGGGCTTCGCGGAGGAGCATGGCGTGATCCTCGCGAGCACGCGCCAGGGCAACACCATCTCGACCCAGCTCGTGCTGGCGGACGCCGGCACCGTGGCGAACTCGGAGCTGGCGGAAGCCGCCGGCCTGCTGGTGGGGCACGGGATCGAGGTCGACGAGTTCGGGCGCACCACCGCGCCCAACGTGTACGCGGCCGGCGACGTGGCGGAGGTGCCGGTGCTCGCACTCGAGAAGCGGATGCGCATCGAGTCCGCCGAGCACGCGGTGCTGCACGGGCGCCTGGTCGGCGCCAACATGGCGGGCGGCACGAGCCCCTACGAGGAGCTGCCCGCTTTCGAGGCCAACTTCCCGACCGTCCACGTGGCGTCGGTGGGCGAGGTGGGCATGTCGCTCAACGTGGAGTCGGTGTGGCAGCCGCCGTTCGAGCGCGGAATGATCTTCTACCAGGAGAACGAGCGCCTGCGCGGCGCGGTGCTGTGGAACACCGTGGACCAGCTCGACTGGGCGCGCGAGCAGATCCGGAGTGGCAAACCGTTTTCACGCCGTGAGATCCAGGAGGTCCTGGTCAAGGGATGAGCACGGCGCCGCGACGTTTCGAATCGAAGGTGGTGCTCGTCACCGGGGCGAGCAGCGGGATCGGCCGCGCGACCGCGCTCGCGCTCGGCCGCGAGGGCGCCGCGGTGATCGCTGCCGGCCGCCGCCAGGACCGGCTCGAGGCGGTGGTGCGCGAGATCACCGCCCTGGGATCCCGCGCCGTCGCGGTGTCGGGCGACGTGCGCGAGGAGCGCGTCTGCCAGGAGTGGGTGCGCGAAGCGGTGCGCGTGTACGGCGGGCTCGACGGGCTCGTCAATGCCGCCGGCGTGATCGGCAATGCCAAGGGCCTGCTCGAGACCACGACCGAGCAGTGGGATCTCATCATGGGCAGCAACGTGCGCTCGCTGCTCCTGCTCACGAAGGAGGCGGCGCCCGAGCTCGCGAAGCGGAAGGGCGCG
>DAIUEO010000028.1:0-23656 GCA_036845125.1 Candidatus Eiseniibacteriota bacterium | reverse complement strand
GTGAACCTGTCGTCGGTCGCCGGCACCCGGCCCTACACCGGGCTCATGGCCTACTGCGTGAGCAAGGCCGCGGTCGACCAGTTCACGCGCTGCGCCGCGCTCGACCTCGCGCCTTCCCTGGTGCGCGTCAACGCCGTCAACCCGGGCGTGGTGGTGACCGAGCTGCACACGGTCACCAATGCGATACCCGACTACGCGGGTTTCCTCGAGCGCTCGAAGGGCACGCACCCGATCGGCCGGGTCGGCCAGGCCGACGAGGTGGCGAAGCTCATCCTGTTCCTGCTGAGCGACGAGGCCGGCTGGATCACCGGCGCCACGTACGCGATCGACGGCGGACGGGCGCTGGCCAGCGCCCGGTGAGCGAAGACACTCCCGGATACGGCACGCCCGGGCCGCGCATCGAGCGGGTCGTCGAGACCGCGCTCTACGTGGACGACCTGCCGCGGGCGGCCGCCTTCTATGGCGACGTGCTCGGCCTGAAGGTGATGTCCCAGGGCGAGCGCCTGGCGGCAATCGACGCGGGCGGCGCCACCGTGCTGCTGCTGTTTCGTCGCGGCGCCACGCTCGAAGGTTTCCGCTGGCCGGGCGGTTTCATTCCGCCGCACGACGGCAGCGGCCCGGCGCACCTCGCCTTCGCGGTGACGCGAGCCGCGCTCGACGAGTGGGAAGAACGGCTCCAGTCGCGGGGGATCGAGATCGAGAGCCGGGTCACGTGGTCGGCGGGTGGCCGCAGCCTGTATTTTCGGGACCCGGACGGGCACTCGGTGGAGCTGGTCACGCCGGGGACCTGGGACAACTACTGAAGCCGGAGTCCGCCGGCACCGCCTAACCGGAGGTCGAACGATGTCGCCGCGAGTCGTCGTCTATGGGTTGATGTTCGTCGTGAGCATGGTCGTCGGAGTTCTGCTCGGGGAGTGGTTCTTCCATCTCTACGTGCAGGCGCTGCCGCCGGTGGCGGCGAGCACCTTCAACACCCAGGCCTCCCGCATCGCGCACCTGCTGTACGGCGCCGGCGTGGGCGTGGTCATCTTCATCTTCACGATGTTCGGCGCAATGGCGGATGGCGCGGTGCGCGCGATGTCCAAGAAGCCGGCGCCGCCCCCGGCGAAAGCTACCTAGGCTGTGTCTGAGAACGTCGAGTGAAGCCAACGCAGCAATCGGCGTTTTCAGACACAGCCTGGCCATTTGTAGAGTCTCAGGCCCCTTCGCCTCTGGGGTCGGGCGCGGCTGGTGATTGATCTGCAGTCCGATCGGCGGTGGGTGTAGACTTCGGTGCCGATGACTCTCCAGATCGGCGGCGGCTGAATGGTGATCGAGAGCCTGCCGATCGTTGCGACGTGATCCGCTCTCGGGTCTGGTTTGTCTCGGTCCGACGATGCGGTCCACGGTCGCTTCGGTGCTACTTGGAGGGGCAAATGCGTCGGCCGTTTCCGTGGAATCGCAGGTTGTCGGCGATTCTGTTTCTGCGACTGGCCTTCGGTGTTCACGCGGCGAGTCTTCCTGCCTCCGCCCAGACCATCCGCCCCGATCTGGACATAACGAACGGTGACGTGACTGCTATGGTTTCGGATGGCGACACGCTCTACCTGGGCGGCCAGTTCACCTGGGTGGGTCGCCCGTCGGGAGGAGTCCTGGAGGTCAGCAATCAGGCGGGCGATCCAGTTTCGGGGTTCCCCCGTGTTGCAGGCGAAGTGAACGTGGTGATTCCCGACGGGACCGGAGGTTGGTTCATTGGTGGTTTGTTCACGCACGTTGGGTTGGAGCCTCACCGGAACCTGGCTCATGTCATGGCCGACCTCAGCATTGCCCCATGGCCTCATGCGCCAAACGGCTCAGTTCAATCATTGAAATTGTACGGGGGTCGTTTGTTTGTCGGCGGTGGCTTCGACGCGGTGGGTCCCTACGCTCGATACTGTCTTGCGGCCTTTGACGCTTGGACGGGCGCGTTGTTGCCATGGGAATCGCCGTCGGTGTTCGGCCCCGTTCATGCATTGGAAGCGCGAGAAGACGTGGTCTACACGGCTGAGACCTTTGTGAATGCACGGAGCATCACGACCGGAGAGGTGTTGTGGACTGCAACGTCGAACGGTTCCGCCCTTGCACTTGCCCTGAGTGGCAACACACTCTACACAGGCGGTCTGTTCACGACTCTTCAGGACCAGCCGCGAAACCGTGTTGCGGCGCTGGATGTCGTGACCGGCCTCTGCACCTCGTGGAATCCCAACGCCAGCTTCAACGTTGAAGGCCTGTGCGCAGTGGACGGCGCCTGCTTCGTGAGCGGTGCATTCAATTCGATCGGTGGAGCCTCTCGCAAATGCGTCGCCAAGATCGATTCGATCACCGCTCTCGCTTTGCCTTGGGATGCGAAGACCAATGGCGCTGTGTATGGGATGGCGGTCGACAACTCTACGGTGTATCTGGGTGGGCTTTTCACGACGGTGCAGGGTCAGCCGCGAAGTCGTTTCGCAGCCGTCAGTCGCTCGACGGGAGACCTGTTACCCATGGCTCCCGAGCCGAACGACCTCGTCAACGCCATTGCCCTCGCGGATGAGAGAGTCATCATTGGCGGCAGTTTTATCGGTTTCCGAGGAGTAGTCCGCACCAATGCCGCTGCCATCGACCTCCATACGGGCCGCGTCACGGATTGGGCCCCAAATCCGAGCGGCACGATGAGGGCCCTTGCGCTCAATGGTCGTGAGGTCGTCATGGCGGGCAACTTCACGACGGTGGGCGGCATCCCTCGCACGTACCTGGCGTCTGTCGACCGCATCCAAGGCGCCGTCACGAACTGGAATCCCAATCCCAATGGTATGGTGAATACCTTGGCGCTGCGGCCACCGCTGGTGTACGTGGGTGGGGTATTCAGCACGATTGGCGGAGAAGAGCGGCCGAGGCTCGCGGCGGTGGATCTGTCCAGCGGAGTTCCTGAGCCGTGGAACCCCGGCGCCAACAGCACTGTCGAATGCTTCGCATTGAGCGACAGCACAATCTTCGTGAGCGGGCAGTTCTTCTACATCGGTGGCCAGAATCGATACGGAATGGCCGAGCTCGATCTCCAGATAGGAGGTGCGACCTCGTGGACGCCGCCCGCCGCAAATAACTCCGTCTACTCGATTTCGCTACAGGGGTCGACGCTCTACGCCGGAGGTCTGTTCGGGACGCTCGGCGGGTACGAGCGGAGATACATTGGGGCTGTAGATGCGGTCAGGGACAACTCCTCGACTGGAATCCAGCATCTTCCGGGTATGTGCATTGCGTCACCGCGACGGGTGGTGTCGTGTTCGCGGGGGGAAGCTATGCCGTGATTGGCGGATCTCCAAGAATGTTCCTATCCGCTCTCGACAGAAGTTCCGGCGCTGTGGTCGACTGGACCTGTGACACGGACAACGCGGTCTATGCCACGCTCCGTCTGCATGGGTCGCTCTTTGTGGCGGGCCGCTTCAAGACGATTGCCGGAGCTCCTCAGTCCTGTATTGCCCAGGTGGGGATGCCGTTCGTCGGCGTGGAGCCGCAAGGCTCCTTCAGGACGGTAACCTTGATGCTTGATGCTTCCCCCAATCCCGTTCGCGACGTAGTCCGAGTTGCCTTTGATCTGGCGGGCCCGACTTCCGCTACCGCGAAAGTGATGGATATTCAAGGGCGCACCGTTAGGAGCATTGTGACTCCGACCTTTTCTAGCGGAAGGAACAGCATTGCCCTTGATGTTTCGGGACTTCCCGCCAGTGTCTATTTCGTGCGCGTGAATGCGGGGGGCCTGCAGGGGGATCTCAGGTTTGCGCACGTGCACTGACGTCTAACGGGCAGTGATTGCCCCTGCGACTTTCGGTGAGTGACGGCAGGACGGTGACTCCTGTGAACAACCTGGTGAGACTTCACACCTAGCTCACGTCGCGGCGGTCCTGCGGGTCGAGGGCGTCGCGCAGGCCGTCGCCGAGGAAGTTGAAGCAGAGCAGCGTGAGCGAGAGCGCCACGCCGGGGAACAGCACGAGCCACGGGAAGAGCGCGATCACTCGTGCGCCATCCGAGACCAGCGTGCCCCACGAGGCGGCGGGCGGCTGAACGCCGAGCCCGAGGAACGAGAGAAACGCCTCCTGCAGGATCACCGCGGGCACGGTCAGCGTGGTGAACACGATCACCGGGCCCAGTGTGTTGGGCACGATGTGGCGGAAGATGATGCTGCGGTTGCTGGCGCCGAGCGCGCGCGCCGCCTCGACGAACGTCTGATTCTTGAGCGAGAGCACCTGCCCGCGGACGATGCGCGCCATCGTGAGCCACTGCACGAGCCCGAGCGCCACGAACAGCATGATCAGGCTGCGGCTGAAGAACACGAGCAGCAGGATCACGAGGAAGATGTAGGGAAGCGAATAGAGGATGTCGACGAGTCGCATCATCACCTCGTCGGTCCGCCCGCCCAGGTAGCCGGAGACGGCGCCATAGGTGACGCCGATCAGCAGGCTCACCAGCGTCCCCACGAGTCCCACGAGCAGCGAGATGCGTCCGCCATGGAGCACCCGCGCGAGCGCGTCGCGGCCGAGCTCGTCGGTGCCGAACCAGTGCATCGCCGAGGGCGGCGTGGCGCCGAGCTTGAGATCCTGGGCGGCCGGATCCGGGAGCCCGGGGATCCACGGTGCGGCGATCGCGAGGATCGAGATCAGTGCGAGTGCGGCGGCCGACATCGTGGCCGCGCGGTTCCGCTTGAGACGGCGCCAGGCGTCGCTCCACAGGCTTTTTCCCCGCGGTGCGCTCAGGGCCGGCACGGCATCGATCGTCGTCGCGCTCATCGCAGCTCCACCCGCGGATCGAGCCACGTGTACGCGAGGTCCACGAACAGGTTCAGCACCATGAGAAACGAGGCGTAGAACAGCACGATTCCCATCACCAGCGTGTAGTCGCGGTTGAACGCGCCGTTCACGAGGTGCCGCCCGAGGCCGGGGATCGCGAAGATGGTCTCGACCACGATCGAGCCCATGACGATGCGCGCCGCGGCGGGTCCGAGATAGGAGACCACCGGCAGGATGCCGAGCTTGAGCGCGTGCTTGCCCACCACGACCGGCTCCGACAGGCCCTTGGCGTAGGCGGTGCGGATGAAGTCCTGGCGCAGCACGTCGAGCATGCCGGCGCGCGTGAGTCGCGCGATGTAGGCGACGTACGCGGTCGAGAGCGTGAGCACGGGCAGGACGCGACTCTCGGGCCCTTCCCAGAGGGCCGGCGGGAAGAGGAACACGCCGAGCGAGAGCCCGAGCACGAGCAGCGGCCCGAGCACGAAGTTCGGGATCGACACCCCGGCGAGTGCTGCGCCCATGGCGGCGAAGTCGAGAGCCGAGTTCTGCCGCAGCGCCGCGATCGTGCCGATCGGGATGCCGATCACGAGCGCGAACATCAGCGCCCACGCCCCCAGCTCGAGCGAAACGGGGAAGGAGCCGCGGATGATTTCGCTCACCTGCCGCTGCGGGAACTTGTAGGAGGGGCCGAAGTCGAGGCGCACGACATTCACGAGGAACCGCCCGTACTGGACGTGGAGCGGCTGATCGAGGCCGTAGCGCGCCATGAGCTGCTCTTTTGCCGCCCGGGGGATGTCCTTCTCGGCGAGGAACGGTCCGCCGGGCGCGAGCCGCATCAGGAAGAATGTCAGCGTCGCGATGGCCCAGAGCGTCGGGATGAACAGCAGCAGGCGCCGGAGGACGAACGTGATCATCGCTGAGTGATCTGTTCCCGGGACTTGTCCCAGCCGTGGTCGATCCACACGTGCTTGAGCGGGTGGGTGTCGAGCACCGTGTTGTAGAGCCCGCGCACGTACGGCTTCACCAGCTCGCTCGTGCTGTAGTGATAGATGGGAATCACGGGGGCTTCGTCCAGCAGGATCGCCTCGGCCTGCGAGAGCAGCTGCAGCCGATGCGCCGGGTCCAGCTCGCGGCCGGCGCGGCTCAGGAGGTCGTCGTAGGACTTGTTGCTCCAGCCGGTGCGGTTGTTGCCGTCCCCGGTCGCCATGATGCCGAGGAACGTGTTGGGGTCCACGTAGTCGCCGATCCACGAGCGCCGCGCGACGTCGTACTGGAGGCCCGAGCACGCCTGCAGGTAGGAGCCCCATTCCTGGTTCGAAAGCTCGACGTCGATCGACAGGTCGCGCTTCCACATGGCCTGGATCGCCTCGGCGATTCGCCGGTGGTTCTCACTGGTGTTGAAAAGGATCGAGATCTTTGGAAACCCCTTGCCGCCGGGATAGCCGGCCTTCGCGAGGCACTCGCGCGCCCGGGCCGCGTCGTACGTCACCGGCTGAGGCGGCGTGTAGCCGGGGTAGCCGCTCGGCGCCATCAGCCCCCACGGCCGGTACATCTTCTTGAGCAGGTCGTTGCAGATCGCGTCGCGATCCACCGCGAAGTTGAGCGCGCGGCGCACCCACACGTTGTCGAAGGGCTTGCGCGTGACGTTGATCGAATACCAGTAGGTGCCGTGGTACTCACCCGTGCGATAGTCCGCATACGCCCGCATGTAGGGCACGTATTGGTTCGGGACGTAACCGCTCGGGTTCCAGTCGACGACGCCCGCCTTGTAGAGGTTGGTCATGGTGTTGAGGTCGTCGAGCGCGTAGGCCACGATCCGCTGCAGCTTCACGCTGGCGGCGTCCCAGTAGGTCGGGTTCTTCACAAAGTCGAAGCGATCCCCGGGTTTCCAGCGCTCGAGGCGGAACGGGCCGTTGGTGGCGATGTTCTCGGCGCGGGTCCAGCGGTTGCCGTGGCGCTCGATCGCCCGGCGCGGGACCGGCAGCAGCGTGTAGTACTGCGTGAGCTCGAGGAAGTGCGCCGTCGGCGAGTGGAGTTTGACGATCAGCGTGCTGTCGTCGGGCCCTACGAGTCCCACGCGGCTCGAGTCGGTGAGGCCGCCGTTGTTGTAGGCCTCCGCGTTCTCGATCGGGTAGAGCAGCTGGGCGTTCCGCGCCGCGTTCACCGGCTTCAGGGCGCGCAGCCATCCATAGACGAAATCGTGGGAGGTGACGGGCTGGCCGTCGGTCCACACGATGCGGGGCCGGAGGTGGAAGGTGTACGTGAGCCCATCCGCCGAGATCTCCCAGCGATAGGCCTGCCCCGGCTCGGGGGCGAGGGTTTCCGGGTTGGGCGTGGTGAGGCCCTCGAAGAGAATGCGCGCCACGCGGCCGTCGGGCTGGCCGCTCATCAGCGTCGGATCGATCGTCTCGGGCTCGGAGCCGTTGTTGAAGCGGAACACCTGGCCGGCGGGCGGCGTGACGTCCCCGAAGTAGCGGACGGCGGCGGTGGCGGCGGAGTCGGCCGGCGGGCGGGCCGGGGCACACGCGGCCGTGAAAACGATGAGCGCGGCGGCCGCGCGCATCCCTGCGACTCGGAGGCGGATCACACGGGCAGGATAGCGCCGGCGGGAGAGATTGGTCGAATCCGGCGAGTGGGCAATACTGAGCGCGTTCGTGGACGGTACATTCGCCATCCGGAGGAGCCGCGCGTGAACTGGAAATCGCTGTGGGCCATTGCAGCGGGCGTGATCTTCGTCATCGTGGTCACGACGCTGGTCGACATGTTCCTGCACTCGAGGAACGTCTTTCCGCCGATGAATCAGCCGCTCGACAACCGGCTTTCGCTGCTCGCGCTGTCGTACCGCATCGTGATTGGCGTTGCCGGCGGCTGGCTCACGGCCTGGCTCGCACCGGTGAGCCCCATGCAGCACGCGCTGATCCTCGGCTACGTCGGCGTCGTGCTCGGGCTGCTCGGGGTCGTGGCGACGTGGAACCTCGGGCTCGGGCCGCGGTGGTATCCGATCTCGCTCGCCGTGCTCGCGGTTCCGCAGTGCTGGCTCGGCGGCAAGCTCCACGTCATGCAGTCGGGGCGGAGCTGATGCCGGCCGCCAAGGCAGGTCCGGCGCCCCGGAAGAAGGCGGCGAAACGCGTTCCCAAGCGCATGCCGCGGGAGAAGCTCCCGCCGACGGCCACGCTGATCCGTGCCTACATGCGAAGGCTTCCGCCCGAGTCCCGCCGCGCGCTGCAGCAGATCCGTGCCGCGATCCGCTCGGTCGCGCCGGGCGCCACGGACTTCTTCAGCTACAGGATTCCGGCACTGCGCTTCGAGGGCGAGCCGCTCGTCTGGTACGCGGCCTGGCGCAGCCACACGAGCCTCTATCCGATCGGCGAAGACATCACGAAGAAGCACGCCGCCGCGACGCGCCGCTACAAGACCGCCAAGGGGACGATCCAGTTCCCGCTCTCGGAGCCGCCGCCGGTCGACCTGATCAAGCGCCTGATCCAGGCCCGCATCGCACAGATACGGGCGAAGGCGCGCGACCTGTAGAGCCGGACGCCCGCATGGCCATACGCGTCGTCCGACTGGGAAGCCTGCGAGCGCCGGGCGAGGGACTCAGGCTCGGGACGGTGCGCCGGCCGCCGCGCGGCGTGCCGAAATCCGAGTTCGCCTCGCGGGATTTCTACGACGCCTGGCTGCCGGAGCTGGCGCCCTCGGAGAGTCTGCTCAAGGAAGGCCTCGGCGCGACCGACGAGCGCGCGTGGCGGAGCTTCGTACGGCGCTACCGCTCCGAGATGAAGCGGCCCGAAGCGGTGCATCTCCTGGCGCTGCTCGCCGCGCTCTCCCGGCGGACCGATTTCTCGGTCGGCTGCTACTGCGCGGACGAATCGCACTGCCATCGCTCGGTGCTCAAGGAGCTGCTCAAGGAACACGGCGCGAAGCTCGCCTGAGAACCGACCCTGGCGTCGCGCTGCTCAGCGCCCGACCGGCGCCACTTCGAAACTTCCGGGCCGGTCGCTTCGCGGTCGCACCATCCAGTTCGGGGCCAGCTCCAGATGCCAGCCGTTCCCGCGCAGCGGGCGTGCCTCGCTGTCGCCCGGGGCCGGGACCACGACTCGCGTGAAGTCGGCTCCCACCAGCGCCCCGCCGGACTCGACCACCAGCTTCCCCCAGGCCGCAGAGAACGTTCCGGTGGGATAGGCAGTTCCCGGATCCCCGAGCGGGACGAGGCTGTTGGGGTCGAAGGTGAAGTTGATGCTGCTGGCGCGCAGGGTGAGCGTCGGTCCATCGACGAGCCGCGCGCGGTAGTCGGCCGCGCGGGCCTGGCGATCGCGCTCTCGGGCCTCCTCCTCCGCCTGGACCTCGGCGAGTCCGTAGGCGCCGCCGCGACGGCCGGCCTCGGAATCGAGTTTCGGCGGCGGCTCGGCACGCAGCGCCTTCGCCAGCAACTCAGCCAGACGTGACTGCGGCGTGATCCGACGACGCCACCCCGGGGAGTAGCGGTCGAGCAGCAACCCCAGGCCGGGCCCACTGGCGTAGGCCATGGAGCGAACGTAACTCGGACGCTTCTCGAAGCTCTCGATGTCCCGTGCCACCCGTGCTTCGCCCATGCCCGTGAAGGCCAGGGCCAGCTTGTCGCCGGTGTACTCCGCGAGCCCTTCCTGGATCTCGAGCTGTGACTCGAGGGAATCGGCACCCGGGAAGAGGCGCTGGCGGTGCCAGCGGAACACCAGCGCGTCGCGCGCCGCGCGCGCAGCGCTGTCCCCACGGGTCCGCACGGCGACGGCCAGGGCACGCAGCTCGAGCCGGAGCCACAGGCGGCCATCGCGAGTGTCCAGATGAGGGCAGGCGGGGCCGAGGCCCTCCAGCGACAGCTCGCGCTGTATGCGATGGAAGGATTCGTGGACGAGCAGCGCGACGCCGGCGAATTCGTCGGCGGGAAGCGGAAGGAGGACCATCGCCCACCTCGTTCCACCGAAGTCGAACGAGGTGTTGGCGAGGCCGAAATGCGCGGGGAGCTGCCCGATGAAAGCATGCTCGTGAGCAGACCACTCGCCGCTCGAGTCCGCCCGATTGGCGATGGTGGTCCGTGTCGCGCGATCCACCAGCGCCACCGGACCGCAGAGCGAGCGGCCCCAGAGCGAGCCCGCGTCCGCCGCGCAGGCCTGGTCTAAGCGGTGCAATCCTGCCAGCGCCGCGACGGTATCCACTCCCTGCGCACTCCAGGCCGGAAGCGGTATCGCAAGACCGAGGGCTGCAACCAGCCTGATGGAGATCGGGCGATCCATACCCAGAGTTTGACGATTCCACTCGAGGAAACGTTGGTCCGGCCCTGCGGAACTAGTCGAATCGCACCTGGCCGCCTTCGAGGTCGAGCAGGCGCTGCTTCCGCCACAGGCCCCCGCCGTAGCCCGTGAGCTTGCCGTCGCTCCCGATCACGCGGTGGCAGGGAATCACGATCGCGATGCGATTGTCGCCGTTGGCGCTCGCCACCGCGCGAACGGCGCTCGGCCGGCCGATCGCGCGCGCGACGTCGAGGTAGCTCGTGGTCTTCCCATAGGGAATCCTGAGCAGCTCGCGCCACACCGACTGCTGGAACTCCGAGCCCGGCGTATCCAGCGGCGTCTCGAAGCGCTTCAGGCTTCCCGCGAAATAGGCGTCCAGCTCGCGGGCGAAGCGATCGAGCACGGAATTCGCACCCGGCACGAACGCGCAGTCCAGGGCACGGCGCAGGCGCTTCAGCTGGGTCTCGAGCATGCGCCGGTCGGTGTACTCGAGCAGGCAGAGCGCCTCCTCGGTCGCCCCCGCCAGCATCGGCCCGAGCGGCGTGAGCACTCTCGTCAGCGTGACCAGCCGCCGCCCGCTCGCGGCCTTCGGGGCCTCGCCGAGCAGCTTCCGGAACGCTTCGTTGAATCCGCTCAGCGATGAATAGCCGGTGTCGAAGGCGGCGTCGGTGACTTCCGAACCGTGCTGGATGCGCCCGAGTGCCAGCCCCAGGCGGCGCGCGCGGCCGTATGCGTGGAACGACATGCCATGCTCCTTCTGGAACCAGCGCCGCACGCGGTCCGGGTCCAGTCCGCGTTCGCGGAGGTCGGACTCGGTCCAGCGGCGCTCGGGCTCGGCATCCACCGCTTCGAGCAGCGGCGCGAGCCATTCGGGGGTCACGCCCGCCGGCTCCATCGGCCGGCAGCGGCGGCAGGGTCGGAATCCGGCGGCCAGCGCGTCGCGGCTCGTGACGTAGAAGTCCACGTTCTCGGGACGCGGGCGGCGCGCCGGGCAGGTCGGCCGGCAGAAGATGCCGGTCGTGCGCACGGCGGTGACGAACACGCCGTCGTAGGCGGCGTCGCGCGCCAGGAAGGCCGCGAGCATTTCATTCCGGGTGGGAACCAAGTGGGTCTGCATGGGCACCAGAATGCGGGAACCCCGGCAGCTCGCGCTACCGGAATTCCCGCAGTGAATTCGAGCCGGCGCCCGCGGGGGCGCCCGGCCTTTAGGAAGCTCAGCCCTTGGGCTGCGGGACGATCCGCAGGTAGGGCCGGGGCGCCTTCCAGCCCTCGGGATAGATCTTCTTCGCCTCATCGTCCGACACCGAGCCGGCGATGATCACGTCCTCGCCCTGCTTCCAGTTCACCGGCGTCGACACCTTGTGCTTCGCCGTGAGCTGCAGCGAGTCGATCACGCGCAGGACCTCGTCGAAGTTCCGGCCGGTCGTCATCGGGTAGGCGATCATCAGCTTCACCTTCTTGTCCGGCCCGATCACGTAGACGTTCCGCACCGTCTGGTTGTCCATCGGGGTCCGTCCCTCGCACGAGCCTTCGAGATCCGCCGGCAGCATGCCGTAGAGCTTCGAGATCTCGAGCGTCGGGTCGCCGATCATCGGGTAGTTCGGGGCGTGGCCCTGGGTCTCCTCGATGTCCTTCGCCCACTTCTGATGGTTGTCCACCGGATCCACGCTGAGCCCGATGACCTTGGTGTTGCGCTCCTCGAACCTGGGCTTGAGCTTCGCCATGTAGCCGAGCTCGGTCGTGCACACCGGGGTGAAGTCCTTCGGGTGCGAGAAGAGCACGGCCCACGAGTCGCCGATCCAGTCGTGGAACCGGATCCTGCCCTGCGTGGTGTCCGCTTCGAAGTCCGGCGCGACGCTGCCGATCTGGACCGTTGCACTGCCCGTCTGAACCGCCATGGAAGCCTCCCGGGTTGTGGTTCCCCGCACCACCGGGCGGGGGAGTGGGGCGACAGGGTGAGCGAATCAGCACCGAAATACGTCAGGGACGGTAAAAGGTCGGCGATCATTTTTCCGAAAACGCCGCCGCGGCGGCCACCCGCCACGACCGGCGGGTACCGGGCCGCGCTGGTCGCCCGCCCCCGGCCGGCCGGCGCCTCTGTGCTAGCGTCGCCGGCCGTGTCCGGAACCCAGCACGACTGGAACGCCGCCTCATACCACCGGATCTCGAACCCGCACGTCGAATGGGGCCGCCGCGTGCTCGCGCGGCTCGACCTCTCAGGGAACGAGACGGTCCTCGACTTGGGCTGTGGAACCGGCCGGCTCACCGCCGAGCTGGCGGCCCGCCTGCCCCGGGGGACGGTCCTGGCACTCGACCGCTCGCCCTCGATGCTGGCCCAGGCGCGGGGCAACCTCGTCCCGAACGTGCGCCTGATCCGGGCCGACGCCCTTGGGCTGCCGTTCCGGCGCTCGGCCGACGTGCTCTTCAGCACCGCGACGCTGCACTGGGTGCTCGACCAGCCTGCGCTCTACCGCAGTCTCCACTCCGCGATCCGGCCGGGCGGCCGGCTGCACGCCCAATGCGGCGGTCGCGGCAACGTGGATCGCGAGTACCGACGCTTCCAGGAGATTGCCGCCCGTCCTGAGTTCGCACCCGACTTCGTCGGGCTCACCGATCCGTGGGTGTTCCTCGGCCCGGAAGAGGCGCGCGGGCTGCTCGAGGCTGCGGGCTTCGCCGACATCGACGCCCACCTCGAAAACGTGCAGGCCCGCCTGGAAAACCGTGATCAGTACCGGGAGTTCACCGAGACCATCGTGTTCGGGACGTTTCTCGCGCGGGTTCCGGACGCTGCGCGCCGCGAGCGCATCCTCGCTATCCTGTGCGACGCTGCGGCCGGTGACGATCCGCCATTCACCCTCGACTACGTGAGGCTCAACCTGCGCGCCGTCGCGCGCTGAAGGAGAATTCGTGTTCCCGCGGACCGCCCCGCTGCTGCTCGCCGTCCTGACGCTCGCTCCCTTCACGATTGCCGTCGCGCCCGCGGCGCCTCCGCCCACCGCACGCCCGGTCGAGATCATGAGCGCGTCCGAGATCACGCTCGCCCTCAAGCGCCTGCGCACCGTGGGCAACGTGCTCTACGTGGCGGCGCATCCCGACGACGAGAACACCGCCCTCCTCTCGTACTTCGTGAGCGGACGCGGACTGCGCACCGGCTACCTGTCGATGACGCGCGGCGACGGCGGGCAGAACCTGATCGGCATCGAGACCGGCGAGGCGCTCGGCGTCATCCGCACCCACGAGCTGCTCGCGGCCCGGCGCGTGGACCACGCCGAGCAGTTCTTCACGCGGGCGCTCGACTTCGGCTTCTCGAAGAGCGCCGACGAGTCCATGGCCCTGTGGGGGCACGACGAGATCCTGTCCGACGTCGCGCGCGTGATCCGCACGTTCCGCCCGGATGTGATCGTCACCCGCTTTCCACCGGACAGCACCGCGGGCCATGGCCACCACACGGCCTCGGCGATGCTGGCGGAGGAGGCGTTCCGCGCGGCCGGCGACGCGAAGCGCTTTCCCGATCTCAAGTCGCTCGAGCCGTGGACTGCGCGCCGCATCTTCTGGAACGTGTTCCGCGCCGATCCCTCGCAGCGCAGCGCCTCGCAGCCGAACCTCCTCTCGGTGGACATCGGCGAGTACCAGCCGCTGCTCGGCCGCTCCTATGCCGAGATCGCCGGCGAGAGCCGCAGCATGCACAAGACCCAGGGATTCGGAGCCCCCGAGCGCCGCGGGTCGATCCCCAGCTACTTCGAGCTGCGCGCCGGCCAGCCGGCGACCAGCGACCTGTTCGAGGGCATCGCGCTCGACTGGACGCGCGTGCGGAACGGCGCCGAGCTGGACCGCATGCTGGTGAAGATCGAGCGCGAATTCGATCCCCGCCACCCGGCCGCGATCCTGCCGCAGCTCGTGAAGGTGCACGAGGCGATGCGCCACCTCGATCCCAATCCGTGGACCGCGCCCAAGATGGCCGAGCTGCTGGAGATCATCCGCTCGTGCTCGGGGCTCTGGCTCGAAGCCGCCGCGACCGCGCCGTCGGCGGTGCCCGGCGCACCGGTCACCGTCACCGTGTCGGCCCTGAATCGCTCCGACTTTCCGATCACAGTCGACTCCGTGACGCTTCCCTACGACGCCACGGTGATGGACACCGTGCTCAAGCAGCCCTTCGCGGGACGCGCGCTGACCACCAACCGTGCGGCCTCCGGAATGGCGACGCTGACGTTGCCGGCCAACACGGCCTTCACGAATCCCTACTGGCTCACCGAGCGCGCCACCCAGGGACGTTTCGTGGTCAAGGATCCGACGCTGATCGGACGCGCCGAAAATCCTCCCGCCCTGATGGCGCGGTTCACACTCCGCGCGGGCACCGAGAAGCTCGTGTACGACACGCCGGTCGTCTATCGCTGGGTCGACCCCGTGCAGGGCGAGCGTTACCGCCCGTTCGAGATCGAGCCGCCCGTCACCATGCACTTCGATCAGGCCGTCTACCTGTTCGCCGACACGTCGGCGCGCGACGTGCGCGTCGGGGTGGCCAGTGGATCGGCGCCGGCCACCGGCAAGCTGCGGCTCGCGGTGCCCGAGGGCTTCCGGGTGCGGCCGGAATCGGTGGACTTCGACCTCCAGCCCGGAACCGAGCGCTCGGTGACGTTCCGCATCGCTCCACCCGCGGGATCGGCACGCGGAGCGGTGGCCGCGGTGGCGTCGGTGGGAGGGCGCGACTACTCGATGAAGCGGGTCGTGGTGGACTACCCGCACATCACGCCGCGCGTGCTGCTGCCGCCGGCCGAGGTGCAGGTCGTCCGCACCGAGCTCAAGCACGTGGGCGAGACCGTCGGCTACATCATGGGCTCGGGCGACAGCGGACCCGAGGCGCTCCGCCAGATCGGCTATACGGTGTCGCTCCTCACCGACGAGGACCTCGAGACCGGCAACCTGTTCGCGTTCGACGCGATCGTCACCGGCGTGCGCGCGTACAACACGCGGCCGCGGCTGCTCGCCCTGCGCACGCGCCTCCTCGACTACGTCGAGGCCGGTGGCACGCTGGTCGTCCAGTACAACACGGCGGACGAGAAGCTCCGCAACAAGCTCGGTCCGCAGCCGTTCGCGCTCTCGCGCGATCGGGTATCGGTCGAGGAGGCCGAGGTGCGGTTCCGCAACGCCGACCACCCGCTGCTGAAGACGCCGAACAAGATCACCCCCGAGGATTTCGACGGCTGGGTGCAGGAGCGGGGGCTCTACTTCGCCAATCCCTGGGACGCCGCGTACGAGACGCCGCTCGAGTGCAACGATCCGCGGGAGACGCCGAAGCTCGGCGGGCTGCTCGTGACACGCCACGGCAAGGGGGTGTTCATCTACACGGGCTACTCGTTCTTCCGCCAGCTCCCGGCGGGAGTGCCCGGCGCCTACCGCCTGTTCGCGAACCTGGTGAGCGCGCGGCAGTGACGGAAGAGGACGAACCGCCGCCGGTCGTCAAAACCTGGGCGCGTGCCTACGCGATCGTCCTCGCCTGGCTCGCGCTCCTGATCGTGCTGTTCGCGCTCTTCAGCCGGGCCTTCTCGTGAGCACGCTCGACTGGGTGGTCCTGGTCGGCTGGCTCACCTTCATCGTTCTCTACGGGCTCTGGCGCGGGCGCGGCAGCCGTGATCTCGATGGCTATCTGCTCGCCGGTCACAAGCTCAAGTGGGGAAACGTCGCGCTCGCGATCATGGCCACCCAGGCGAGTGCCGTCACCGTGCTCGCCACTCCCGGCCAGGCCTACGCGGACGGCATGCGCTTCGTCCAGTTCTACTTCGGCCTCCCGATCGCGATGGTGGTGCTGGCTGCGACCGCGGTGCCGATCTACCGGCGGCTGCGGGTGTTCACCGCGTACGAGTACCTCGAGACGCGCTTCGACCTGAAGACGCGCTCGCTCACCTCGCTGCTCTTCCTGACCCAGCGTGGGCTGGCCGCCGGCATCACCATCTACGCGCCGTCGCTCATCCTGTCGGTGCTGCTGGGGTGGAACACCCAGCTGACGATCCTGCTCATCGGGAGTCTCGTCATCCTCTATACCGCGACCGGCGGCACGCGCGCGGTGAACTACACCCAGTTCCTCCAGTTCCTCATCATGATCGGCGGCATCGTGACGGCCGGTCTGCTGGCCATCGCGGCCATGCCCCACGGGGTTTCGCTGCCGGATGCGCTGCACGTCGCGGGCGCGCTCGACCGGCTGCGCGCAGTGGACACCTCATTCGACCTCGAGAGCCGCTACAACATCTGGTCCGGCCTCATTGGCGGCTGCTTCCTCGCGCTCTCGTACTTCGGCTGCGATCAGTCGCAGGTCGGGCGCTACCTCGGCGGGCAGAGCGTGGCGCAGAGCCGGATGGGGCTCCTGTTCAACGGGCTCGCCAAGGTCCCGATGCAGTTCGTGATCCTGCTCGTGGGCGCGCTGGTGTTCGCGTTCTACCAGTTCACCCCGCCGCCCGCGTTCTTCAACCCGGTCGAAGTTCGGAAGCTCGAGCAGGGCCCGCGCTCCGAGGAGTTCCGCGCGCTGCGCCACCAGCACGAGATCGTGGCCGCGACGCGGGCGGCGCGGGCGCGCGACTACGTCGCGGCGCGTATGGCGGTGCCGGAGGTGCGCGAGCAGGCCCGCTTGGAGCTCGAGAAGGCCGACCTCGCGGTGTCCACGGTGCGGGCCCGGACCACCGCGCTCATGAAGGAGCAGGATCCCAAGGCGCAGACCGTCGACACCAACTACGTTTTCCTGAGCTTCGTGCTCGCGCAGTTCCCGGCCGGCATGGTCGGCCTGCTGCTGGCCGCGGTGTTCGCGGCTTCGATGTCCGCCTCCTCGGCCGAGCTCAATGCGCTCGCCTCGACCACGGTGGTCGATCTCTGGGGCCGGCTCGTGCGGGGGCGCGCTCCCGGCACCGAGCCGCTCGCGACCCAGGGACCGGAAGCCGCGCGCGCCGCCCGCGAGGACGTGATGGTGTCGCGGATCGCCACCGTGCTGTGGGGCGTGTTCGCGATCGGCTTCGCGATGCTGGCCGGCCAGCTCGGATCGCTGGTCGAAGCGGTGAACATCCTGGGCTCGCTGTTCTACGGCACGATCCTCGGGATCTTTCTCACCGGGTTCTACTTCAAGCGCGTCGGCGGGAGCGCGGTGTTCTTCGCGGCGCTGGTCGCCGAGGTCGCCGTGCTCGCGTGCTTCAAGCTCACGAAGATCTCGTTCCTCTGGTACAACGTCGTGGGCTGCGTGCTGGTCGTGGTGCTGGGGCTCGCGATCAGCGCGGCGATGAGCCGGCCGCGGCCCGCGCCGGCCCTGGCCGGAACCGCTCGCTGAGCGCCCGCGCCTCCGCGTCGCCGGCCCGGAGCTCGAGCGCGCGTCCGGCGGCGCGCACCACTTCCGCCGAATCGCCGAGCTGCGCCGAGCAGCGCGCGAGCGCCATCCAGTTGGGGAAACCGTTGAAGCGCTCGGCCATGACTCGATAGATCCGCTGCGCCTCGGGGAGTCGTCCCGACCGGATCTCGAGAGTCGCCCACAGGAGGTAGTTGCTCTCGCTCGGCACCAGCTCCACGGCACGCGCCATGACGCGTGCGCCCTGCTCCGGATGGCCCGAGTCCTGGAGCACGAGGCCGAGGTAGCGATACGAGTGCCCGAGCGTCTGCGCCGGTTTCGGGGGCGGCTCGCGGACGAAGGCGCCAACCCGCGCGACCGTGTGTGGGAGTGAAGTGTTGAGCGCCATCCACGGCAGCGTCGACGCCACCGCCACCAGCGCGATGGCCGCTCCCGCCGGACGCGGCGCCCGCGACGCGGACAGCGTGCTGCCGAACACTGCCGCGAGATAGAAGGAGAGGGCCGCCGCGGCGGCGACCGCGATGTCCCAGTCGCGGAAGAAGCCCTGCTGCGGGTGCACCACGGCCACCGCCCCGACGTGGAGCACCGCCAGCAGCAGGAGCCAGCGGTGAGCGCCCGATCGGACGAGCGCCGTGCGATCGAGCACCGCCACCAGCACGAGCAGCGGAACGAGCGGCGTGAGCAGCAGGAACAGGTTGGCGATGTCGATCAACCGGAGCGGATCGAGCGCGAGCCGGAGCGCGCCGGCCGCAGACGTGCCGCCCGGCAGCACGTGCTGGCGATCCACCGCGCGCGCGATCGCGACGATCCTGGGCACAGTGAGTGCGAGGGCCGCGAGGCCGCCCGCGATCGCGATCGTGAGGGAGGCCCGCCCGGCCCGCCCGCGACCCCAGTGGGTCCGCGCGGTCATCGCGATCAGCACGAGCCAGGGCGCGATCAGGAGTGCCGCGGCGCGGTGGGTGGCGAGCGCCAGCGTGAAGGCCAGCGTGGCGGGCAGCAGGCCTCTGGCTTTCGTGATGGCGAGCGCGCCGAAGCCGGCGAACGCCCCGGTGAGCAGCGTCATCTCGACGAAGGCCTTGCTGTAGCCGCAGAAGATCGCGAGCGATCCGGCGAACACGGCGGTCGCCACCGCGGCCACCGCGGCGATACCGCGGAGCGCGAACGCCGAGATCAGCGTCACGGCGGCGGCGCCCAGCAGCCCGGCCTTCAAGGCGCTCGTCCAGCGATCCACATCGGTGGGCGAGAGGCCGCCCGCCCTGGCGAGCGCAGTGGGCAGCGTGAAGTGGAAGAACACGTCGAGCGGCATCGCCTGCGGGAATAGCCCCGGCACCCACTGGCCCATGCCGAGCCGTCCGAACCGGAGCAGCGAGTCGCCCACGAACAATGAGCGATCAGGGAGCAGCAGCGCCGTGGCGCCTGCGAGCAGCCCGCAGATCACCGCGGCGGTGGCGGGAGCCGGCGCCGCGCGGTCGCCGAGCGAACCGAGCGCGCGCCCGATGGCTGCGCCCACCCCCGGAATCACGAGCACGAACGGCAACAGCGCGACCGCCCACGAGGCCGGGTGGCCGAAGCGCAGCACGTTGAGCCCCCACAGCCACATGCCGGGAACACCCACGGCCGCGATGCGCAGCGCGGGAACTGCGAGAGCGCCGATCAGCAGGGCACGGCTCGCTGGATCGAGAGCCGGCTCGGGTGGAGGTGCATGGCGGGGCGGAGCGGAGCGCCGGGAAGCGCGGTCCGGGCGGCGCGTCACGGGGTTCTCCACCAGGACAGGATCGCCTGGAGGGAATGCCCCACCGCGACATGGCCGCGCGACGCGGCTTCCACCGCGAGCGCCCGCACGTAGGGCGCGACGTGGTCGCGGAACACCACGGCGAACGGGCCTCGAAGTCGGGGGTCGGCGGGATTCCAGGGCTGGTCCCCGGCGCCGATCGCGCGCATCAGGGCAGCGCGCTCATCGGGACCGATCACTCCGGTCCACCACAGCGGATCCAGCGGCCTCGCCAGCGCCGAGTCGCGGAGTGACTCGGGGATCCGGTAAACGACGATCGCGGGGCCCGCAGCCCGGCGGTCGGGATGAACTTCCGCGATGCGAGTCGCCCCGCGATCGAGCAGGCGATAGGCCGCGAGGATCTCGGGGTATCGCCCCGGTTCGGCCTCGTAGCGCCCGCGCATCCCGGTGCTCGTGATCACCACGTCCGCCGCGGCCACCAGCAGGGGATCGTAGTAGACGCGATTGAATCCGGCGGCACCCGGCACCAGGTCGATGACCTCGGGATCGCGACCGGCATGGGGGATCGTGCACCGCACCGCGCCGGCGAAGTAGATCGGTACGTCCACAACGAGGTGGGTCGCGCGCGCCCGGTAGTGTTGCTGCTCGGCCGGAGAGGCCGCCTGGTAGAGCCGACCGGAGGTGGCCTGCATGGCGCGATAGCGGGTGAACAGCGCAGGTCCATACTGCTCCCGCATGATGAGCTCGTCGGGCGACAGGTGCTCCGCGCACCAGCGGCCCGCCACCGTGCGGGTGTCGAGCCGTGGCTGCCGGGCGGCGATGACGGCGTCGCGCGCCGGAAGCGCGATCAGGGTGAGCGCGGCGAGGAACGCAGCCAGTGGGCGCCACGCTCCCGCGCGCGCTGCGAGCGAGAGGGCGCCGGCGGCCCCCACTGCGGCGAGCGCCGGCAGCAGCGGCACGGTGTAGCGCTCGAACGAAGCGCTTGCGAGGCCGAGCCCGAGCATCATGGCCGCCACGAAGAGCGCCACCGTTCTTACCCCCTGCAGGCGAAGCGCGGGAGCCGCGGATGCGAGCAGGGTGAGCAGGGCCGCGATCGCGAGCGGCATCCCGAGCTGCGCCGCGAGCGCGCGGAGATAGAAGAGCAGCGCCGGGCCGCCCATGGCCCCCAGGTTCCCGCCCGTGGCGAGGGTCTCCAGGAAGCCGAGGTCGCGCCGAACACCGGACGGATCGAGCAGGACGAACGGCGAGGTGAGCGCGAACGCGAGCGCGAAGCAGGAGAAGGCGAGCGCGATCGAGCGGGCGGCCGGCGGACGGCGCGCGGCCATCACGGTGATGGGGAGGAGCAGCACGGCGAACGGGTACTTGCTGGAGGCGGCGAGCCCGGCGAAGAGCCCGGCGGCGGCGGGTGAAGCACCCATGGCGCCCACGAGACACGCGAGGCTCAACGTGGCGAACGCGGTCGCGAAGGATTCGACGTACTGCCCGTTCGACGCCGCAAGCAGCGCCGGGCTGACTGCCACGAAGGCCCCGGCTACGAATCCCGCGCCGCGCCGGAGGCGCTCGCCGAGCAGCACCGCGCCCGCCACCGTGGCGAGATCGGCGAGCGTTTCCACCAGCCGTCCGGCGCGCGCGATCGCGGCGGGCTCGGTCTCGAAGCGCAGGAGGAAGTCGGCGACCCGGCTCCACTCGCCGGAGACGAGCCCGGCCTGGCAGGTGATCCACTGCGCCGCGAAGTGGAGGTAGATGCCGAGCGACGGGTAGATGTAGGTGACCGGCCGCCACTCGATCGCCGATTCGCCGCGCCACATCTTCATGGCGGTGCGTAGCGGCGGCGCCTCGTCGAAGAAGTCCGGGAAGCCGCGGTCGAGAGCGGCGAGCCGGACCAGCAGCGCCACCCCCATGAGCCCGAGCGTCGCGAGGACGGCCGGACTCCGCAGCCGCGCCGCCAGTCCTGAGAGAAACGACGACGCCCGCCCCGTTCCCGCCGCGGAATGCGATGGAGACGGCGACGGGCGACGTCGTGCGGCGCCGGTTCGGCTCACGCCGAACCGCTAGAAGCGGGGCATCAGGGCTTGGCCGTCCACTGCGAGAGCAGTTTCTCGGTGCCCGAGGTGTCCACCTTCTCCTTGCTCTCCTTGCCCGCCTTGATCGCCTTCTCGGCATGCGCGATCGCGTCCTTGGTCTTGCCGTCCTTGGCCGCGATCTTCGCCATCAGCGTGAGGGTCTGGTAGTTGCCTTCGATGGCGGCCGACTTCTTCGCCCACTCCGCGGTGAGGGCGGGTTCGAGCGAGGCGTCGAACATGAAGTTCGCCGCGCGATACGGCGCGCGCCAGTCGTCGGGCTTGGCGGCTGCGACTTCGGCTTTCGCGTTCGTGACCACCTGCTCGAGGTCGTCATTGGTGATCGGGATCGCTAGACGCAGCTTCTCCCAGCGCAGCACCAGGTCGGCCGAGTTGAACGTGAGGTTCTCGAAGCCGAAGGCCATCCACTCCATGTGCTCGGCGGCCGTGGGCTTGACCTTGATCCGGACCAGGTCACTCTCGGCCTTGTAGCCGTTCGACCCCCACATGTCCTTGTCCTTGTTCACCACGACCTGCCACTCCTCCTTGCCCGGAATCGTGAGCAGCGCGTAGGAGCCGGCGGCCAGCTTGGTGCCGCCGATCATGACGTCCTCGGACAGGGTGATCGTGGTGGCCTCGTTGGCGCCGGTGCGCCACGGCTGGTCGTAGGGCACGAGCTCGCCCCAGATCACGCGACCCTTCACGCCGGGCCGCGAGTAGGTGACGGTGATGTCGGTGAGCCCGACCGTCTGCTTGATGGTGGAGTTCTGGCTCACGCGCGGCAGCTTGAGCTCGGCGAACGCGCCGCCCGCCGGAAGAGCGAGGGCGAGAATCAGAAGCGAAGTGCGGAACAGACGCATGGCGGTGAAATCTCCTCCTGAGTGGGCGTGGGTTCGATGGATCGGCCGCGGAGTATACGCCGGCTCGGACCCGTCGTCGTGCCGCAAGCCGGGTCGGCCCGAGCGGGGATCGGTTCCATCGAACTTTGGGAGCCCGGACAGGGCGCCCCGCGCAGGTTGGCGTTTTGTCGCTGACAACGTCCTGACGCATGTGATACCAAGGGCGACGGCCCGCGCAGTCCCGCCCAGCCATTCTTTCCGCCGCGGTCCCCGTCCACGCAGCACCGATTCCAGAAGGAGGCAGACCCCGAATGTAGGAGGCGTTTCATGAGTCGGTCCCCCCGCCGTCGTTGCACGCTGTTCCTGCTTACCGCCTTCCTCGCCCTCGTCGCGGCATCGGCCTTCGCGGCCGAAAGCGGCCGCGTCCTCGCGCCGGTCCAGTTCGGCTTCCAGCCGAATCTCTCCACCGACGCCGCTCACGTCACCGACCACGTGCTCGTGAAGTTCACCGAGAGCGCGCTCGCGACCTCCCGACTCTCGGGCAAGCTCCGCTACGGGCAGGTGCTGCCGAGCGCCGCGACCGGTATGGCCGGCGTCGATCGCGTGCTGAGCGCCGCCGGGGCGAAATCGCTCCAGCGCGCCTACATCGAGCCCGCGAACGCCGACGAGGCGCGTCGCATCGGCCTCGATCGCTGGGTGCAGGTCGACCTCCCAGCCGGCGTCACGCCGTCCGAAATGGCGGATCGGCTCGCCGCGCTTCCCGAGGTCGAGGCCGTGACGCTCGACTACATCGCGTATCCCGCAGTGGTGCCGCCGGACCCGATGCACGCCCAGCACTGGGGCCACAACAACACGGGCCAGCTGCTCAGCTACAACTGGACCAACAACAATCACGAGACCGGGTCGCCGGTCGGCACCCCGGGGTTCGACGCCAACGCGCAGGCGGCCTGGGACGGCACGCAGGGTTTCGGCTCGAGCTCGGTGCTGATCGCCATCATCGACAGCGGCGTCGAGGCCGGGCACCCCGACATTCTGCAGGTCGCGGGCTTCGACTTCGGCAACAACGACAGCAATCCCGATGACGACTCATCGTCGCCCGGTCACGGCACCGCGTGCGCGGGCGTGGCGGCGGCGAGGACGAATTCGCTGGGCACGGCCGGCATCGCGGCGGGCTGCAGCATCATGCCGCTCAAGGTCGCGAACAGCGCCGGCACGATGACCTTCGCCGCGATCGTGAACGCGCTGACCTGGGCGGCCGACCACGGCGCCAATGTCATCAGCATGAGCCTCGGCGCCGCGATCACCAGCGACCCGGCCACCGACAACGCCATCACCTATGCGTGGAACGCCGGCTGCGTGATCCTCGCCGCCACCGGCAACGAGAACAAGACCACGATCAGCTATCCCGCGATCCACAGCCTGGTGATCGGCGTCGGCGCGGCTTCGCCGTGCGGCGACCGCAAGCGCTCGAGCAGCAACACGGGCGAGCTGAATCCCGGCGTGAGCGCCGATCCCAACGGCTACACCTGCGACGGCGAGCGCTGGTGGGGCTCGAACTACGGCACCACGACCGCGGGCGGGGCGGGCGCCGTGGACGTGATCGCACCGACGATCCTGCCGACCACCGACCTGCTCGGCTCGGCGGGCTACGACGCGACC
>DAIUEO010000027.1:0-29118 GCA_036845125.1 Candidatus Eiseniibacteriota bacterium | reverse complement strand
CGAGCGCCGCGTGCGCGCGATCCTCGACCAGGCGATCGACCGCCGCTCGGTGCCGCTCGGGCGCATGCTCGCGGCGGGCGGCCTCGCCGCCGTGCTGATCCTGCCGCTGGGTGCGCTCGAGTTCACGGCCTCGGCCGCGCGGGACGAGAGTCTCCTGGCCGGCATGAAGGAGAAGACCGAGACGGTCGAGAAGACCACGGAGAAGACGGAGTCGACGAAGAAGTCCGAGAAGTCCGAGAAGAGCGAGAAGTCCGAGAAATCCGAGACCTGGACGTCGGACGATCAGGCGAGCGGGGCGCCGGCAGAGGAGCCCGCGGTGGAGGCTGGAGCGACCGTTGCGGGCAAGGACCTCGCGGAGCGCTGGCGGCGGGCGATCGGGAGCGACGGCAAATCCAGTCCCTACTGGATCGCCTACGCCATCGAGTTCGACGGCGGAATCGACGGTCGCGAGATCCTGATGAGCGACACCGAGCACTTCGACTGGAACGAGCTCGAGTCCGGACGCAAGGGTGCCACGCTGGCCGAGCGATTCGGGATCGGAAAGACGGACGCGGTGTTCCTGTTCCGCTTCCCCCGGGCGGGGTCCGCTGCCGACCGCATCGCGATCCGGTCGGCCAGCCTCAAGCCCGACTTCGGTGGCAGGTCGGTGCTCTGGCTGGGCCGTTTCCCGCACGAGGAGAGCTTCGCCTGGATGGAGAAGCAATTCCGCCCGATGACCGACAAGGGACTTTCGCAGGTCATGGTGACGGCGATCGCGGTCCACCAGACGCCGGGAGTGGTGCCGCTCCTGATCGAGACCCTCGAGGGGAAGCGCGCCAGCGAGACGCGTTCCAACGCCGCCGAGGGCCTGGCCCGTCACCCCGGTGAGAAGGCGCTCTATGCGCTCTGGACCGCGGCCAACGTCGATCGCTCGGTCGACGTTCGCGCCGAGGCGGCGGAGTCGATCGGCGAGATGCGCTACGAGCCCGCCACTGACGCGCTCATCAAGCTCGCCCACAAGGCCGAGCCGGAACGCGTGCGCGTCGAGGCCGTCGAATCGCTGGGGGATCGCGAGCCGAAGCGCGTGGTGCAGGTGCTCGAGTCCATCGCGCTCGAGGACGGGAGCGAAGCCGTGCAGATCGAGGCGACGGAGACGCTGGGCGATCTGCCGGACCAGATCGGCTGGCCCGCGCCGCGCAGGATCGCGGCAGAGCATCCGAGCATGGGCGTCCGGGCGGAGGCGTTCGAAACCCTGGGCGACAAGGCGCGCGGCCCCGAGTCGAAGACCGACGACCAGGAAGCCAAGGAGGACGAGAAGAAGTCGGGGGCGCTCGAGCTGCCATCCTCCGGGCACGAGAAGGAGCTGGAGGCCTACGCCAGCCACGAAGACGTCGAGGCGCTCGAAGATCAGGACGACTACGAGAGCGTGCGCCAGCTGCGCCTGGTGGCGCTCGAGCACCCGGACCCCGAGCTGCGGAGCGACGCCATCCAGATGCTGGCTCACAAGGATGCGAAGCAGGCCCTGCTCGTCTTCTACCGCTCGGCGCTGAACGATCCCGAGGAGAGCGTGCGGACCGAAGCCATCGAGAGCATGGGCGAGCTCGACCTCCCGGCCGCCGTGACGGTGCTCGAGGACCTCGCCGATCACGGGCCCGACGCGGCGAGCCGCGCCGAGGCGCTCGAGACGCTGGTCGACAAGTCACCGGAGCGGGCGCTCGCGCTGGTCGATCGCTGGATCAAGGCCGGCAGCGGCAGTCGAACGAAGAAGAGCTGAGTCGAGCGTACCGGCGCTACGCACGCACGCGCATCGTGCGCTAGGCTGCCGCCGTGCCCACGCTCGCCGAACTCACGCGCACGCCGAACGCGCTCGCGCCGCACTATTCACGCTTCCGGGTGGGCGAGCGTCTGCTGCTGACCGGGCATTCGCATCAGGCCTGGCCCGACGCCGGCTTCGAGGGCCAGATCGAAGCCTGGAACGACGCGGCCGAGCTGGTGGACGGCAAGTGGGAGCGCGCGTTCGCCAAGGCCGACCGGGTCCGCCGGGGTTTCGCGACGCTGCTCGGCTGTGACGCCCGCGAGATCGCGCTCGCCGGCAACACCCATGAGCTGGTGGTGCGCTTCCTCTCCGCGCTCCCACTCGCGAAGCGTCCGCGCCTCATCACCACCGACGGCGAGTTCCACACCCTGAGGCGCCAGCTCGACCGGGTGGCCGAGGCGGGCGTCGCCGAGGTCGTGAAGATCCCCGCCGACCGGCCGGACGAAATCGCCCCGCGAATCCTGCAGGCGCTCGACGACCGAACGGCGGCAGTGCTGGTGTCCTCCGTGCTGTTCGGCAGCGGGCGCATCGTCCGCGGGCTCGGCGCGGTCGCGGTGGAGGGGCGCCGTCGCGGCGCCGAGGTGCTGATCGACGTCTACCACCACCTGAACGTCGTGCCGTTCTCGGTCCGCGAAATGAGTCTCGGCGAGGCATTCATCGTGGGCGGCGGCTACAAGTACTGCCAGCTCGGCGAGGGCAACTGCTTCATGCGGGTGCCGCCCGGGACCGCGCTGCTGCCGGTGATCACCGGGTGGTACAGCGAGTTCGCGCGACTCGAGCAGCGGGCCGCGGGCCAGGTGCCGTTCGGCGAGGGCGCGGCGCGCTGGGCGGGCGCCACGTACGATCCGACCAGCCACTATCGCGCGGCGCGCGTGTTCGATTTCTTCGAGCGCGAGGGGCTCGGGGCGAAGCTCCTGCGCGAGGTCAGCCAGCACCAGGTCGGGCTGCTCGCTGCCGAGTTCGACCGGCTCGGGCTCAATCCCGCGCTCGTCACCCGCGATCGCTCGGTGCCGCTCGACCAGCTCGGCGGCTTCCTGGCGCTCGCGAGTCCACACGCGCTCGATCTGTCGCGAAAGCTCAAGGAGAAAGGCGTCTCCACCGACGCACGGGGCGAGCTGCTGCGCTTCGGCCCCGCGCCCTACCTGGCCGATGCGCAGATCACCGCCGCGATGGCGGCGCTCGGAGAGACGGTCCGCGACCTGCGGGGCTGATCGCTAGCGGCTGGAGCGGCCGGGGGGCGAGGCCGATAACCGGGCATGCTCGTCGCCTCGATCCTCCTCGTCGCCGCCGTGGTGGCGGCGATCGCACCGTTGGTACTCCGGCGCTGGGCGCTCGACCGTGCGGAACAGGACCCGGTAGCCGCGTGGTTCGGCTTCAGCCTCAGGCTCCACGCGCTGACCCTGCTGGCACTCGCCGCCATTCCCGCCGCGGCGGTCCTCGGTACCGGAATGCGGGAGTGGCTTGGCGGGCTCATGCCGGAGCCATTCGCGGTGATGTGCCGGTTGATGCTGTGTCTGCTGCCGGCATCGATGCTGCGTCTCATCGCCACGCTGGTGGCGCACGACCTCTCGCGCCGGCTCCGCGCCGTGGACACCCCGCGCCGGGTCTCGATCGAGCTGTCACTGATCGATGCGGCGTCGCTGCTCGTTCCGTTCCCGCTCATGCTTTCGGCGGCAGCGGCGATCACGACATGGGGCCCCGAGGTGGCGCTCATTCTTCTGCTGGGCGGCATCGTGATCTGGCTCGCCCTCGTGGTGCGCAGTCAGCGGCTCCACGGGCTGACCCTCCACTCGGTGACCACCGGCGACCTGCGCGACCGCGTCTTCGCGCTGGCGCAGCGTGCCGGGGTCCGGCTCGACCAGGTGTTCGCCCTGCCGCTTTCGAAATGGAAGCACGCGAACGCGTTCGCCACCCAGGGGCGGCGCGTGATGGTGACCGACTACCTGCTCGACCACCTCGACCGAGACGAGGTGGACGCCGTGATGGCACACGAGATCGCGCACCTCGCCGGCAAGGATCCCGAGCGCCAGACGTGGCTGCTCCTGGTGCTGACCGTTGCGTGCACCGTGGTTGCCATGTCCGGTGCGCCGCCTTACGTGTTCGCCGCGTGCATGGCTCCGACGCTCCTGCTCTGGCTCGGATACTCGCGACGCTGCGAGTACGGGGCCGATGCCCGCGGGATCACGTTCGGGACGTCGCCGCAGGCGTCGATCAGCGGGCTCGCGAAGCTCAACCGGCTCGGATTCATTCCTCTCGACTACCCGCTGGCGGTCGAATGGTGGCTGACGCATCCCTCGACCCGGCGACGTGCGCACGCGATGGGCCGGCGGGCGAACCTGCCGCCGGAGGAAGTGGAGCGGCTGCTGGCGGCGTCCGTGCAGCCATCGGCACCGCCCGCCGCCGTGGCGCGTTACCAGGCGCCTGCGCTCGAGCCCGGAGAGAAGCGATTCACCACCACCTTCAAGAACACCACGGTCGCGCGGATCTCGATGGTGTTCGTGCTCACCGCGGTGACCACGAGCCTCGCCGCGATTGGCCTGGCGCGGGCGCTGGGAGTCGACGGCTGGATGCGGCTGCTCCTGTGGCCGGCAGCGGGGGTGTTCGTCGCCGCGACCCTGCTGGTCGTGGTCGACTGGCTCGCGACGGCCGCCTACCGCCGGGTGGCGCGCGCCGCGGCCGACCGCGCGACCGCTGAAGCCGGGACAGAGGGCATCGCGGTCGGCTTGGCGCCCCACGCGGAGCCCCGGGTCTACGAAGGCTTCAGCGTATGGGACCTCGGGCTCGTCACCTTCGCGGACGGTCGGATGGACTTCCGCGGCGAGCAGACGCGCTTCTCACTCCAACGCGAGGAAATTACGGAGCTGCGGCTTTCGCCCGGCGCACCCGACTGGAACCCGACCGCGCGGGTGGTCGTGAGCTGGCAACGCGCCGACGACACGGCCGGGGTGTTCACGCTGACGCCGTCCGACGTTCCGCGGCTCTCACGCGTGAAGAGCGAGGCCTGGAAGCTCTATTCACGGCTCCGCCAGTGGCGATCGCCCGAGGTCGGGTCCGCTCCGCGTCCGACTTCCGGTGCATCACTCGGGGCTCCGCCCCTGGGCGAGGTGACGTGCAAGGCTCCCGGCGCCGACCTCACCGGACGCGCATTCGTCTCGCTCGCGGTGCTCTATCTCTTCGTGGCGTCGATCCTGGGGTTCGTGTGCCGATTCCCGGCCGGCGTCGGTCCGGTGTCCGGCACGTTGGACGCGGTGATCATCGCGTTCATCGCGCATGTGATGCTGCTCGCGCCGCTGATGAGGGCGAAGGGACGGGCGAAGTCCGAGAGGCCCACGGACTCGAAGGAGCAGCAGGCAGCCTAGGGAGGACGAGAGGGGCCGGGTATATACTTGTTGCCCGCATGCGACCCTCAATCCGGATGGCCGAGAGCGCGCGGATCCGCGCGCTGGTGATCATGCTCGGTGGATCGCTTCTGTTGGTCGCCGCCCTGATCTCGAGCTGCTCTAAAAAAGAGAGGGCGACTCAGCCAGTCATTCCCCCGACTCCGGCTCCGAAGTTCGTGGCTTCCCCGGATACTCTGTTTATCTTCGAGGTCTCCCCGGATACGGCAGTTCATGTTTCGACCGATGTCCCGGGGACCCTCGACTGGAGGGTGAAAGCCAAACCGGACTGGATCACGGTGACCCCGGACAGCGGACAGGCGACGGTTTCCGGTGAAGATGTTGTGGTTTCCGCCGCCGCCGCGAGCCTCGGGCCGGGCACTCATTGGGGAACGATCGAGTTTGAAGCCGGCGGTGAAATCGAGATGATGCTCGTCGCTGTTTCGGTCGCCGAGCATCCCCGCGCCGCTGCCTCAGCGGCCAGCCTGCACTTCGCGCCTACCGAGTACGAGAACGCCATCACGATCACCAACCAAGGCACCGGCGTACTGGTGTGGTCGGTGGCGTCGACTCAGGCATGGCTGGAGGTTTCGCCGGCTTCTGGCGCGCTCCTCGCGGGCCGAAGCGCCGACATCTACGCGAGGGTGGACCGCAGGGGGCTGGCGCCTGGGATGGCCAGCGCATCGATGACGATCGCCTCCAACTCGGAGGGCGGACCCATCGTCATCCCGACGAGCATGGACCCCGCACCGCTGCTGGGTTCGAGGCCGCTCGAACTGGAGTTCGGCTACCTCCACGAAACACGGTTGATCAAGGTACAGAACCTGGGGAACGCCCCGTTGACGTGGACCGCGACTGCGACCGAGGGCTATCTGCAGATGACGCCGGCCACGGGAGTGATCGGTCCCGGCGGTGAGACGAACGTCGCCGTGACCCCGGACCGCTCCCTGCTCGCCGACGGAACCCATGTGGCGGGAATCGATGTGACCTCGGACGGCCTGCCGCCACGGCACATTCCGACCCGGGTCAAACATTTCAGGGCGACCAAGTGGCGGTTGGATCACCCGCTCCGCGATGCGGAATTCGACCGCGTGCACGACCGAATCGTTGCCGTTGGCGGGCTCATGTCCCAGCAGCTTCTGGTGCTCGATCCCGAGGCCCGAACCGTGCGGAGTCTGACGCTGCCGCAGCCTGCAATCTGCGTGAGCATCCAGCCCGATGGTCTCTACGCGGCAACCGGGCACGACAGCGCGATTTCCTATGTGGATCTCAGCTCGATGACGGTTCAGCGAACGTACCCTGTCGCGGCGAGAGCTTCTGACGTCGTGCTGGCCGGGAACGGCTGGGTCTACGCCGTTCCGGATGTGCCCGGCACCAGCATGCGGAGCATTGAACTGGCCTCGGGTCTTGAAACAGCCCACACCGGGCCCCGCCTCTTCGCGGCCAGATTGCATCCATCCGGAGAGTCCATCATCGCCGGCGGTTTTGATTTCTACCAGAGATTCGACATTCGGCCTGGGACGGCGGCCTTCATGAACGGGACAGGAAACCTGGGTCCTGGTTGCTGCTTCAGTCTGTGGCTTTCAGAGGATGGCCAACGCGTCTTCAGCAGGGATGGCTTGATTCACGACGTCTACACCTGGAACCGAGTCGGACGTTCGTGGCTGGAAAGGTCCTGGGTCGAAACCTCGGTGTCAGCGAATCGGGTCCTCAGTGTGGAGCGCGAATTGAGCACGTACGAGGCCTACGATATCGAGCTGGCGGCATACGACGGGCAAGCCTTCACCAAGCTTGGGGAGGTGACGCAGTCGCCGTTTCTGGTTCCCAATGCATCAGGCGGCATGCTCGTCCCATTCCGGGAACGATTCGTCTTCGTGAATGCCGCCGGAACCCGGGTGCACATCCTGCTCGAGGACCCCGGGGGAAAGTATGGCTGGGGTTTTGCGAGCACCGACATGAGCGCGCTGCCCTGAAGAGCGCCCCGCCCGTCGGGGAGGTCATCGCGAAGCGAGGCCAACCCGCTCCAGAGCGGGTAATTGCTGGCGGCATCGAACATCGGCAGATCCCAGTGAACTGAACCTGCCGCGCGGCAGGTTGCCGGCGATTGCTCTACCGGACCGTGGGGCGCTCCGTGGGGGCGGGGACGTGCTTCGCGCCGCCATTGCCATTCGGCACCGCGACCAGGCCGGTGGCGCCATTGGCCAGGTGCAGCGCGGGCTCCTCTTCCTCGAGGTACGTGTACCCCGACAACCCTTCCTCGTAGCGCCGCATCAGCAGCGCCGACTCCTCGAGGGTGATTTCGCCGCGGCGCAGCGTGTCCTCGGTGGCCTGGCGGACGCGCTTCACGAGGTCGGACCTCTGGTACTGGACGTAGCCCAGCACCTCGGTCACGGAGTCGCCTTCGACCACGTGGTCGACGCGGTAGCCGCTCTGGTCGATCGAGATGTGCACGGCGTTGGTGTCGCCGAAGAGGTTGTGGAGGTCGCCCAGGATCTCCTGGTAGGCGCCCACGAGAAACACCCCGATGAAGTAGGGGCGGCCGTCGAACGGATGGAGCTCGAGCGCGCTCTTCACATCGCGCAGCTCGATGAACTGGTCCATCTTGCCGTCCGAGTCGCAGGTGAGGTCGGCGAGCACGCCGCGGCGGGTGGGCCGCTCGTTCAGCCGGTGGAGCGGCATGATCGGGAAGAGCTGCTTCACCGCCCAGTGGTCGGGCACCGACTGGAATACCGAGAAATTGCCGTAGTAGGTGTCGGCCAGGCTCTTCTCGAGACCTTCGAGGTCGTCCGGCACGTATTCCAGCTCGCGGATGATCTTGAGGATCGCCTCGCAGCAGCCCCAGAAGAGCTGCTCCACCCGGGCGCGGCCGCGCAGGTCGAGGAGCCCGACGTTGAACAGATTCGTCGCCTCCTCCTTGAGCTGGAGCGCGTCGTGGTAGGCCTCCTGGAAGTTCTTGCGGGAGACCGAGCGCCACGTCTCGACGAGCTGATGGATCACCGGATGCTCGTCCGCGCCCGGCGTGGGCGGCGACTGGCCCGCCAGCACCTCGTTCACGTCGAGCACGTTGAACACCAGCACCGAGTGGTGCGCGACGAGCGCGCGGCCCGACTCCGTGATGATGTCCGGATGCGGCAGCCCTTCCGTCTCACACGCCTCCTGGATCGCGGCGACCACGTCGTTCGCGTACTCCTGCATCGTGTAGTTGGTCGACGAGGTCCAATTGGTGGAGGAGCCGTCGTAGTCCACGCCCAGGCCGCCGCCCGCGTCGAGGAAGCGGAGTCCGGCGCCGGCGCGCTTGAGCTCCACGTAGACGCGGCAGGCTTCCTTCATCGCGTCCTTGATCGCGCGCACTGCCGAGATCTGGGAGCCGATGTGGAAGTGGAGCAGCTCGAGGCAGTCGAGCATCTCCTCGGCCTTGAGCTTCTCGACCAGCATCACGAGCTCGGTGGCGGTGAGGCCGAACTTGGAGCGGTCGCCGGTCGACTCCATCCACTTGCCGGCGCCGCGGGTCGTGAGCTTGGCACGCACGCCGATATGGGGGCGGATCCCGAGCCGGCGCGAAATCTGGAGGAGCATGGCGAGCTCGGTGTAGCGGTCGATCACGATGATCGGGTAGCGGCCGAGCTTCTGGGAGAGGAGCGCGGTCTCGAAGTACTCGGCGTCCTTGTAGCCGTTCAGGATCAGCAGCGCTTCCGGGTTGTCGAGCAGCGCGAGGCCGGCGAGCAACTCGGGCTTGGAGCCCGCCTCGAGCCCGAGGCCGTAGGGCCCGCCGAAGCGCACCAGCTCCTCGACCACCTGGTGCTGCTGGTTCACCTTGATCGGGAACACGCCGCGATAGCGCCCGCGGTAGCCGTACTCGCGGATCGCGTTGTCGAAGCAGCCGAACAGGTCACGGACGCGCCCGTGGAGGATGTCGGAGAAGCGGATGAGCATGGGCATCCCGAGGCCGCGGCGCTGGAGGTCGAGCGCCAGCTCGTAGATGTCCACGGCCGGGCCGCCCGGGCCCTCGGGGGTCACCTCGACGCACCCGGCGTCGTTGATCCGGAAGAAGCCGGCCGACCAGCCAGCGACGTTGTACAGGGCGGCAGAGTCCCGACCCGTCCACGAGCGAATCTCCTTCACCGTGCTCCCTCCAAGAGTGGTCATGGGCGGTATCGGCCGCGCCGAAATGTTCCCACGGTCCAAAGTACAAGATGGGCCGGGAGTGGCGAAAGCGATTTCGTGGTCCGGCGGCGGGAAAGTACCTGACGGGGCGGCCGGGCGGACCAGCGCGCCGTTCATCAGATCGTAACTTGGATGCCCGCGCTGAGGGTGGTGTCGGTCTTCTCGAAACCCGGCAGCGGCTTGTTCCGGTAGAACAGGTCGTAGCCGAGCTTGAGCGCGATGTTGGTGGCGAGCGGGGCTGCCACCGCCAGCCGCACCGACGCGTCGCTGTCGTCGGTGTCATCGAGGTTCAGGCGGTAGACCGCGGTGCCGTCGAAACGCGACTTGTTGGGGAAGTCGTAGGCGTAGACGGTGGCGAAGCGGGCGTTGGTGAAGTCGTCCTTGGGGCCAATGGTGGGGTCGCGCTGGACCAGGCCGACGCCGGCCTCGAAGTCGAGCTGCTGCGGGGCGGGCTTGATGGCGTTGAAGGCGAGACCGACGCCTTCACTGTACTCGGCGCGGATGCCCGCGAAAACGTCGCGTCGCCAGCCGCCGAGGGCGTAGGCCGAAACCCGGGGGTGGAAGCCATAGTTGGCCTGCAGTCCCACGCCGTACCGGCCGGCGGTTTCGATGCCCTCGGTCTCTCCCCACACCGCCGCGCCCTCCTGCTTGAGCTTCCACGAGCCGGTGTCGTGCTCGAGCTTGTCGCCCGCCGAAATGGTCACGACGTCGGTGTTCCCGTTGGTCTGCACGTAGCCAAAGTTGGCCGCGAATCTCGTGGGCTTCGGGGGCTCGTCCTGTGCGGACGCCGGGCCCGCGAGCGCGATCAGGGCCACGCCAAGAGCGGCGAGGGCGAGTCTTCCGTGCATATCGATCTCCTTTTTAGACATTGGGTCGTTACCTAAGGGACTGGTTTCAGGCGAGGTGCTCGAGCTTCAGACGGCGTTGATGCGGGCGTACTCGGCGCCGACGCGGCCTTCCCGGCAGGGGCCTGAGTTGAGGAACTCCGCGGCAATCCGGGCCTGGAGCGGGAGCGCTTCGGCGAGCGGAACGCCGCACGACTGGCGGATCATGGAGGCAATCGCGGCGCGCGCGGTCTCGGTGAGCCGGCTGTCGGCGGGCGGGAGGCCGGCGGCTTCCGTGGCCACGTCGAGCCGGCCCGCCTCGAGCGGACGGCGCTTGATGCCGGTCTCCTCGCCGCTGGCGAGCTTCCACGCCGTGGCCAGCGCGGCCTCGAGCGGCCCTGCGAAATCCGTGAGCCACCCCAGGGTGTCGCCCGACTTGAGCGGCGCGCCGCCGAGCTGCATCGCGACCAGCTTCGGCCAGTGCTCGCGGGCCGCGCGGCGGAACGGCCAGTGGCAGCCTTCCATGCCCGGCACCACCGGCAGCGTCACCTCGGGCCAGCCGAGCCGCGCATCGTCCACCGTCACCAGGTAGTGGCAGTGGACCAGCAGCTCGAGCATGCCGGCGAGGCAGCGCTTGCCGCCGACGAAGGCGACCGAGACCTCGAACTCGTCGTTCAATCTCCGTGCGGTCGCCGACCAGCCGCGGGTGATCGCGAGGCCGGCCTCGAGCTTCTCGAGCGCGGGGAAGAACTCGGAGGTGTCGGCACCCACCATCTGGGTCGCCAGGTGGAAATCGCCGCTCACGATCACACGCGTGATCTTCTCGGTCTTGAGCCAGTCGAGCGCCCGGTTGAGCTCGCGGTCCACGTCCCAGCTGTAGCTCTCGCGCGAGATCGTGACGACGCCCACGCGGCCGTCGTGCTCGGCGTTGACGTAGAGCTGGTCCCAGGCGGGCGTGCCCATGTGCTCGAGTGCTGCCGGGTGCCAGGCGCTGCGGGCGGCCGCCGGATGGAGGCGGTGGTACGCCTCGACGGTCGCGATCGCCGACTTCGTCCCTTCGGCCCGCAGCATCGCCACCGCGCCGCGGCGGAACTGGGCGCACAGCTCGCCGATCGCGTTCATCACCGGCAGCTCCGCGCGCTTCTCGTGGAGCAGGAGGCTCGTCATCTGGTAGACGGGCCCGAGCAGCCGCACCCGGAGCTCGGCTTCCTCGTCCGCCGAGAGCTGCCAGTCGACGAGCGGCCGGAAGTGGTCGGGCGGGTACCAGGCCTGGCCGGTTTCCTTGCGCTCGATCAGCTCCGGGGTCGGCGTGAACAGCTCTCCGTACACCTCGGCGAGGTGGTGCAGGCACGACCACGTGAGGAAGTCGGCGCCCTTGGAGCCGATGGCGTCGTGGGCGCGGAACGGGTTGGGGCCGACCTCGCGGCGGATGAGCTTGTCGAGCTTCCAGAACGGCATGTTGGTCGCGCGGTGGGCGCGGAGCCCGGCGAGCGTGATGCCGCAGAAGAGCACGTCGAGCACGAACGACCAGTGGTCGCTCACCGGTGTGGGGATCATGCCGAGCGCCCACAGCAGCCGCGTCACGTCCGACGGCTCGGCCTCGACGGTCTCCCAGACCTTGTTGATCTCGTGCGGGAACGCCGGGTGCGCGATGCCGACCCCGAGCTGCGAGCCCGGGAAGCCGGAGGTGACGGAGCGGATCTCGATGCCCGGGAAGGAGCGGCGGAACACCGCGTAGTGCGCCTTCTTGAGCTCGAGGATCTCGGGGATGGCCTCCACCAGCAGGCGCGGGTTCAGCGACTCCAGCTCCGACGGCAGGCTCTTCCCGTCGTACGAAAGCCGCACGATGTTGCTCATGATGCGGGCCGCACCCTGGGTGCCGAACGCGGCCGCGAGGCCCGGGTACTGGCGGCCGATGCCGTCCGGGGCGCCTGGGAAATCCAGCGCCACCACGCGGACGCCGAAGGGCTCGAGCCGGGAGCCGAGCTGCATGGTCTTGCCGGCGCCGACGATGCCGCTCGCGCCCGAGATCACGAGCGAGCCGCGCTGGGACGCCGGACCGAAGACGCGTTCGACCAGCTCCGCGGCGTCGACCGGCAGCCGGCCGCGCGCGAAGATCCCGTGCACGCTGCCGAGGCCGAGGCCTTCGAGCGTGGAGGGTCGGAGCGAGCGGACGCCCGTGATGGTCGCGGGCTCCTGGATGGCGCGGCTCATGTGCGGCCTCCTTCAGAAACCTCGAACAGCGCGGCGATCCCCACGTCGCCGGCGGCACAGCCGAAGACCAGCACGTAGCCGCCGCCCTTGTCGACCGCCTCCTCGAGTCCCTCGATGAGGGTGCGCGTGAGAGTCGGGCCCTGCGGATGGCCCCACACCAGCGAACAGCCGGTGCGATTGAGCTCGCGCCAGTGGTAGCCGAGGAGCTTGGTGAAGACCGCGTCGTTGACCGCGAACGGGTTGTGGTTCTTGGCGACCGCGACGTCGTTCATCGAGAGCGCGGTGCGCCGCAGCAGGGCCTGGACCGCGAGCGCCGGCGCTTCCGGCATGAGGCTCGGCTCGGCGCGCGCCTCGGCCTTGCCGACGAAGCGGATGTCGATGTCGGGGCGCGGGCTCAGCTCGCGGGCCTTCGCGCGGTTCGTCACCAGCAGGCACGCCATGCCGTCCGAGGCGTGGGTCTGGGTGCCGCTCGTCACGCAGGTGTCGAGCTCGCGCTGCGCCCGGAGCGCGCCGAGGTCGACCTTGCGGACGCCGAGGTCGGCCTCGATCCGCCCGAGCGGGCGGCCCGACACGTTCAGCAGGTCGAGCGGCACCAGCACGCGGTCGAGGAAGCCGGACTCCTTGGCCTGGAAGTACTGTTCGGTGCGCAGGAACGCGATGTCGTCCACCTCGCGGCGGTCGATCTTGTACTTGCGCGCGGTGAGGCCGGCGGCGGAGATCATGGCCTTGCCGGTCGCGGGGTCGAAGCCGAAGTTGTCCCACACGTCGGTGATCGCCTGCGTGCGCTGGTGCGCGCGCCGCTCGGGGAAGACGCCGACCGGCGAGTCGCTGGTGCGGTCGAAGGTGAGCACGCCGACCACCTCGTTCGAGCCGCCTTCGACCTCGGCGCCGGCGGCGAGCACCGCCTGCAGCCCGGTCGCACACGCCTGCTCGATGTGGAACCCGGGGATGCGCTCCCCGAGGCAGCTCGCGACCAGCGGCGCCTGCCAGAACTTCCAGTGCCAGGGGATGGTGGAGCCGATGACCAGGTACTGGAGCTCGCTCTTCGGCACCTTCCGCTTCGACAGGATGCGCGCCATGGACTCGCCGGCGAACTGCCCGATGTTGACCTCGGCCAGCGGGCTGGTCTGCCACGCGGGGAAATAGCTGGAGCCCCAGGTCCCGTAGGGAATGCGGGCTTCGGGAAACATGCGCGGTGGGGTTTTCATGGGCGGCAAAGTTAGCACACGCGTAAATGGGCGCCGGAAGGGGAGCCCGGGGGGCGTTTACGCGTGTGCTAGGTTTCGGGCATGAGCGACATCCTGATTGCAGCACCGGTAAGGACCGCGATCGGACGCTTCGGAGGCACGCTGGCCGGGACCACGGCGGCGGAGCTGGGGGGCATGGCGGGGCGGGAGGCGATCCGGAGGGCCGGGCTCAAGCCCGAGCAGGTGGGGTACACGGTGTTCGGCAACGCGCGGCAGGCGGGCGGGGGGCCGAATCCGGCGCGGCAGGTGGGGCGGAACTCCGGGATGCCGGATGCCTCGCCGGCGTTCACCATCAACATGGCGTGCGCCTCGGGACTGCAGGCGATCCTGTCGGCCACGCGCGTCATCAAGGACGGCGAAGCGGACATCGTGCTCGCGGGCGGCACCGAGTCCATGAGCCGCGTGCCGTATCTGCTCGAGCGCGCGCGCTGGGGCTATCGGCTGGGGCATGGCGAGGTGACCGATGCCATGTACCGCGACGGGTTCACGTGTTCCCTGAGCGGGAAGATCATGGGCGAGACCGCCGAGACCCTGGCCGAGCAGTACGCGATCCCGCGCGAGGAACAGGACGCCTATGCCGCCGAGAGCCAGAACCGCTGCGAGGCGGCCCGCAAGGCCGGCCGGTTCCAGGATGAGATCACGGCCCTCCGCGTGAAGGGGGAAAAGGGCGAGGTCACCTTCGAAACCGACGAGCATCCGCGTGACGGCGTGACCGCGGCCTCACTGACCAAGCTCCAGCCGGTGTTCAAGCCGGGCGGCACCGTGACCGCGGCCAATTCCTCCGGCATCACCGACGGCGCGGCGGCGATGATCGTGCTCTCGGCCGAGGCGGCGAAGCGCGAAAAGGTCGAGCCGTGGGCGCGGATCGCGGGGTTCGCGACCGCCGGCGTGGATCCGGCGATCATGGGCATCGGCCCGGTGCCGGCGGTGCGCAAGCTGGAAGCGCGCGCGGGGGTGAAGCTCGATCAGATCGATCTGGTGGAGCTGAACGAAGCGTTCGCCGCCCAGGTGCTGGCCTGCGACCGGGATCTCCACTTCGACCGCGCGCGGCTCAACGTGAACGGCGGGGCGATTGCCCTGGGCCACCCGATCGGTGCCACCGGTGCGCGGATCGTGGTGACCCTGCTCCACGAAATGAAAAGACGCACAGCGAAACGTGGACTCGCCACGCTGTGCGTCTCGGGTGGACTGGGCTTCGCGCTACTTCTGGAGCGTCTCTGAGGCCTGCGGGGCGGCGGTTTCCACCCGCTCGCTGCCTTCCGGCCAGGGCGCTTCGCCGCGGAGTCGCCGGCCGTAAAGGCTGTGACGGCGGGCGAGGGTGCGCGCGGTGGCGGGCGTCGGGCCCGACGGCTCCTCCTTGGTGACCAGCGTGCCGAGCAGCAGGTCGGCGAGCGGGAACAGCACGTTCAGGTTCCGGTCCATGTGGACGTGGTGGATCCGGTGGTGCTTCTCGATGAAGCGGAAGTAGGGCGACTTCGTCACCGCCGCGATCGTCGGCTTGTGCATCTGGTAGTGCAGCGTCTCGTAGCCCAGGTAGTAGACGAAGATGGTGCCGGCGAGCGTTCCCACGAAGGCCACGTAGGGGAACGGGACGCCGAGCGCCCAGAGTCCCACTGACAGGAGTATCCAGGGCACGGTGTTGATTCCCACCAGGACCGGCCCGCCCCACCACTGGAAGTGCAGGGCCTCGTGCTGCTCCTCATCGTGCACGTGGAACGTGTCTTCGAACTTGCAGAGCTGGTGATGGACCATCGTGTGGGCGTTGAAGATGCCCTTGGGCTCCCACGGGCGATGGAGCCAGTAACGATGGAAGGTCCACTCGAACAGGCTGCTCTGGAAGATGCCGACCACGATGGCGGCGACGATGGCAAGAAGGATGATGGGCAGGGACACGAGGCGTCTCCGAGGGTTTTAGGCGGCGACCTGAATGCACAATCCGGGAAACGGGGCCACCTGGCAAGTAGAATCGGCACAAATCCAGGCCAGGATCAGAGGGAAGTTCACGGCGCCCTTTCGGGCCGCGGCGATTCGACGAGTCAGGGAATTGTGCCGTTTTCGAGATTCGGCTGGACGAAGCGCCATCCGAAGCGGCCCTTGATGCACAGATTCCCGAGCGAGATGTCGTGGTCGAGCGGGGAGTCAGCCTTGACGATGCGGCCGTCCTGGACGTGGAGCCGCAGCGTGCACCCCACCCCGCAGTAGGGGCAGATGGTGTCGGTCGTGGTCTGACGCGACTCGTCCCACCGGTTCACGATCCGGAGGTCGTACTCGGTCTTCGCCATCAGCGCTCCGGTGGGACACACCGCGACACAGTTGCCGCAGTAGACGCAGGCCGAGTCGCCCAGCGGGACGTCCATCTCGGTCGAGATGTGCGCATCGAAGCCGCGTCCGGCCACCGCGATCGCGAAGGTGTTCTGGTGGTCCTCGCCGCACGCCTCGACGCACTTGTAGCAGAGCACGCACTTGCCGTAGTCGCGCATGTAGAGATCGTTGTCGATCTTCGGCGGCTGGAGCACGGTCGCCGCGTAGCGCACGTCGGGCGGCGCGTGGTGGCCGGCGACCGCAGGGTGCGAGCCGGCCGGCGCCGGCGGCCCGTAGCGCGCGGGGTCGCAGCCGTACTCGCGGAGCTGCCGCTGGAGCACGGGCGCGGTCGAGAGGTCGACCGACGAGGCCAGCATCTCGAGCACCATGCGCCGCGCGCGCTGCACCCGCTCCGACGCGGTGTGGACCACCATGCCGGACTCGGCCGTGCGCGAGCAGCTCGGCGCCAGGACGCGCGCGCCTTCGACCTCCACCACGCACAGGCGGCAGGCGTTGGCGGGGCTCAGCGTCTCGAGGTAGCAGAGCGTCGGGACCTCGACCCCGAGCTGGCGACTCGCCTGGAGCAGTGTCGTGCCCTGCCGCACCACGGTGCGCCGGCCGTCGATGGTGAGCGCCACGGTTCCGGGCTCTGCTCCGTTCTTCCCGGCGGGAGCGGCGCTGCGGACCGGCATCGCGGCATTGGGCGCCGGCGGATCGCCGAACAGGCGGAGGCGCTTGATCGCCGACTCGACCGCGGCGTAGGCGGTCTGACCGAGGCCGCAGATCGAGGCGTCACGCATGCCCGCGCCGACCTCGTCGAGCAGAGCGAGCTCGGCGGCGCGGCCGCCGCGCTCGGCGCCCTGCGCGATGCGGTGCAGCGCCTCCTCCTGGCGCACGGTGCCGACGCGGCACGGCACGCACTGCCCGCACGACTCGTCGCGGAAGAAGGAGGCGATCCGCAGCACGGCGTCGGGCAGGTCGGCGCGGTCGTCGAACACGAGGACGACGCCCGATCCGAGCGTGGCCTCGGCGGCGCGCGCATCCTCGAGGGAGAGCCTGAGGTCGATCTCGTCGGCGCGGAGGAACGTTCCGGCCGCACCGCCCAGCAGCACGGCGCCAAGGCCACGGCCCCCGGCCACGCCGCCCGCCATCTCGATCAGCGCGCGCAGCGCCATGCCGTGCGGCACCTCGTAGATGCCGGGACGCTGCACCGCGCCGCTCAGGCAGAAGAGGCGGGTCCCGGTGGACTGGGCGGTGCCGGTGGCGGCGAAGGCGGCGCCCCCCTCCAGCACGATCGGCAGCACGTTGACCAGGGTCTCGACGTTGTTGACCACGGTCGGGCGGTCGAACAGCCCGATCTCGACCGGGAACGGCGGCTTGCTGCGCGGCTCGCCGCGGCGGCCTTCGATCGACTCGAATAGCGCCGTCTCCTCGCCGCAGATGTAGGCGCCCGAGCCGCGCCGGATCTCGATGTCGAAGGCGAAGTCGTGGCCGAGCACGCGCTCTCCGAGCAGCCCCGCGGCGCGCGCCGCCGCGATCGCGTGCGACAGGCGCTCGTGAGCCAGCGGGTATTCGGCGCGGAGGTAGACGAAGCCCTTCTCGCAACCGGCGGCGAGCGCGGCGATCGTCATGGACTCGACCACGGCGAAGGGATCGCCGCACATCAGCACGCGGTCCTTGAACGTGCCGGGCTCGGACTCGTCCGCGTTGCACACCAGGTAGCGCGGGCGCCCCGGCTGGTGGCGCACTGCCTCCCACTTGCGGCCGGTCGGGAAGGAGGCGCCGCCGCGGCCCACGAGCTTGGACGTCACCACCTCGCGCAGCACCGCCTCGGCACCGATCTCGAACGCGTGCGCCAGCGCCCGATAGCCGCCGGCGCGGCGGTAGGCGGCGAGGTCCGTGGGGTCGGCGACGCCGATGCGTCGCAGCAGCACGAGCGAAGGATCGCCGCGCTGCGGCAGCGCTTCGATCGCGGCCCCGTCCGCGGCCGGAGCCTGGCCCGCGAGCAGCGCCCCGAGGTCGCCGAGCGCCACGCCACCGAGCGAGCGCTCGATCGGATGCGCGCCGGCCTCGGTGACGAGCGCCGCCGGAGCGTGGTCGCACATGCCGAGGCAGGGCGAGCGCATCCACCGCGGCCGCGTCGCGTCGTGCGGGACGTGGTCGCCTTCGGGCGCGTGGGGGAGCGGCGGGCCGGCCTTCTGCTCGAGCGCCTCGCACAGCTCGCGGGCGCCGCGTGAGCGGCAGGCGATGTCGTCGCACACGTGGATCACCCGGCGCGGCCGCGGCGTGGTGGCGAGCATGGCGTAGAAGGTGGCGACCGACCACGCCTCGGCGGGCGGTACCGTGAGCCGCTCGCACACATAGTTGAGGCCGCCTTCGCTGATCCAGCCGATGCGCGACTGCAGCGCCTGCAGCGCCGGCAGCAGCAGGTGGCGCCGGTCGCGCTGGGCGTGGCCGCCGTGCGCCGTGTGCGCGTCGCGCAGGCTGCCGCGCGCGCCGCCGTCCCAGGCGCTCTGCGGTGGACCGATCAGCCCGTCCACCGCGGCGCGTTCGTCCGCGTTGGGCGTGGCGTCGAGAAGGACGAGATCCATCAGTGACGCGTCGCGACGGCCGGGACGTCCGCCCGCTCGATCCGGACCGCGCACGCCTTGAACTCGGCGGTGCCGGACTTGGGGTCGGACACGTCGATGGTGAGCACGTTGGTGGCGACCTCGTCCGGGAAGTGGAGGGTCATGAACACCGTGCCCGCCCGCAGCCCGGGATCGATGCGCGCCGGCACCATCAGCGCGCCGCGCCGCGACGATACGCGCAGCGCATCGCCGTCGCGGACGCCGAGTGTGGCCGCATCCTCAGGCGAGAGGTCGAGAGTCTCGCCGAAGTGGAGCGGCGACTCGTAGCCACCGCTCTGGACGCCGGTGTTGAACGACTCGAGGCGCCGCCCGGTGGTGAGCAGGAACGGGTACTCGGCGTCCGGCATTTCGACCGGGCCCTCGTGGCGCACCACCGAGAACGGCGCGGCCATGCCGCCGCGCGGCTGCTCCCACAGGCGCCCGTGGAGGAAGGTCGCGCCGGGATCGGATTCGTCCGCGCACGGCCACTGGATGCCGCCCAGCGCCTCGAGCCGCGCGTAGCTCATGCCGCCCGCGAAGTGCGGCGCCACGGTGCGGAACTCGTTCCACACCGACTCGGCGGTGGGATTCCCGAAGTCGGCGCCGAGCCGGCGCGCGATCTCGGAGATGATCCACAGCTCGTCCTTCGCCTCGCCGGGTGGCTCGACCGCCTTGCGGCAGCGCTGCACCCGGCGCTCGCTGTTGGTGACCGTGCCCTCGCCCTCGCACCAGCTCGCGGCGGCGGGCAGGACGACGTGCGCCATCTCGGCGGTGCGGGTCAGGAAGATCTCCTGGACCACGAGGTGGTCGAGACCTTCGAGCAGATGGACGACGTGGTTGCCGTCGGCGTCCGACTGCGCCGGGTTCTCGCCGATCACGAACAGCGAGGTCAGCTCCTTCCGGCCCATGGCGTGCAGCATCTCGGTGAGGTTCCAGCCGTGCCGCGGCTGGATCGGGACACCCCAATGTTTCTCGAAACGGCCGCGGATCTCGGGGTCGAGGATCTCCTGGAAACCGGGCAGGCGGTTCGGGATGGCGCCCATGTCGCCGCCGCCCTGCACGTTGTTCTGACCGCGCAGCGGGTTGCAGCCCGAGCCCCAGCGCCCGACGTGCCCGGTGAGGAGCGAGAGATTGATCAACGCGAGCACGTTGTCCACCGCGTCGTGGTGCTCGGTGATGCCGAGCGTCCAGCAGATCATCGCCTTGCCGGCGCGCGCGTAGGTGTGCGCCGCGTCGCGGATCACGTCGGCCGGCACCCCGGTCAGCCGCTCGCCGACTTCCAGTGTGTAGGACTCGACCGATGCCTTGTATCGCTCGAAGCCCTCGGTGGCGTTCGCGATGAACTCCGGGTGGTGGAGGCCCGCGTGGATGATCTCGCGCGCCATCGTGTTGGAGAGCGCGATATCGCTGCCCACGTTGAGGCCGAGCCACACGTCCGCCCACTGGGCCGACGTGGTGCGCCGCGGGTCCATCACGTAGAGGCGCGCTCCGCGCCGCACGCCCTTCAGGAGATGGTGGAACCAGATGGGGTGCGCCTCACGGGCATTCGAGCCCCAGAGGAACACCACGTCCGTCTCCTCCACCTCGCGGTAGGAGTTCGTTCCGCCACCCGCACCGAAGACCGTCGCCAGACCGACGACGCTCGGCGCGTGTCAGGTGCGGTTGCAGCTGTCGATATTGTTCGTGCGGAACGCGACCCGGGCCAGCTTCTGCGCCAGGAAGTTCACCTCGTTGGTGGACTTGGAGCAGCTGAAGATGCCGAGCGAATTCGCTCCCCGCTCCGCCTGATTGCGACGGAACCCCTCCGCGGCGCGATCCAGCGCCTCGTCCCAGCTCGCGGGACGCAGCGCGCCGTTCTCGCGCACCAGCGGCCGGGTCAACCGGGGGTACGCACGATTGCCGTTCCTTCTACCCATCGAATCCTCCCGTGGCATCACGCCACGAGGCCGAATATACGTCCCTCGAACCGCGGGCAGAAGGCCGCTATCATGCCGGGCATGACCGACCTTTTGCCGGACGACCCGGCCACCCGCACGTTCCTCCGTCATTCGCTCGCCACGCTGGCGTACCGCGCGGGGAAGACGGTGCGCGATACGCCCGCCGAGTTCGGCGCGTGGCGACCGGCCACCGAGCCGTCGCGGTCGGCGGTCGAGATCCTGGCCCACATGGGCGATCTCATGGACTGGATCCTGCGGATGCTGAACGGGAAGCCGACCTGGACGACCGCCGAGCCGCTGCCGTGGGACCGCGAGATCGAGCGCTTCTTTGCCGCCGTCAAGGCGGTCGACGATTACCTGGCATCGGGGGCGCCCATCCTGTGGGACCCGGGGAAGGTCTTCCAGGGCGGCATCGCCGACGCGCTCACCCACACCGGCCAGCTCGCGATGATGCGCCGGCTCTCCGGCTACAAGATGAAGGGGGAGAGCTACGCGGCAGCCGAGATCGTGATTGGCCGGGTCGGAATCGACCAGACGCCGGCCAAACCGAAGTACGAGTTCGACTGACGCTTTTGCGTCAGCGCGTGTCTCGCGGCCGGAAGCCGAGCACGCCGTTCAGGAAACGGACGAGCGGCAGGACGCCAAAGAAATCGGACTGGAGCAGCGTGGTCAGCCGGCTGCCGGTCACCTCGGCGTCCGTGAGCTTCCGTCCCAGCGTGAACGACTGGTAGCGCAGCCAGCGCGCCGCCGGATGATCGTCGCAGTAACCGCGCGGCATCCGCTTCAGCATCTCCTCCTCGCTGAGCGCGCCGAACCGCCGCTTCACCGCCGGCGCGGCCACGATCTTCTCGAACGCCTTGGGTTCCTCCGCGATCGCGGCGCGGAACTTCTTGAGCGCCGGCCGTGGCGGCATCCAGCAGCCGCCGCCGACGAACGATGCGCCCGGCTCGACATGGAAGTAGAACCCGGCGCCGCCCCCGTGTGACTCACGTCCCACCTTGGACGACGCCTCGCGATGGAAGAACCAGCACGCGGCGTGGGTCTTGTACGGCGACTTGTCGCTCGAGAAACGGATGTCGCGGTAGATCCGGAACACCGAGCGTTTCGCGTCGCCGGTCATCTCGGGGGCGAACTTCGCGAACCTGAGATCCATCTCCTGAACCAGGTCCCCCATCGGCTGGCGGACGTGCTCCAGGTAGTCGTCGCGGTGGGCTTCGAACCAGTCGCGGCGGTTGTTACGCGCGAGCTGCTTCAGGAACGTGAGCGAGTGGGAATCGAAGTGTGGCATCGAACCGGCCTCCGGCGGGGAATCTGCGGCGCGGGGGCTAAGCGGAGAGGATGAAGCAGGCCCGGCCCCGCGGGCAAGCGGCGCCGGCGCGCGGCTTCAGAGAACGACGATGCGGCGGCTCTTCTCGAAACCGGCGGATGCCGACCGGGTGCGGATCCAGTAGACGCCCGAGCGCATTCCGAACTGCGCCGGGGTCCAGCGGAGCGTGATCGTGCCCTCGGCGCCGAGTCCGCTCCCGAGGAGCGCGACGTCCCGGCCCGTCGCGTCGTAGACGCGTACCTCGACGTCGGACGCCGAGCCGTTCGCGGTCTGCGGGGACACCATGGTGAGCACCACCTCCTCGTTGGCGCGCGCGGGTGAGGGCCCGAGGGCGGCGAGCGGCTGTCCGGGCGTGACGGTCACCTCGCCGAGTGCCACCTCCGTGTAGTCGAACAGGGTCGCCCACAGGCGGTAGATCGAGCCGACGCCGCCTGCGGGATCGGTGTAGGAGGTTCCCGGGTTCGGCCAGGGGCCGAGGCTCGAACACGGAAGCTGCGGCAACGTGTCCGCGCGACAGAGGCGATATCCGAGGAACGTGTCGAGCGAAGGCTCGGGCGCGCTGTCCCACTCGAGCGCGACCCCGCCGGTGGGGAGCGCGATGGCGACGAAGCGCTGGAGCTGGAGGCTGGTGTGGATCGAGAACGGGGCGTCACTGTCGTCCCACACCGCGCCGCCCACGCCCTGCACCGCGACCCGCACCCGCGCCTGGGACGTGCCCGGCGTCGCGCCGATCAACACCGTGCTCGGGGGCGGGACGCCGGTCTCTACCGTGGTCCAGGTGGCGCCGTTGTCGCGGGAGAGCAGGACATCAACGAACCGCGTTCCGGTCCAGATCACGTTGAGGAAGTTGGCGAGGAACAGCGACTCGCCGCCGTTCGGCTCGCTCAGCTGAATGCTGTCACAGGAAAAGGCGCCGGTCGCCACCGTATCGAGAGCTGCCTCGATGTTGTCGGGCCGGATCGCGACCAGCCGGTAGCTCGACGAGGGCGTGCCCGCCGGGTCGAAGAAGCCCTCCGCGAGAATCGGGTCCGTACTCACCGCGGTCTCCGGTCCGCCGCCATCCTGGCGGTACAACCGGTAGCTGTAGGTCGCGCCCGGATAGCCGGGCCAGATCGCCGACCACGTCACGCCGGTGCCACCCGGCATCGCGGTGGTCCCGAAGCACTGGGTCTGGATCGAATCCGTCACGGAGAAGAACCCATCGCCGAGATCGATCACGGTATCGGTCGCAGCCACGACGCGCATGCGTGCCGTGTGATCCGCACGACCCGGTGGAAGGGTCAACGTGGCGGAGTTGGCGGCCGCTCCGCCGCCGCCGGTCGCGAGCGTCTGCCAGGTAACGCCGTCGCGCGCGTATTCGAGGTTCGCCAGCTCCGGGCCCGCCCAGGTCACCAGGAATTCCGCACCACCGAGCAGTTGGACGTCGCCTCCGTTGGGCGCGATGAGCTGGAGGTCGCCGTGGGCGGTGAGGAGGTAGACGACGTCCGAGGTGAACATTCCGCCGAAGGAATCGATGCCGTAGAGCCACTCGGCGTAGCCATCGCCGTTCACGTCTCCGGCTCCGGCGATGCACCGGAGATCCCCGAACGGAGTGAGCGGCACCGAAAGCGGCGCATCGGGGTTCGTGTCCGCCGCCGGGCCGCCGAACCAGACGAGGGGAACGCTGCGTAAATCGGTGGCCAGGAGATCGCTCACGTGGTCGCGGTTCACGTCGTCGCCCGCCGCGACGGTGCTGCCCAGTCCGGATTGCGAGGCCGTCGCGGCCACGCTCCAGTCGGCGACGGCATCGAGACCGGCGCCGCCGTAGAAGACGTGGATCGCGCCGCCGCCGGGCGTCTGCGGCGCTCCCACCGCGAGATCGCCAGCACCATCGGCGTTGAAGTCGGCGAGCATGGTGATCGATGCGCCGAAGCGATCCCCGGACGACGCTCCCGTGATCACCCGGTCGGGCGTGGAGTCGAAGCCCGGTCCTCCGAAGAACACCTGGACGGCGCCGGCGCCCCCCGCGTACGGAGACCCTACAGCCAGATCGGTGAAGCCGTCGCCGTTGAGGTCCGTCCCGCCGGTCACCGAGGTCCCGAACTGATCGCCCGCCACGGCGCCGTTCAGCACGACGTCGGCGTTCGCGTCGAGAGTCGCGCCCCCGAAGTAGACGAAGACCCGGCCGCTGGCGGGTCCCGCGGTCGAATCGAGCGGAGCGGCCACCGCGAAATCGTCGAAGCCGTCGGCGTTCCAGTCGCCGATCGACGCCAGGACCCGCCCGAATCCGCCGCCGCCGACCGGGAGCGTTAGGTCGGCGGTGATGTCGGGCGGATTGCCGCCGCGGAAGACGCTCGCGCCTCCGGAATAGGCGCTCACGACCACGTCGGAGAAGCCGTCGTCGTCGAAGTCGCCCCCGCCGGCAACCGCGTATCCGAAGCCCAGTGTGCCCTGCCCCTCGAGGATCCGCTGGCCCAGGTCCGCTCCCTGCGGAGCGCCCAGCATGAGGATCGCGGTGCCGGGGCCGGGCTGGAACTCATGGAAGGGGAAGCCGACGAGGAAGTCGCCGTACCCGTCGCCGTTGAAATCGCCCGCGGAGGAGAGCGCCCGGCCCAGTTGCGAGAAGCGACCGGATCCCACGCTCCACAGGGTGCGGGCCGCGTGGGCGGACGTAGCGGCAATGAGCACGATGCTCGCGACAAGGCCCGCGACATGGCGGATGTGCCGCCAGTGAGGTGAGAGATGGGGCCGGCGCGCCTGTATCAAGAGGTGTTCTCCAGGGCCCACTCCGTTTCGGACCGACGGCGGCATAGTATCGCAATCACGAAGCCGCCACCTGCCAAGGAGGGTGAACGTGACTGACCCGCGCGACGAGAAGGACGAGCCTCGGCCCGTAGAAATACCGATCGAGGATGCGCTGGATCTCCATCCCTTTCAGCCGCGCGACGTGCCGGGCGTGGTCCGCGACTACGTCGACGCCGCGGCGGCGAAGGGACTGCGCGAGGTGCGTGTCATCCATGGGCGCGGCATCGGGCTCCAGCGCGAGCGGGTGCGCGAGGTGCTCGCCGCGCATCCGCTCGTGGAGTCGTTCGCCGACGCGGCCGCGACGCGCGGCCACTGGGGCGCGACCGTGGTGCAGCTCCGGCTAGCGGGTCGCCAGGGATCCTGAGCCGGTCGGAGGCAGGCGCAGCGGAACCTCGGCCTTCTTGCGCTCCAGCATGAGCAGGTGGACGTCGGGATCGACGACCAGCCGCTCCGGCTCGAACTTGCAGGGGATCGTGACCTCGGCGGACTCGTTCGCTGCCAGCGTCACGGTCACGCGCGCGTCAGCCCAAGCCTCCTTCTTCTCCTTCTCCGGGTCCTTCGATTCCTTCTTCGGGAAGCGATTCCCCCGCACGGCGGCAATCTCGACCGGCGCTGTGCCGGTGCCGGTGTTGCGGATGCGCGCCCTGACCTCGAACCCGCCCGCGGCCTGCACCACCTTCGAGTCCTCGACCAGGTACTGCGGCACCACCGTCCCGAAGAACCACTGCTGGACGTAGGCGTCGAACGCCGCCGGGTCCGGCGCATGGCGGCGCATCACCGCCAGGTACTCCTCGATCAGCGGATGATCGCGGCTGTCCCGGTAGGTCTCCAGGTATTCGCGATGGGCCGCCAGGTTCGCCTCCCGGCCCATCAGCCGGTGCAGCATCCAGAACGCCCAGCCACCGCGGTCGTAGATGATGCGGCCGTCACCCGGCAGCGAGCCGTCGACGCGGACCAGCGGCCGTTCCGAGTCGCGCTGGCGGGTGTTCGCGTAGCGATCCTCGATCTGGCGGCAGAAGGCCATGCGCTGCTCCTCGCCCTGGACCTGTCCGGCGAGGAGGATCGTGGAGAAATGCGCGAGCCCCTCCGACAGCACGTCGCCGCCCGGGCCCTTGCCCGGCATCGCAATGCACGGCCACCACTGGTGCGCCGCCTCGTGCGCCGCGACCCAGAAGGCGGCATTGGCCTTGGGCTCGCTCTTGGTGAGGAACCCGATGTTCTCCGAGAACGAAATGTTGGTGGGCGGTCCCTGCGCGTAGGCCGCGAGCCCGGGGAACTCGGAGAGGCGGAGCTCCTTCCAGGGATAGGGGGCGAACCACTCGCCGTACCAGCGGCGCGCGCCGGCCAGCGCCTTGAGCATCTCGTCCACATTGTAGGGATGGCGCTCGTCGTAGTAGACGGCGACGCCGTCGGCACGCCTCACCTTCCAGTTGCCGAGGATCACGTTGAACGCGCGCACCGGAGCGTCGCTCCGCCATTCGGTGGTGCGCTGGCCGTCCTTCACCTGCTCGCTCACGAGGTTCCCGGTCACGTTGTGCTGGAGGTATTCGGGCGCGGTCACCCGGATGCGGGTGTCGACCCAGCCCGAGAACATCGGCAGTGCGGCCGGTAGCACGCGGTGCCAGTAGTCCTCGGGGAACTCCCTGGGGTCCGCCTTGTTCTTGCCCTCTTCGATGCCGACCTCGGGCAGGTAGCCGATGATCGGAGCGAACGAGGGCAGCGAGAACCCGGTGAGCACCACGGCCGACGGCAGGATGAACTCTCCGGCGCCCGCCTGGTTCTTGCTGATGCCATCCGGGTAGTGGCCCTCGAACGCGAAGCCAATGCGGATCCGATCCCCCGGAGCGAGCGGCTTCGCGGGACGGAACACGTAGAGGCGCGCGCGATCCTCGGGGCGGCAGGAGTCGCCATCCATCGTCCAGCGCACGTTCCGCCAGTGGAGCCCGCCGGTCAGCGCGATCTGGCGCAGCGTGTCGTCGGTGCGGTTCACCATGACGAACTCGCCCTTCGAACGGATCCCGCTCCGTCGCGGGTCCAGCGTGAGTTCGATGTCGGCGGCCGCGAGCTGCGGGCTCGGCGCATCGAGCCAGGTGCTGACGTTTTTCGTCCAGTAGTCGCGCTGGGACTTGCGGGCGACCGCGCCCTCGCGCCCGCCGTGCACCATGAAGGCGAGCGCCACGCCGCACGCGAGCGGCACCGCCGCGAAGGGGAGCATCACGAGGGCGGTGCGGAGCATCGGCCCCGGGCGCAGGGCCTGCACCCAGCGCACCGCGTCGGGCTCGCGGCGCGTGAAGAGGCGCAGAGTGGCGGCGATGAAGAAGGCCGCGAGACCGAGCACCATCACGCGGTTGAGCACGAGCGCGCCGCGGTCGAGCTCGAGCACACTGAGGTCGCTCCAGCGCACCGAGCCCCACAGGTCCCAGTTGAAGGTCCAGCTCATCCGGCCACGCGCCTGGTAGAACCCGGTGACGGAGATGGCGACGAGCCCGAGGATGTAGGTCCCGAACCGGCTGCCGGTGAGCGCGAACGCGAAGCACACGAAGCTCGTCCACATGATGAAGGTCGGTGCGAGCAGCAGCCCCCACAGCAGGGCAAACGGTGCCGGGGTGAAGGGCGCCTTGCTGCTCACGAGCAGCGCGATGACGCAGCCCACCAGGGTGACCAGCATGACGGTGATACCCCGCGCGACGTTGGTCAGGCACTTTCCGAGCAGGATGGCCATCGCCGACACCGGGGTCGTGTCGTGGATCGCGGCGAACCCGGTGCTGCGCTCCCGCTGCAGGGATTCCGTCGTGTAGAAGAGGATGAGCATGCAGAGCAGCAGGGTGAGCGTGTTCATGTTCTGCGCGGCCAGCATTCCCGAGGTGAGCAGGAGCGGCGTGTCGAAGGCGCCGACGCTCACCACGTTCCCGAACACCTGGATCAGGATGATGGGAATGAAGAGATAGAGCCCCGGGTGGCTCCACAGCTCGCGCCAGTCGATGCGGGCGACTTCGAGCATCGCGGCCATGAAGCCGGGCCGGCCCGAGCGCATCGCGAGCGCGGTGAGCGGGGCGGTCGCCGCCGCGACCGCGGTTTCGGCCGCGGCGGCGTTGGCCGGGCGACGCGTGCGGCGGGGTGCGGCCGCGCCGCGCAGCAGTCGCGAGAACCGGAGCTGATAGAGCCCGACGGCCGCGAACCCGAGGGCCACGCACAGCACGCGCTGGACGACGATGAGGGTGTCGAGGCCAACGGGTCGGCGGTTGTAGAAGTCCACTCCCTTGTCGACGTTGAGCCACGTCTCGTTGATCCAGCGGAACCCGGTGAGGTCGATGAACATGAGCACGTTGTTGATGGAGTTCGGAAGCCACGAGGGGGACCACTCCCAGAGGAAGAAGGTCCCGAACAGCACGACCGCCATCGGCAGCACGAACACCAGGATCGGCTGGCGCGTGATCCCGCCGACCGCGAAGGCGACGCCGGACGCGAGGATCAGCGTGGGGAGCGCGAAGAAGAGCGCCGGCCGGAGGTAGTTGAGCGGCACAAAGGGGCCGATGAAGTCGGCGTTCTCGCCGTGCGGCATCAGATGGTTGAACAGCACCATGAGGAGGACATGGAATGCCAGCACCCACAGGAATCCCGCGAGCTGCGCGAGGTACTTGCCCCACACGTATTCGCCCGCGGTGAGCCGCGTGGAGTGGAGGATTTCGCCGACCTTGAGGTCGCCGTCGCGAATCATGGACATCCCGGCGCCGACCGCGACGAAGAACGCGTAGAGCACCGAGACCATGATGATGAGGAGCTGGGCCAGCGCGAACTCCGAGGTGATCCAGGCGCGCGTGCCGCCAACCCGCGCATCCCCGGAGCCGATCGACGCGTGCCCGCCGGCGAGCGAGAAGGAGAAGAAGCCGGCGAGCAGGATCAGCATCCAGAACAGCGGCCGCCTCAGGTTGTGCGAGAACTCCTGGCGGAAGACTTCCCAGGTGCGGGCCAGCGAGCCGCCGGATCCGTTCGCGGCGCTCACGCCGGCACCGTCGCCGCCACCGACCGGGCCGCCGCGCCGTTCACCGGCGGGCTCGCGGACTCCTGAAATCCCCCGGTGCGCATGAGCACCAGGTACGCATCCTCGAGGGTGGGGGTGGCCGGCTCGAAGCCCGGAGGCGGCACGCCGTCCGGTTCGTACACCCGGACCCGGTGGCGCCCTTCGACCAGGATGGCCTGGGTGACGTGCCGCGCGCTGCGGAGCGCGTCGAGCTCGGCGGGGGGGACGCTGCCCTCGAAGATCGTTCCGGCGATCGCCTCGCGCGCCGCGCGCGGCGTGGTCCGTGTGAGCAGTCGCCCGTTCCGGATCACGGCGAACTGCGGGCACAGCACCGCGACATCCTCGACGATGTGGGTCGACAGAACGACGATCCGGTCCTCGGCCAGCTCGGCGAGCAGGTGGTAGAAGCGCAGCCGCTCCTCCGGGTCGAGGCCCGCGGTCGGCTCGTCCACGATCACGAGCCGCGGATTGCCCGCGATCGCCTGCGCGATGCCGAGGCGCTGGCGCATGCCGCCCGA
>DAIUEO010000026.1:24157-29130 GCA_036845125.1 Candidatus Eiseniibacteriota bacterium | reverse complement strand
AATTTCATCGGCAACGTGGAAGGGCGTGACGTGTTCAACGGCGAAGTCGACGTGATGGTGACCGACGGTTTCACCGGCAACGTGGCGCTCAAGACCGCCGAGCGCGTCGCCGGCATGCTGGTGCGGCGCGTGCGCCAGGAGCTGCAGCGCGACCTGTTCGCCAAGGTGGGTGCGGCGTTCATGCTGCCGGCGTTGCGACGCCTGCGGCGCGAGCTGGACTGGGAGGAATACGGCGCGGCGCCGCTCCTCGGCGTCGACGGCGTGTGCTTCGTCGGCCACGGCAGCAGCCGCGCGCGCGCGGTGCGGAGCGCGATCCGCACCATGGCGCGCTTCGTCGAACAGCGCGTGAACAACCACATTCGCGAGGAGATCGGAGCCGACCATGTCAGCGCGGCCTGAGATTCGCGGCGTGACCATCACCGGCACCGGCAGATGCCTGCCGCCGCGGGTCGTGACCAATTTCGACCTCGAGAAGATCGTCGACACCTCGGACGAGTGGATTCGCGAGCGCACCGGGATCTCGGAGCGCCGCTTCTCGGACCCGGGCGTCAACAGCTCCGACCTGGCGCGCGAGGCGGCCGAGCAGGCGCTCACCATGGCCGGTATCTCGGCCGAAGAGGTCGACCAGATCATCGTCGCGACCACCACGCCGGATCGCTACCTGCCGTCCTGCGCCTGCACCGTGCAGGCCAAGCTCGGCGCCAAGCGCGCCGCGGCCTACGACATGTTTGCAGCCTGCACTGGCTTCGTCTACGGCATGAGCATCGCGCGCGGGCTGATCGGCTCGGGTGTGGCCGAGACCGTGCTCGTGATCGGCGTGGAGCAGCTCTCGCGCATCATGGACCTCAAGGACCGCAACACCTGCGTGCTGTTCGGCGATGGCGCCGGGGCGGCGATTTTCCGGCCCTGCGAGCCCGGCACCGGCATCCTCGGGATCGACATCCACAGCGACGGCAACCAGGGCGAGCTGCTCGAGATCCCGGCTGGAGGCGGCGCGCTGCCGGCTTCGCACGAAACGGTGGACCAGGGCGGACACTTCATCCGCATGAAGGGCAAGGAGCTGTTCAAGGTCGCCGTGCGCGGGATGTACGACAGCATGCGCGTGGCGCTCGACCGCTCCGGGCTCACGATCACCGACATCGACCTCGTGATCCCGCACCAGGCCAACAAGCGCATCATCGACGCCGTCACCGAGCGGCTCGGCGTGCCGGACGAAAAGGTGGTCCTCAACATCGACCGCTACGGCAACACCTCGTCGGCCTCGATCCCGATCAGCCTCGACGAGGTCGTGCGGAGCGGACGCGTCAAGCCGGGCGACTGCATCGGCTACGTCGCCTTCGGCGGCGGTGTCACCTGGGGAGCGGCGGTCCAGCGCTGGACCGCGCCGGTTCCGGTGGCGGCGCTGAAGGCCGCGCCGGCCACAGCCGAGATGCGGGCGTGAAGCTGGCGTTCCTGTTTCCCGGCCAGGGGGCCCAGGCCGTCGGCATGGGCCGCTCGCTGGCCACGGCCCATCGCGAAGCGCGCGAGACGTTCGAGACCGCCGACCGCGTGCTCGGCTACGCGCTCTCGAAGGTCGCGTGGGAAGGACCCGAGGACGAGCTGAAGCAGACCCGCCACGCGCAGCCCGCGCTGCTGGTGCACGGCGTCGCCGCGTTCCGCCAGCTCGATTCGGCTGGGTTCCGGCCGTCGTGGACCGCGGGACATTCGCTCGGCGAGTACACGGCGTGCGTCGCCGCCGCCGCGCTGACGTTCGAGGACGCGCTCGCGCTGGTGCAGAAGCGCGGTGATCTCATGCACCGCGCGGGGACCGAGTGGCCGGGCACGATGGCCGCCATTCTCGGACTCGACGCGGCGGTGGTGGAGGCGGTGTGCGCCGAAGCGGCGCCGGCCGGCGTCGTGAAGGCCGCGAACCTGAACGCGCCCGGGCAGGTCGTGATCTCGGGCGAGGTCGCCGCGGTCGAGAAGGCGTGCGAGATCGCGAAGCAGAAGGGCGCCAAGCGCGCGATCCGGCTCGAGGTGAGTGGGGCCTTCCATTCGCCGCTGATGGGGGCCGCGAACCAGGGGCTGGCCGAAGCGCTCGATCGCACCGAGTTCCGCGATGCCCGCTGTCCGGTGGTGGCGAACGTGGATGCGCGGCCGACCACCTCGGGCGCCGAGATCCGCGAGAACCTGAAGCGCCAACTGCTGAGCTCGGTGCGCTGGGAGGAATCGATGCGCCGGCTCATGCAGGAAGGCGCCGAGGCCTTCGTCGAAGTCGGCACCGGCAAGGTGCTGCGCGGGCTCCTGCGCTCGATCGACCGCGAGGCGCGGGCGTTCGGCGTCGAGGATCCCGAGAGCCTGCAGGCCACGCAGACCGCACTGGCGGCGGCCGCGGGGGAGCGGGCGTGAGCATGACCGAAACCAAGGGCACGGCGGCGCCGGAGCGGAGCACCGAGCTCGAGGGCCAGGCCGCGTTCGTCACGGGCGGCGGCAGCGGGATCGGTCTCGCGATCGCGCGCACGCTCGCGGCGCGCGGGGCGAAGGTCGCGATCTTCGGACGCAATCTCGAGCGCGCCCAGCAGGCCGCCGACGCCATGAAGGCGGAAGGCGGCGACGTGCGCGCCTTCGCGGCGGATGTCTCCGACACGGCGTCGGTCGACCAGGCGTTCGGTGCGGCGCTCGAAGCACTCGGGCGCGTGGATGCGCTGATCAACAACGCCGGGCTCACGCGCGACGGATTGTTCATGAGGATGGACGACGCCGACTGGGACCAAGTGCTCGACACCAACTTGAAAGGCGCCTTCCGCTGCTGCCGGGCGGTCGCGCGCAGCATGATGAAGGCGCGTTCGGGGCGGATCGTGAACGTGTCGTCGGTGGTGGGGCTGACCGGCAACGCCGGCCAGGCCAACTACGCGGCCTCCAAGGCCGGCCTGATCGGGCTCACCAAGTCGCTGGCCAAGGAGCTGGCGGGCCGGAACGTCACGGTCAACGCCGTGTGTCCGGGCTTCATCGAGACCGACATGACGGCCGCGCTCAACGAGGCTCAGAAGAAAGCCCTGCTCGACCGCATCCCGCTCGGCCGGCTGGGACGTCCCGAGGAGGTGGCCGAAGTGGTCGCGTTCCTGGTGTCACCGCGGGCGGCCTACGTCACCGGCCAGATCTGGACGGTGGACGGCGGCATGGTGATGTAAATAGAGTAAGTGCAGGACCGGGCCGGTTTGGCCGGGCCCAGGTAGATCGTCTCCCCCGGATGAGGAGGTGAAGCTGTGGCGGCATTCAGCGAGGATCGCGTCAAGGAAATCATCGCTCAGGAGCTCGAAGTCGAGGTCAAGCAACTCACGCCCGAGGCCAAGTTCATCGAGGATTTGGGCGCCGACTCGCTCGATATCGTGGAGCTGGTGATGGCCCTCGAGGAGGAGTTCGGGATCGACATTCCCGACGAGGACGCCGATAAGCTGAAGACGGTCGGTGACGCCATGAACTACCTGAAGTCCCACGCGACTGCGTAAGCCGTCGCCACGACCGTCACGCCGGACGCCGGGCCCCGAGGCCCGCGCGGACGTGCGGGGAAACAAGGGAAGGAAGCAGAGGTTGGATCATGACTGACGGCCGCCGGAGGGTCTTTGTGACCGGCGCCGGAGTCGTCTCACCGATCGGGAACTCCCTCGAGGAGTTCTGGAGCCGTCTGATCAAGGGCGAGTCCGGAGCGGCGAACATCACCCGCTTCGACGCCAGCGGCTTCGACACGCGGTTCGCGTGCGAGGTGAAGAACTTCTCCGTTGAAGGAATCCTGGAGCGCAAGGAAGCCAAACGCATGGATCGGTTCGTCCAATTCGCCGTGGCCGCGAGCCACGAGGCGATCCGCAACTCGGGTATCGACCTCGAGAAGGCGGACCGGAACCGTATCGGCGTCGTGATCGGCTCGGGCATCGGCGGCATGGAAACGTTCGAAGCCCAGCACATCATCCTGCGCGAGAAGGGTCCTGGACGCGTCAGCCCGTTCTTCATTCCCATGATGATCTCGGACATGGCTGCGGGTCAGGTTTCGATCCAGAATGGACTCCGCGGTCCCAACTTCTGCACGGTTTCAGCATGCGCGTCCGGCGCACACGCGATCGGGGAGGCCCTGCGCCTCATCCGCGCGGGTGATGCGGATGCGATCGTTGCCGGCGGCACCGAGTCGACCATCACGCCGATGGCGCTCGCTGGCTTTGGCAACATGCGCGCACTGTCCACACGTAACGACGACCCGCAGGGTGCAAGCCGTCCGTTCGACCAGGACCGCGACGGCTTCGTGCTCGGCGAAGGCGCCGGGATTGTCGTCCTCGAAAGCGAGGACCATGCCCGGCGTCGCGGTGCCCCACTCCTCTGTGAGCTCAGCGGATATGGCGCATCGGGCGATGCCTACCACATCACGTCCCCCACCGAAGACGGTGAGGGGTCGGCCCGCGCGATGAAGCGCGCGATCGAGGACGCCTGCGTGCGCCCCGAGGATGTCGGTTACATCAATGCTCACGGGACATCGACTCCCGCCGGCGACCCCATCGAGGTCGTGGCGGTGAAGTCGGTCCTGGGCGAGCACGCCCGGCGCCTCATGATGAGCTCCACCAAGTCCATGACCGGACACCTGCTGGGTGCGGCCGGCGGACTCGAGGCAGTGATCACGGCGCTGACACTGGCCCGCGGGATCGTTCCACCCACCATCAACCTGGTAAATACGGATCCTTCATGCGACCTCGACTTCGTTCCGAATCAAGCCCGGCAGCAACGGGTGAAAACCGCTCTCTCGAACTCGTTCGGGTTCGGAGGGCACAACGTGACACTGGTAATGAGCGCGGCGCCGTAAAGCGCCGCTCGCGCCGGGGCGGACGCCGCCGGCGCGGCAATCGTCCGCCGCCGCCGCCCAGGCCCGGCTTCTGGACCTGGCTGCTCGGCCTGCTGGGCGCGAGCACCGCGACCCGGCCGGCCGCGGCACCGACTCCCGCCGAGCGCGC
>DAIUEO010000026.1:0-24147 GCA_036845125.1 Candidatus Eiseniibacteriota bacterium | reverse complement strand
CAGGAAGCCCGCTCGGTCGCCGAGTTCGAGAAGCATTTCAAGGTCATCTTCCGGAAGAAGGAGCTGCTCCGCCTGGCACTCACCCATCGCTCGTTCCTGAGCGTGACGGGGAAGAGCGCTCACCATTCCAACGAGCGTCTCGAATTCCTGGGCGACTCGGTGCTGGGCCTCGTGACCAGCGAGCACCTCTTCCTCCAGTTCCCGGAGGAGCCGGAGGGTCACCTCACCAAGACCAAGTCGCTGCTCGTCTCGAAGGCGATCCTGTCGCGGCGCGCCCTGTCGATCGGGCTCGGGCGCTTCGTGCTCATGAGCCACTCCGAGATGGAGTCCGGCGGCCGCCAGCGGCTGTCGATCCTGGCCGACGCGTTCGAGTCGGTGCTCGGGGCGATCTACCTCGACCAGGGCTTCGACGCCGCGCGCGACTTCATCAAGAAGTGGCTGCTCCACGACTCCGACGAGATCCTCGCCGACAAGCGGCACACCAACTACAAGAGCCACCTCCAGGAGTACGTGCAGAGCGCCTTCCGCACGCACCCGGTCTACCGCATCCGCAGCCAGATCGGTCCCGACCATTCGAAGCAGTTCCACGTCGAGGTGCTGGTCGGCCGGCGGCCGCTCGGGACCGGCGACGGGCGGAACAAGAAGGAGGCCGAGCAGGCGGCAGCCCGCGATGCGCTCGAGCAGGTCGAGAGCATGCGCACCGAGAACCGTGCGCGCCGGGAACGCGAGCGCGAGGATCGCGATGACGAGCCCGTGGAGCCGCGCCGCAGCCGTCGTGACGAGCCGCGTCGCGACGAGATCCGCCGCGAAACGCCCCGGAGCGAAGCCCGCACCGAGGCGCCGCGCCGCGAAGAACGGCCGCGCCGGAGCGAGGAGTCGGAGCACTACGGCCGGCGCGAGAGCGTGGCGCGACGGGAGGAGCCGGTGCGCCGCGAAGAGCCGGTGCGGCGCGAAGAGCCGGTGGTGCGGCGCGAGGAGCCGGTGCGCCGCGAAGAGCCGGTGGTGCACCGCGAAGAGCCGGTGCGCCGCGAGGCGCCGATCCGTCGCGAGGCGCCGATCCGCCGGGCGCGTCCGGTGCGCGAGCCCGAGCCGGTGGCAGAGGTGATCGAGATCGAGCCCCGCCCGGCCCGCGACGACGACGACTACGACGAGGTCGGGCGTCCCGAGGGACCGCGCGAGGATCTGCACGTCGATCCGTTCGGGGTGGACCCGGAAATCGATCGCGTCGAGCACGGCACCGGAAACGATTCCAGCACGCGCGGCCGCAGCGTGATCGGTCCCGGACGCCGCTACTTCATGGAGCCTCCGAAGCGCGAGCCGCGTCGCGAGGAGAGCCCCGAGGAAGCTCACGAAGAGGAGGAACGCCCGGCACCCGCGCCGGCCGTGAATGCACCCGTGCAGACGGAAGCGGAGGACGAATACGAACCGCCGTACCCGGAATCGTCTCCCGCGCCGCCCTCCGCACCGGCGCGCCGGCCCGACGCCTTCGGCCGGCGATCGAGAAAGGGACGCTGAGCATCGAGCGCCGCCGCGACCGATTCATGGTCCGCGGCGGCGCCTCCGTGCTAGCTTCCGCCCCGATGCGGCATCTCCTCATCGCGCTCTGCCTCCTGGGTTTCGGATCTGCCGTGTCGGTCGCCGCGCCGACGCCGAAGGATTCGAGCTACGTCGGGGAAGAGGCCCTGCGACGCTACATGCAGGGCCGTTCGCTCGAAGAGAGCGGTGAATACTCCCAGGCGCTCCGCGAGTACTACCGCGTGCTGCTGCTCGATCCGCGCGCGGGCACGGTGGCACGCCGCGTCAGCGAGCTGACCGCGCGCATGGGCGACGCCCGCCGCTCGCTCGAGTACGCCGAGCGCGCGCTCGAGACGATGCCGCAGGATGGGCGCAGCCTGTGGCTCAAGGGCTCGGCGCTCTTCAACCTCGACCGCCCGGACGAGGCGTTCACGGTGCTCCAGGCGGCGTTCCTGGCTGACTCCACCGATCCCGAGATCCTGCGCACGATGGCGCGTGCTGCCGAGAGCCGGCAGCGCGTGGACTGGAGCGTGCGGGCGTGGCGCCAGATCGTCGACATCGACGATACCGACGCCGAGGCCTGGTTCCAGCTCGCGGTCGCCGAGTGCGCGAACGGAAACTTCGACGCCGCCGACAAGGCGATCAAGCAGGCGGTCGACTTGAACCCGATGCGGCCGGGCTCCTTCTTCGTCCAGGGCTGGATCCGCGAGGGCCAGAACCGGAACGCCGAGGCGATCGAGTTCTACCGCCAGCATCTCGAAGTCCACGAGGGGGATCTCGCCACGCGCAAGCGCCTGGTGCAGCTCCTGGCTGAGGAGAAGCGCTTCGGCGAGGCGCACAAGGAGGCGACCAAGGTCGCGTCCGCGAGCCCGCGCGACGAGTTCGCGCTCGAGGTGCAGGCCGACCTCGCGTTCAAGGCCGGTAAGGGATCGGAGGGCTCGAAGACCTGCGAGAAGCTCGCGATGATGTCGGTCGAGAACACTGCGGCGCTGTTCCGCGCGGTCGACGTGCTGGAGCGAAACGGCAAGAAGGATCAGGCCGTCTCGCTCGCCGACCGCTGGGCCAAGACCTCGCACCTGCCGTGGAAGGACCTCGCACCCGCGCAGGCGCGGGCGATGGTCGGCGACTGGGACGGCGCGACCTCGCGCGTGAACAAGATCGCCGCGGCGTACCCGGATTCGATCCAGCCGCTGCTCGTGCTCGGACGCATCCACACGGCGCGCAAGCAGTGGAAGGAAGCCGAGGTGGTGTGGGCCGACGTGGCGAAGCGCTTCCCCGGGCGGGCCGACGTCCACCTCGACCTCGCGCGGACACGGGAGGAGCAGGGGAACGATGTGGGCGCCGAGGCCGCGGCGCGCGATGCGCTGGCGCTCGCCCCCACCGACCCCCGGGTCCTGAACTTCCTCGGCTACCTGCTCGCCGACCACAATCGGAGCCTCGAGGAGGCGCTGGGGCTGATCCGGCGGGCGCTCGACAAGGACCCCAACAACGGGGCCTACGTCGATTCCATGGGTTGGGTGTATTACCGGCTCGGGCGCCTCGAGGAGGCGCGCAAGGAGCTGGAGCGGGCCGTGACCCTGACCGGAGGCGATCCGGTCGTCCACGAGCACCTGGGCGACGTCTACAAGGACATGCGGCTCAAGGAATTGGCCAAGGAGCAGTACAAGCTGAGCCTGCAGGGGGACGACACCAGCCGGGTGCGCACCAAGCTCGAAGGTCTGCGGTAGGGGGTCCGGTGAACCACCGGGGAAGCCGTCGGGTAGGAACTGTCATGGAACTGTGCCCTGGCAGCCGGGTAGTAAGGCACCGTGGGGGATCCGGTGCCCGTTGATCGCGATCCGGCGCCACCGCCGATTCTGAGTCTCTCCGACGAGGACCTGATGGCCCGCGTCGCCGAGGACGAGGAACGGGCGTTCGCGGAGCTGGTGCGCCGGTATCAGGGACGGGTGACGAATCTCATCTGCCGGGTCCTGAACGATCGGGAGTCGGCGGACGATCTTGCGCAGGAAGTGTTCGTCCGGGTGTTCACGCACCGGCGGAACTACCGGCGCGGGGCCCGGCTGTCGACCTGGGTCTTCACGATCGCCGTCAATCTCGCGAAGAACGAGATCCGGCGCCGGGTCAGGCGGCGGAACTGGTTCAGCCTGGACGCGCTGCAGGAGGTGTTGAAGGACAGCACGCTGATCTTCGCGGACAAGACCGAAGGTCGCGACCGGTCCCTCGAGCGCGAGCAGGTGCAGGAAGCAGTGGCGAAGGCGATCGAGTCGGTGCCCGACAAGTACCGCCTGGCGCTCGTCCTGCGCGACATCGAAGGCCTGGCGTACGAAGAGATAGCGGTGGTGCTGGGAGTCCCCGGAGGCACCGTGCGATCGCGGATCAACCGCGCGCGCGGGATCCTCAAGAAGAAGTTGCAGCCTTACATTCGGCAGGAAGGGATGCCATGAGGTGCCACGAAGCACGACTGCTGTTCACCGTCCTGTGGGATGACGAGATCACCCAGGCGGAGAAGGAAGGGATCGAAGGCCACTTCGCCTCGTGCCCGTCCTGCCGCCGGGAATACGACGAATACGCCCGCGCGCTCGAGCTGGTCGCCGCGCTGCCGCGCGTCGAGACCTCGGCCGACATGGTCGAGGCGACGCTCGCCCGCGCCCGCCGCTCGTCGACCGCGCCCGATCACGTCACGGAGCGTCCGGCGTGGGTGCCGGCGACCGCCGCGGCTGCGCTGCTGATCGTGGTGGCGGCACTCGTCACGCACTGGACCGGAGTCGGTCCGGGCCCCTGGGTGGATCGTCCGGTCGCGAGCCTCCCGGCGACACCGCCGGCGACCACGACCCCGGTCGCGACCGCGCCCGCTCCGGCCAGCGCAACGAAGGCGCCGGCGTCCGGCCCGGTGGCGACCGCGGCCGACAGCCTGTTCGACCCGAACCAGGACGTCGAGTTCGTGCTCGACCCCGTGACGCTGCGCCGCGGCCGCGCCAGCGTGATGCAGACGCTCCCGGCCGGCGTCCAGGCCGAGCGGGCGGTCATCTCCTTCTAGGGAGGCTTTCGGCGTGCGGACCGGATTGAACCGGCTCGGAAGAGCACTCCTCGCCACGGGAGTGCTCGCCGCATTTGCGGCCGGGAGCCGGCCGGTCGCCGCGCAGAACTCGGTCTCGGTGATGGACGTCGAGACCATCGTGCGCGCCGCGCGCCCTTCGGTGGTCACCGTGGTGGCCCAGCGCTGGACCGGCCAGGCGGCGACCGCCAAGCGCCCCGCCACCCGCCGGCTGCGGAGCTCGATCGGCTCCGGCGTGGCGATCGATGCCGACGTCATCCTCACCACCGCGAGCGTCGTCCAGCGCTCCGAGAAGGTATTCGTCCGCAGCGCGGACGGCGTCGAGCGCGAAGGCCAGGTCATCGGCTTCGACCTCGTCTACAACGTCGCCCTGATCCGCACCCCGGGCGCGCGCTTCCAGCCGCTGCGCTTCGCCAACGGGCGCCCGCCGCAGGAGGGCGACTGGGTGGTGGCGCTCGGGACTTCGTACCGCGACCAGCCGACCACTTCGTTCGGCACCGTGTCGGTGCGTTACCGCGAGCCGCGCTTCGGACTCATCCAGCTCTCGAACTCGGTGTACCCGGGCAACAGCGGCGCCGCGGCGCTCAACTCGCGCGGCGAGCTGATCGGCATCGTGCAGGGCGACCTCGGCGTGCCGGACCCGGCGGGCCGCTTCTCCGAGTCGCTGCGGCGGCCGGGCGGCATGAGCTTCGTGCTGCCGGTCGAGATCGCGCGCCCGGTGTGCGAGAAGCTGCGCACCGAGGGTCGCGTGCCGCACGGCTACCTCGGCGTGAGCACCCGCAGCGCGAGCGTCGAGAGCGAGACCGAGCCGGGCTCGCCGGTGCCGATCGGCGCACTGGTCGAGTCGGTGGTGCCGGGCGCGCCGGCCCAGAAGCTGGGCTTGAAGCGCGGCGACCTGATCGTGGGCTTCGACGGCGAGCGCGTGGAGTACGCGGACCAGATCGCGCGCTGGGTCGCGACCGCGGCGCCGGGCACGGCGGTCGAGATCGTGTACGTGCGCGGCCAGACGCCGCACACCGGGCGCGTGACTCTGACGGACTCCCCGAATGCGGCACCGGTGTGGGCGATGGGCGGGGCCGTGGCGGCGCCGGAGTCCACGTCGGGCCAGCGGCGCATTGCCGACCTCGAGCGCCAGATCCTGGAGCTGAGCAACGAGCTCCAGAAGCTGAAGAGCTCCTCCGACCGCAGGTAGCCCCCGCGCAATCCGCATCTACCCGCGCTGGCGCGGGTAAAAAATGCGTGTAGCGAACACCGTCGCGTTGGGGCAATCAGAACCTGCCCCGGGGCAGGTTGATGTGGATAACTCACACTCGCTCCGGCGCGCGCTCGTGTGCATACTGCCGCCGCGTGACCCAAATCGTGCTCCGATTCGCCCGCCCCCCTGCGAGCTGTCGTTTGAGCATCGTGCCGCGGGGATTGCCGCGGCTCGGGAAGTGGCTTTCTTCCCTGGGATCCTTCCGGCGTGCGGTGATCGTGACCGACTCCCGAGTGGACGCGCTCTATGGTGCGGCCGCGGCGCGTGCGCTTCGCAGGTTCGATCCGGTGCGTGTCGTGTGTCCGCCGGGGGAGCGCGCGAAGCGTGCCGTTGAGCTGGTGCGGGTGTGGGAGAGGCTCGCGCGACTCGGGATCGAGCGTGGGGATGTGATCGTGGCGTTGGGGGGTGGTGCGGTTGGTGATCTTGCCGGGTTCGCGGCGGCGAGCTGGTTGCGTGGTGTGGCGTGGGTGGTGGTGCCGACGACGGTGGTGGCGCAGGTGGACAGCTCGATCGGGGGCAAGACGGGCATCAATCTCGCCGCCGGGAAGAACCTCGCCGGAGCGTTCCATCAGCCGCTGGGCGTCTTCGGGGATCCGTCGCTGCTCGCGACTTTGTCCGATCGGGACTTTCGCGCCGGGCTGGCCGAGGTGGTGAAGGCGGGGGTGATCGCGGATGCGGCGCTCTTCCGGATGCTCGAGCGTGATGCGGAGCGGATCCTGAGGCGTGAGGCGGGGCCACTGGCCGTTGTCATCGAGCGGGCGGCCCGGGCCAAGGCGCGCATCGTCCAGTTGGACGAGACCGAGGCGGGCCCGAGGACCGCGCTCAATTTCGGGCACACGCTGGGGCACGCGGTCGAGGCGGCCTCGGGGTACCGGGCGCGCCACGGCGAGGCGGTGGCGATCGGGATGCGGGTGGCGACCCGGCTCGCGGTTCGTACCGGGGGGCTTCCGGCCCGGGATGGGCTTCGGATCGAGACGCTGCTCGACCGGTTGAGCCTTCCGAAGCGGATTACGGGCTACTCGATCCGGCGGCTCGAAGCGGCCATGGCGAGCGACAAGAAGCGGCGCAACTCTAGGGTTCGCTGGGTGTTGACCCCCCGGATCGGCCGTGCTAGCGTGCCGCGCCTGATTCCCGCCCGGCTGGTCCGGGCGGTCCTGCACGAAGCCGGAGCCCGGGCGTGAAACGACGGAGAACGATCAAGACCACCATCGAGCTGCAACAGCTGAAGGGACAGTGAAGATCGCGGTCCTGAACGGGCCGAATCTCGGTGCTCTGGGGACGCGCGAGCCGTCCCTCTACGGGACGATGTCGCTGGACGAGGTGAACCGGGGCCTGGAAGGTCTCGGATCGGAGCTCGCCTGTGATCTCGAGTTCGCGCAGACCAATCATGAGGGCATCCTGCTCGATACCCTGTACGCAGCCGTCGGCCGCGTGGATGGCGTGCTCCTGAACCCGGCCGGCTTCACCCATACGAGCGTCGCGCTGCGCGACGCGATCCTCGCCACCCGCCTGCCCGTGGTCGAGGTCCACCTGTCTCATCCGGCCTCCCGCGAGCCGTTTCGGCGCCAGTCGCTGATCTCCGACGTGGTCGTCGGCTCGGTCACGGGGTTTGGTCCGGAGAGTTACGCGCTGGGGCTTCGCGCCCTGGCGGGTCACCTGCGCCGTGGCCCGCAAGCGTGAGCGGCGCGGGGCCAAGCCCGCCAAAGAACTGAAGAGCGCCAAACCACCCGCCGATAAAGCCGGTGTCGGCCTGCTCGGAGCGATTGAACTCCGCGAGATCCAACGCCTGATCCGCCTGGTCCAGAAGACCGGGATCGGCGAGATCGAGCTGAGCTCCGGCGGTCGTTCGGTGCGCATCTCCGCCTGGGGCAACAGTCCAGCGGTGATGCCGGCGGCGGCAGGACCGCCCGCGGCGACCTCCGCGGCGGGCCCGGCAGCCTCCCCGAAAGCGACCGACGCGAAGAGCGAGTCCGACCGGTACGTCGCGATCACGTCCCCGATGGTGGGGACGTTCTATCGCGCACCCGCACCGGATGCCGATCCGTACGTGGAGGTGGGGAGCCCGATCGAAGTCGGTACCACCGTCTGCATCGTGGAAGCGATGAAGCTCATGAACGAGATCGAGTCGGAAGTGCGGGGCAAGATCGTGAAGGCGCTCGTGGAGAATGCTCAACCGGTGGAATACGGCCAGACGCTGTTCCTGGTCGACCCCGTGTGAGCGGCCTCCAATCGACGTGAACGACGGGAACCCGCCATGAACATTCGCAAAGTTCTGGAAAAGATGATCACGTCGCGCGCCAGCGACCTTCACCTGAAGGCCGGCACGCCTCCCATCGTCCGCGTTGACGGCGTTCTCTACACGCTCGACGACCCGGCGCCCTCCGCGCAGGAGCTGCGCGAAGTGTGCAATCAGCTGCTCAACGAGGAGCAGCGGCTCTACTTCTCGACCCATCACGAGATCGACTTCGCGTTCGGCGTCTCGGGCCTGGCCCGCTTCCGCGCCAACGTCTTCATGCAGCGGAACACGCCGGCGCTCGCGCTGCGCCACGTCCCGGTCGAGGTGCCGAGCATCGAGGACCTGACGCTGCCGACGGTCGTGCGCGACCTCGCGTTCTCGCCGCGCGGCCTGCTGCTCGTCACCGGCCGCACCGGCTCCGGCAAATCGACGACGCTGGCGTCCATGATCGACGCCATCAACCGGACCACGACCCGCAACGTGATCACGATCGAGGATCCGATCGAGTTCCTCCACCGCGACCACCTGTCGTTCATCCACCAGCGCGAGCTGGGGCTCGACACCCGGTCCTTCCACGACGGTCTCAAGTACGTGCTGCGCCAGGACCCGGACATCATCCTGGTCGGCGAGATCCGCGATCTCGAGACCATGCGCACGGTGCTGATGGCGGCCGACACCGGCCACCTCGTGCTCTCGACGCTCCACACGACGGACGTCGTCCAGACCATTCAGCGCATCGTGTCGTTCTACCCGCCGCACCAGCACGACGAGGTGCGGCTCTCGATCTCCTCGAACCTGCGCGCCGTGGTCTCGCAGCGGCTGGTGCCGCGCGCCGACGGCCAGGGCCGGGTTCCGGCGGTCGAGGTGCTGGTGAACACGCCGACCATCAAGGAATACGTGTTGAGCGCGGACAAGGTGCCCATGATCCACTCGGCGGTGGCCGAAGGCGCGACCCAGTACCAGATGCAGACCTTCGACCAGTCCGTGCTCGCACTGCTTCGGGAGGGGCTCATCACCGAGGAAGAGGCGCTCAAGAACTGCAACAATCCGAACGAGCTGAGCCTCAAGCTCAAGGGCATCCTCGGCACCTCCGATCGGACTTGGGGGCCGGTCGACTCACAAAACAAAAGCGGCGGGGTGAGCGGTGAAGAGCCCAACTGGAAAGCCGCGGCCTAGCGAGGAGCATGTTCAAGAAGGTCCTGGTCGCCAATCGAGGTGAGATCGCACTCCGGGTGATCCGGGCCTGCAAGGAGTTGGACATCGCCACCGTGGCGGTGTTCAGCCAGGCCGACCGCGACAGTCTCCATGTCCGCCTGGCGGACGAATCGGTATGCATCGGTCCACCGATGCCGGCGCAGTCGTACAACTACGTGCCGCGCCTGATCTCGGCCGCCGAGGTGACCGGTGCCGACGCCGTTCATCCCGGCTATGGCTTCCTCTCCGAGAACGCGCACTTCGCCGAAGTGTGCGCGGCGAGCGGCTTCACCTTCATCGGCCCGACCCCCGACATGATCCGCGCGATGGGCGACAAGGCGGTCGCGCGCCGCACCATGCGCGAGGCCGGCCTGCCGATGCTGCCCGGCAGCACCGGCGTGCTCGCCGACGTGACGGCCGCCCTCGAGCTCGCTGCCGAGATCGGCTATCCGGTGATCATCAAGGCGGTGGCGGGTGGTGGAGGGCGCGGCATGCGCGTGGCCGGCGACGAGAAGCAGCTGCGCGCGGGCTTCGGCATCGCCCAGGCCGAGGCCGGTGCGGCCTTCAACAACCCGGACGTCTACCTCGAGAAGTACATCCAGCGGCCGCGCCACATCGAGATTCAGCTGTTCGGCGACTCGCACGGCAACCTGATCCATCTCGGCGAGCGCGAGTGCTCGATCCAGCGCAACCACCAGAAGCTGATCGAGGAATCGCCGAGCCCGTTCCTGGACGACGCGCGCCGCCAGGAGATCGGGGCGACCGCGGTGAAGGGTGCCCAGGCGATCGGCTATCTCAACGCCGGCACCATGGAGTTCCTCGCCGACCAGGACGGCTCGCTCTACTTCATGGAGATGAACACCCGCATCCAGGTGGAACACCCGGTGACCGAGGAAGTCACGGGCCTCGACCTCGTGAAGGAGCAGATCCGCGTCGCCGCCGGCGAGAAGCTCTCGCTGCGCCAGGAGGAAGTGACCTGGAACGGGCATGCGCTCGAGTGCCGCATCAACGCCGAGGACCACGAGCACGGTTTCCGGCCGAGCCCGGGTACCGTGACCTACTGGTACAAGCCGGGCGGGCCCGGCATCCGCGTGGACAGCCACGTCTACGCCGGCTACACCGTGCCGCCCTACTACGATTCGATGATCGCCAAGCTCATCAGCTACGGGAAGGACCGCGCCGAGTCGCTCCGGCGGATGCAGATCGCGCTCGACGAGATGATCATCGAGGGCATCAAGACCACCATTCCCTTCCACAAGCTCGCGCTCCAGCATCCGCGCTTCCAGAAGGGCGACCTCGACACCCGCTTCGTCGAGGAGCTGCTGAAACCCGAGCCCGCCGCGACCGCGCGCTAGTCCAGGCCATGTCTCGCAGCGTCTCGGTAGCGCTCACTCCCGCCGCGATCGAGGATCTTTCCGGCGCCACCGCGCTCGTGATCGACGCCCTGCGCGCCACCACCACCCTCACGCACGCCTTCGCGAACGGGCTCGCGGCCGTGTCGGCCTGCGCGACGGTGGAGGAGGCGCGGGCCGAGCACGCGCGGCGGCCGGGGTCGCTGATCGGCGGCGAGCAGGGGGGCATCACGGTGCCGGGCTTCGACCTCGGCAACTCACCGGCCGAGTACGCCGCGGAGCGCGTGCGTGGAAAGCACCTGGTGTTCGTCTCGAGCAACGGCTCGCGCGCGCTCGTCGCCGCACGCGGGGCGCGCCACGTGATGCCGGCGGCGTTCGTGAACGCGGCCGCCGTGGTCGAACGCGCCGCGCGGGCGTCGCGTGTCGTGGTGGTGTGCGCCGGACGCGACCGGCGCTTCAGTCTCGAGGACACCGCCTGCGCCGGGCTCCTCGCCCGGCGGCTGATCGAGCGCGGGTTCGTCGTCGATGGCGCGGGGGCGCGGGTCGCGCTCGCCCTGGCGCCCGCCGACGGAGCGGAGGTGGGGGCGATCCTCGCGAGCACGGACCACGGCCGGGAGCTGCTGCGGCTGGGCGGGGAGTTCGCGCGCGACGTCGAGCGCGCCGCGGCGCTCGATTCGATTCACCTCGCGCAAGAGATTTAGGGGGCAATTGGTCATTGGCAGGCCGCAGGGGGCCATGTACGATTTCGGCTCAATCCTGCGGAGGTGCCGCATGACTCGCATGGCTTCAAGTCGTGTCTCCACTCGGTGGTCGCGCCGCATCGGCATCGGAATCGCGATGGGGGTCGCCCTCGGATTCCCGGGAGTCCCCGCCGCCCAGGTCTTCGACCCGGACCTCATCGCGGTCGATGGAGTTGTCCGCGACATCGATAAGGCCGGGGGCAGGGTCTACGTCGCCGGAGAATTCTCCTGCGTTGCACCCTTCTCCGGTTCAGGGGTTCCGATTACGAAGTCGACGGGAGTCGTCGTCGAGCCATTTCCCGAGGTCGCCGGACAGATTCGCGCGGTCGTTCCAGATGGTGCTGGTGGCTGGTACATCGGCGGGCAATTCGGCTCGGTCGGCGGGCTGCCGAGACAGAACCTCGCCCACATCGAATCCGATCTCGCCGTGTCGGACTGGAATCCCGGCGCCAACGGAATCATCTGGGATCTGGCGACGGACGGAACGGTCGTCTACGCCGCGGGCGAGTTCAGCTTCATCGGTGGCGCCGTCCATCAGAAGCTGGCCGCGATCAGCACCGCCACCGGACTGGCAACCGCATGGGCCCCGACCGTGTCTCCGCCGACGTCGTACCCGCTGATGTTCACGCAGGTGGAAACGAACGGCTCGACGGTCTACGCGGCGGGCGTCGGCGAAGGTTGGAACGCTGTCGGCAACCTGGTGGCCGCGTTCGACGCCTCAAGTCCCGGAGTGAGTCCAGCGCTCTGGACCGTGCCTTTTACCGGTTATGGGATCTGGACCATGGGAATCACGGCGTCGACCGTCTATGTCGGCGGTGACTTGTGGTCCCTCAACGGTCTTGGTCGGTACAGCCTCGGTGCGATCGATGCCGGCACCGGGGCCGTCAGCAGCTGGAGACCGATCCTTGGGATCAATATCGCCAACCCGGATGTTGCAACCATCCGAACCATCCGGCTGAGAGCAACGAGCGTCGTCGTGGGAGGCACGTTCGACTACACCCTCCACCCGATCACATTCGACCCCATTGCCCGAAACGGTCTGGCCGAGTTCGATCTCGCTGCAGCGGTCCCAACGGCCTGGAATCCGGGCGTCCAAGGCGTCATTAGCCTCGACGAGGTGGAGGGCGTCCTGTACATGGGGGGTGGCTTCACCGCGGTTAGCGGTCAGCCACGCAGGCATCTTGCCGCGTTCGATTCGACCACCGGTCTTCTGGCGGCCTGGAATCCCTTCGACCCCGGGCAGGCCGGCGGGGTCGAGGTCGTTTCGGCCAGCGGATCGAACGTCTATGTGGGCGGCAGCTTCCGCAGCATCGAGGCCTGTCAGCCGCGACGCGGATTCGCCTCGCTCGACGCTGTGACCGGCGCACTCACGAGCTGGAATCCGAGTGGCAACGGGGTCGGCCGCGCCGTCCAGGTGCAGGGCTCAACAGTGTACGTGGCTGGCGGGTTCACAAACATTGGGGGAGCGAACCGCTTCCACCTCGCCGCCCTCGATGCCATGACCGGCCTCGCGACCGGCTGGAACCCGTCGGTAAGCGGTTTTCCCAACGAACTGGCCGTGAGCAGTACCACGGTCTATGTGGGCAGCGCGTTCGGGACGCCGCAGGCTTACGATATTTCCAGCGGCGCCAATACCGGATGGAATCCCAATCCGACTCCGGGCTCGGCAAAGCTGGACATCGAGGTGGTCGGCTCTGCCGTCTACATGGCCGGTCCGTTCACCACCATCGGAGGGGCCGCGCGATACAGTCTGGCCGCCGTTCACCCGGTCACGGGCCTCGCGACCTCGTGGAACCCGAATCCGAACGGGCTCGCCGTGGACATCGAAGCCAGCGGCTCGACCGTGTACGTGGGCGGGCAGTTCACGATTGTTGGTGGGGGATTCCGCAACCGTCTGGCGGCTTTCGATGCGACTACAGGCTCGATCCTTCCGTGGAACCCCGACGCCGACTCGGACGTCAATGCCCTGGCCATTCACGGCACGACCCTCTATGCCGGTGGATTGTTCACAACCATCGGTGGACAGCCCCGCAACCGAATCGCCTCCCTGTACCTCACTTCGGGAGCGGTGCGATCGTGGAATCCCGGTGCGGACGGCAACGTTTCGGTCCTCAGCGCTGATGGAAACAGCGTTCACGCCGCCGGTTCCTTCACACTGATGGCGGGGCAGCCCAGCCCTGGTTTTGCCGCCTTCGATCTATCCAGTTTGATCGGCGTCGAGCCGCCACGGACGGTCGGCTTCGCGTTGAACGAGCCGCGCCCCAACCCGACGCCGCGCGACTTCGCGGTGAGGTTCTCATTGCCGGATGGCGCTCCGGCCCGGCTCGAGCTGATCGACGTTGCCGGACGTCGGATAAACGAGCAGGACGTCGGGTCGCTGGGAGCTGGGAACCACACCGTGCCAATGGCCAGGGGGCTGAATCTGTCGCCCGGCGTCTATCTGATCCGGCTCTCGAGAGGTGGCCAGTCGCTCACCACGAGGGCCGTGGTGATCCAGTAGGAGCGGCCCCTATTTCCTCTGCGCGATTCCCATCATGACGACGCCGATCAACCCGAACACCATGTCGCCGAGCCACGCCGCAAGATAGGGCGGCAGCGCCCCGTTGTGGCCGAGTGCCTGGCCGGTGCGCATGAAGGCGTAGTAGACGAACGACACCGCGACCGAGAGGCCGAAGCCGAGGGCGGCGCTCTGCAGCCGCAGCCGGGTCGCGAGCGGGGCGCCGATCATCACCACGATGAAATTGATGAGCGGGAAGGCGAGCTTGAGGTGGAGGTCGACCAGGTAGTTGGCGACGCGCGCGCCGCTCGCCCGCATCCGGTTGATGTAGGTGCCCAGCTCCATGAAATTCATCTCGTCGGGATTGCGGCTCTCCTTCGAGAAATCGTCGGGATGCTCGCGGAGCTCCGGCACCGGCAGCTCGTCGAACGGGATGGCGGTCTCCCCGCCGTCATCGAAGCGACGCTCGATGCCCGAGACGAACACCCACTGCTCGCCGTCCCAGTGGGCCTCGGCGGCGTCGATCCGCCGCATCAGCTCGCCCTTCGAGAACTCCTGGAGCACCACCTCGTGCATGCGGTTCTCGCTGACCAGGTAGAGCCGCATGTAGTAGATCTGCCCGCCGGCGCCGAGGTAGGTGAGATCGGTGCGCTCGTTCACCGCGGCGCGGTGGATGCCCTGGATCCGCTCCCGGAAGATCTCGTCGCGGCGCTGGTTGGCGAACGGCACCACGAATTCGCCGAACAGGAGCGAGGCGAGCGAGCACAGCACCGCCGCCGCCAGCGCGGGGGATACGATGCGGAGGAACGAGAGGCCGCAGGAGCGCATCGCGGTCAGCTCGCCGAACTTGTTGAGCTGGCCGAACGCCAGGAACGTGGCGAGCAGCAGCGCCACCGGCAGCACCTGCACGACCGCCTCCGGCGCGCGATACAGGTAGAACTGCGCGATCAGAAACGGCGGGGCGCGGTGGTCGAGGAAGACGTCGATCTTCTCGAACACGTCCACCACGATGAACAGGACGATGAACCCGGTGAGCCCGAGCGTGAGGTAGCCGACGAACTCGCGCAGGACGTGACGATCGAGGATCTTCACGCGGCGGCGCGGACCACCTGCCGCAGGCGCCGGCGCGGCAGGAGCTCGCAGGCGGAGAGCGTCGACTGGATTCCCTGGACTCCGAGGACGATGTTGGGGAGCCACATCGAGAGCCACGGCGGAAGCAGCAGGCGATTGGCCAGCTCCTCGCCCCCGATCAGGCACAGGTAGTAGAACAGGAAGAATGCCACCGAGACGAACGCCACCGCCGGTCCCGAGCGCCGCACGCGCATCCCGATCGGTGCTCCGATGAGGACGAAGACGACGCACGCCGCGGGCAGCGAGAACTTCTTGTGGACCTCGACCGAGAGCCCGGCGATCCGGCGCCGGCCGGTCTCCATCTCCTGCCGCACCAGCTCGAAGCGGTCGGCGAGCGTCGGGAACTGCTCTTCGAGCTTGTCGAGCTTCGTGTCGCCGCCAACCGCCTGGAAGGCGAGCGCGTGGAGGCCCGCGGGGTTCTCCGTGAACGCAGCGGCGAACGCCACAGGGGGCACGCCTTCGCGCTCGAACTCGATGCGCTTTGACAGCAACACCTCGCGCAGCTCGCCGGCCACCTTGTCGCGCTCCTGCATCAGGCTCCTGGCGCTCATCTCGCGGTCGCTCCGCACGTCGCGCACGGTGCGCTCGAGCACGCCGCCGGCATCCGCAATGTGAATCACGTGGGTCTTGAACACGAGCCGCCGGTAGGTCCGCGCCCCGGGCTCGTCCTGCGGAACCTCGTGGATCTCGCCGTCCTGGAGCTCGAGCACCGCCGTGTGGCCGTCCGGAGTGTAGGAGAGATAACCCGAGCGGGCGATGATCGTGGTCGGGGGTCCGCCCGCGTTCGCCTGGTAGATCGTGATCCCCTGCATCCGGTTGGTGCGGCCGTTCACCGACTGGACGAGCAGGCTGTAGCCCGGAAAGTCGGTGATGAACACCCCCTCCTGGAGCCGGGCCGTCGGCCGCATCCGGCCGATATCGATGAGGAGATTGGCGAAGGAGTGGTTGGCCTCGGGCAGGACGTGGTTGTTGAAGAGGGTGAGGATGACCGCGATCAGGATCGACCCCGTGATCGGGCCGACCAGGATGGTCCCGAGGTTGACCCCGCTCGCGCGGAGCGCGGTGATCTCGTTGTCCTGGGAGAGCCGCCCGAAGGTCATGAGGGCGGCCACCAGGACCGCGCAGGGCACCGACAGGGCAATGATGTAGCCCAGAGAAAGCACGAAAAGCTGCGCCACGATCCCGACGGCGACCCCCCGATTGACGATGAGGTCCAGGTAGTCGAAGAGGACGTCCATCTCAAGGATGAACGTAACCACGCCGAAGCCGAGAACGAACGGAACCAGATGCAGCCTAAGGATGTAGGTATGGAGAATACGCACGCGGACCCCAGCCTAACCCACGGCCGGCGGGAGAAGCGAAACCGTTGAGCCGATTGAGCTTTGACCGGACCGTGCCAGGTTGTTACGGTCCGTCGTCCGACCCTGACCCGGACTCCCCCCGGGACCGCGGAGCCCGATGACGTCACTCTGCCTGCCGGCGATTGCCCTCCTTATCGGCTTTCCCAGCTTCGGCGGCTTCAAGCCCTTTCGTTCCAAGGCCCCGCCAGACACCCTGAAAACGACCTGGTACTCCGCCTCCCGGCTCGGGATCGAGAACCAGTTCGTGTTCCGTGGGATGACCTGGCCGACCCCGGGAAGCGGCATTGGGTCCTCGGGGCTCCTCAAGGTGCCGACCGACACCCGCCAGCTCCAGGTTCACGTATACCCCGACTCGGGGATGGTCTCCTCGGTTCCAACCCTGGGGGAGGTGCCGCTCGAGACGCCGGCCCGGGGCGGGATGGATCAATTCGCGCGAACCGCGGTGGCCGAATCCTTTCGCCGGCAGTGGGCGGACCGCTCGCGGACCCAGGTCAACTCGCTGGGCGCCTTCACGCCAACCACCGCCGCCGAGCGCACCGGGCTCTCGTTCCAGCTGCCCTCGCCGTTGCCGCGCCAGGTGCAGAGCCTGCTCGGGCCGGGAGGGCCGGCCCTCAACGTCTCGGGCTCCGAGAACATCGTGATCTCCGGCACCAGCAACTGGACCAACTCGGAGGTCGGGACCTACGGGCAGAAGAAGTCGCTCTTTCCGACCCTCGACATGCAGCAGAACCTCGACATCCGTCTCGAGGGCCAGCTCTCGGACCGGGTGAAGATCAACCTGCTCCAGAACTCGGCCAACCAGATCCCGCTCGCCAACAAGATCGCGATCAACTACCGCGCCGACGCCGAGCGCGGTGAAGACGACCTGATCCAGTCGCTGGATCTCGGGAACACCAACCTCACGCTCCCCGGCACCCAGTACGTCTCCTACAGCGGGCGCAACGAGGGGCTCTTCGGCATGAAGGCCACTTCACGCCTCGGGCCGCTCGACTTGACCGTGCTCGCGAGCAAGCAGGAGGGAAGAAGCGAGCGCGCCTCGTACCAGGGTGGCGCGTCGCGGCGGCGCGAAAAACTCTACGACGTGGACTACATCAAGGGCACTTACTTCCTGCTCTACGATCCCAACCTCGAGGGCTCGTGGTCGATCCCCGATGAATCCATCCACCTCTACCGGGCGGACGGCGGCTTCGTCAACGACCTCACGATTCCGGGCCGGGCGCGGCTCGACCCCACCGGAGCGCTGGATCCGGTGCTCGGGCCGGAGCGCTCCGCCGCCTACGTGGACGGCAGTTTCCGGCTCCTCAACCAGGGCGAGAACTACGAGATCCTGAGCAACGTCTATGGCCCGTTCTACAAGATCATCCGGCTCCGCCAGCAGGTCGCCTACGAGCAGGTGCTGGCGGTGACCTACACGCGCTTCGCGGTCGACGCCCAGGGTAATCCGACGGGACCGGGCGAGGCGGTCGGTGGCGGCGAGGCGCCCGACACCACCGGGGTGACGGCGATGAAGCTGCTGCGGGCGCCGTTCGGGAAGCAGATCCGCACCCTGGCGGGTTTCTACCGCGACTCGATCGGCGTCACCCTGAGCCGGCACCTCGAGCTCACGAACTTCTACCAGCTTCCGGGGCAGAAGATCGATCCCGCCACGTTCCAGCTCACGATCGAGCGTCGCGATGAAGTTCCCCCCGTCACCTTCATCACCGCTCCGGACACCACGCAGAGCCCGCCGCGCGACATCTCGATTCCCTACCTCGAGATCGTGGGGCTCGACAACGTCGACGAGAGCACCGGCAGCCCGCTTCCCGGACACGACGGCAAGATCGACGGCAGCATCACGCAGACCGGAACCCGGCCCTTCGTGGACTACGAGGAAGGCATTCTCTTCTTCCCAGAGATCCGCCCGTTTGCGCCGGGCAACGGGCGTTTCGACCAGGCGATCCAGGCCCTCACGCTGCGGCGCGAGCGCCTGGACGGCAGCCTGGGCGAGGCCAACGAGCCGGTCCCGGTGATCTACGACAACTACAATCCCGATCGCGGCCTGTCGCGGTACCGGATCGCCTTCGACTTCACCGCCCAGCGCGCCGCGGGCGAGATCCAGCTCGGACGCGGCAGCATCGTCGAAGGCTCGGACGTGGTCACCATCAACGGCCAGGCGCTGGTGCGCGACCGCGACTACACCATCGACTACGACCTCGGCCGGGTGGTGCTCAAGCGCCAGCTCGGCCCCTCGGACAACCTCAACATCGACTATTCCTACGCACCGCTCTTCCAGCAGGCGGGGCGCACGCTGCTCGGCAGCGCGTTCCGGCTCGAGGGCAGAGACCGCAGCATGGGCGGGGCGTTCCTCTACGAGAGCCGGGGCGCCCAGGACCGCCGCCCGCGACTTGGAGAGGAGCCGTCGACCAGCCTGATCGGCGACGTCAACGGCGAGTGGAAGACGCGTCCCATGTTCCTGACCCGGCTCGTCGACAAGCTGCCCGGCATCCGCACGACAACGCCCTCCGATCTCAGCATGCAGGCCGAGATGGGCATGTCGTTCCCCAACCCGAACACGCGGAACGAGATCTTCATCGACGACATGGAGGGTGTGCGCGACGCCGTCTCGCTCTCCATGGCCTTCGAGCGCTGGCGATGGTCGAGCGTGCCGAGCCGCCGGGTCGGGGCGTCGATCGTCTCGATGAACAACGTGGGCGGGAACCGCAACGCCGAGGTGAAGTGGTATTCGCCCTATGCCGAGGTCAAGGAAGGCGACCTCCGGCCCCAGCTCGTGCTGACCGATCCCAACGCGGCCCAGAACAACCGCACCGTGATGGCGATCTCGGTGCCGCGGCGCCCGAAAGCCGCTCAGCCGGGTGACTCGCTGTGGGTCGGGCTCACTTACCCGCTCGACCGCAACGGCATCGACCTGTCGCGCTCCCAGTTCATCGAGCTCTGGGTGAACGACTTCAACGACTTCCACGACGGCTTCCATCAGGACCGCGTCCGCGGCCGGCACGTCAAAATGCACATCGACCTGGGCGCGGTCAGCGAGGACATGCAGCGCTCGCCCGACCGGCCCCCCAACTTGATCCTCGATACCGAGGACCTGAATGATGACAACCAGCTGGAGGCGAACGACGAGAAGGACGAGGACACCGGCTACGACCGCGTCGAGGGCGCAACCGGAGAGGGGATGGCAGATACCCTCGACCTGACCACCGCGTCGGTCGCCGACCCCCACGGCGACGACTTCGCTCAGATCGACGAAACCTATGACGGCCTCGATCCGCGCCGGTTCAAGGGCGCGAACGGCGTCGAGGGCAACAAGGTGGTCTTTCCCTACATCGACACCGAGGATATCGACACCGACAACATCTTCGACGTCAGCGAGAGCTTCTTCGAGTACACCATCGACCTCGGCGACACCACCTATCTCGAGTCCGATCTCCAGCGCGACTACCCGGCGCTCGTGAGACCCGAGAACGGCTGGCGGCGCTACCGGATCCCGCTCGCCGACGATCGGCGGCAGGTGTTCGGCATCCCCGACCTCGCCCGCGTCCAGCACGTCCGGGTGTGGTTCGAAGGCATCGTCGACGGCGACGCGACGGGCTCCGAGAAACGCGTGCCGCTGCTCATGCTCGGCAGCATGGAGATCGTGGGCAGCCGGTGGCGGACCCTCGAGCTGCCGAACACCATCCAGGCGCTCGGGACCACACTGACCCTCAATGCGGTGAGCAACATCGAGAACGACGAGATCTACCAGGCGCCGTTCGAGGTGGGCGAGGTCAAGAGCGGCAATCGCGGCGTGCCGCAACGCGAGCAGTCGCTGGCGCTCGAGTTCACGCGGTTCTTCCCCAACGACACGATCGAGGCCTTCAAGGCGTTTTCGGTCGAGGAGGACTACAGCCGCTACGGGAAGCTGTCGTGGTACACGACCGGCTTCGATCTTCCCGACTATCAGGACACCGACAGCACGCTCTACTACTTCGTACGGTTCTCGTCCGACGAGGCGGGCCGCAGCTTCTACGAATACCGGGCCCGTCTGACCTCGACGAAGCGCGGCGAGATCAACCCCGCCACCGGGAGACCCCTCGTCCGCTGGGACCTGGTCGACATCCCGCTGACGGACCTGTCAAATCTAAAGATCGACGCTCCGGCCACCGGCGGACTCGACACGCTGGTCGCGCCGGGGCGGACCCCGGGGGTGACCTACAAGGTGGTGGGACGGCCGTCGTTCACGCGGCTGCGACGGATCTCGTTCGGGCTCATCAACGACACCGGCCGCGAGATGTCGCGGGGCCAGCTGTGGTTCAACGAGCTGCGCTCGACCGACGTCGCACGCGATCGCGGCGAGGCCTACCGGCTCCAGGCGGGCGGCAGGATCGCGAACCTGGCGAGCTACAACTTCAGCTACAACGCCCGCGACGCGGACTTCCTGAGCGTCGGCGACGTGCGCGGCAACGGCAGCAGCACCTACAACTACGCGATGGGCGGCACCATCGATCTCCATCGCTTCTTCGAGGCGACCGGCATCGTGCTGCCGCTCACGATCGGGCACTCGGGCTCGCTCGTGCGCCCGCGGTTCACGATCGGTGACGACGTGATCCGCTCCGGCGCCGACGCCAGCGCGAGCGAGAGCCGCGGCACCGCCACCAACTGGGCGCTGAGCTACCGCCGGCAGTGGAGCGAGCGCGCCAATCCGTTCCTGCGCTACACCATCGGCGGCATCGACGCCGGCATCAGCCGCTCGACGAGCTACAGCCGGACGCCGAGCTCGGTGGACACCACGACCGGCCAGTCGGCCAACGTCAACTACAGCATCGGACCGCGACGCCTGCTCGCGATCCCGCTGATCGGACGCTCGAAGTTCTTCCCGCTCCCCGAGCGCATCTTCGCCAACTACGCCGTCACGACCCGCGAGAACCGCTCGTACGACCGGCTCCGCGACTCGGTCGGGACGCTGGTGCCGCGCAACCTGGTGAAGGGGCGGACCGAGACGATGCTGGTCGGGACCGACCTGCGCCCGATCGACTCGTTCGGCTACCGTGTGGACGCGCTCCGCAACCTGGTCATGCCGCCGGGATTCGCGGGAGAGGAGCTGGGCGGGATGAACCTCGGGCGTACCGCGGTGTGGAAGCAGGCCACGACCTACAACACCGGGCTCAACAAGGGGGCATTCCTGAGGCCGACCTTCACCTTCGGCACCAACTACAACCAGGACAACCACGGCGAGCTGGCCTACTCGGTGCGCTCGATGTCGAATGGCCAGAGCTACTCGCTGCGCTGGGACCTGCCCTTCGAGACCCTGGATCAGCGCGGGCCCGTCGCCCCGCGCAGTCCGGCCGACACCCTGAAGAAGCCGTTCCGGATCCCGCGGGCCCGCTGGTGGATGTCGCGGCTCGGGAACATCTCGACGGATTTCTCCTACAACACCTCGAGCTCGTACTCGCGGGTCAACGGCACGACCGACTGGCTCTACCTGTTCGGCTTCGAGGACAATCCCGGCACCGGCGGCGATCGCACCCGCGTCACGCTCGACTTCGCGAACCAGACGATGATCAACCGCGACTGGCGCACCGGCGGCCGCACCCGGGTGCTCCTCGGCTACGGCGCGAGCGCCAATCTGAACGCCGAATACACGCGGCGCGTGACCAACATGAACGGCGTACCGCGGCGCAACGATTCCCAGCGCTTCCCGGACGTCACCCTCGACTACGGCCGGTGGATCAACGTCATGCGGCTCAACAAGATCTTCACCGCCCCCCGCCTGCGCACCGCGTATTCCCGGTCCCAGTCGAGCGACTACAACAACAGCAGCACCCCGACCTCGGTCTCCACCAACAGCGACTGGCGGCCGTTCATGGGGCTCAACGGCGACTTCAAGAACGGGGCGCGGATGGACCTCACCGTGAACCGGCGCGTCACGCAGAACGAGCAGTTCCAGCTCGGCCACCAGGTGACCACCGAGCGCAACACCGACCTGGACTTCAGCCTCAACCGCGCCTACTCGCAGGGGCAGAAGGTCAACATTCTCGGCAAGCAGAGCACCGTCAAGACCTCGATCAACGTCGGCCTCTCGATCGCCTACACGGTGCGGAGCCGCGAGACGGTGGTGCCCGGCGATCCACGCAACTCCGTGCGTTACCCGGTCAAGGAGGACCGGCTCTCCGCCAACGCCACCGGGTCCTACGGGTTCAGCAACAACGTGACCGGCAACGTCACGCTCGGCTTCGGCCAGAATCGCGACCTGCTGCAGAAGACGGTCCGGCGGAACGTGCGAGTCGAAGCCCGGGGCTCGTTCACCTTCTAGGCATGACTCGATTGCGGCCGCCGCTTTCCGTCACCGCACACCCGGGCCGGCGAACTCTCGTTGCGCTGCTCACCACCCTCACCGTGCTGCTCCTCGCCGCCCCCGGCTGCTCGCGTCCGATCGAGCCCGACGGCGCGCGCCTCATGGCGCGGGTGAAGCATCAGCTCGACGCCGGCCCGCGCATCCCCGGAACTCCGGGTCACGCGGCAATCGGTGAATGGATCGCGGCCGAGATCACGCGTCTGGGTGGCCGCCTCGAGCGCCAGACGTTCGTCGACTCGACGCTCGGCCGGCCGCTGCCGATCTTGAACCTCATCGGACATTTCGGCCCCGCGGGCGGAAAGCGCCTCGTGCTCGCGGCCCACTGGGACTCGCGCGAATTCGCCGATCGCGATCCGGATCCCGCGCGTCGCGGCGAGCCGGTGCCGGGTGCCAACGACGGCGGATCGGGGGTCGCGGTGCTGCTCGAGGTCGCCGAAAGGATGCGCAAGACCCCACCCGCGATCGCAGTCGATCTGGTGTTCTTCGACGGCGAGGACCAGGGCGCGGGGGACAGCGAGTCCTATTGCCTGGGTGCACGCGGCTACGCGGCGCGCGTCCGGCGCGAGGAGATCCTGGCGGCCTTCATCTTCGACATGGTGGGCGACTGCGACCTCGGGATCCACCCCGAGGTGTTCTCGTCCCAGCGCGCGAGCAACCTGGCGGCGCTGGTGGTCGAGGGTGCACGTGCGACCGGGGCCCGCAGCTTCCACGCTGAGCCGATGTTCGAGGTCTACGACGACCACCGGCCGCTGCTCGAGGCCGGCATCCCGGCGGTGGACATCATCGACTTCGAATACGACGCCTGGCACACCACGTCCGACGACCTGAATCACGTGAGCGCCGCCAGCCTGACCGAGGTCACCCGGGTCGCGGCCTGGCTGGTCTACCGGAGCCCGTTGGTTGTGCGCCGATGATTGTGTCCGGTTTGGTCCAAACTCCGACCAGGCAGCCCGGTGGCGATCAGTACGCGTAATTCAGTCGATGGATTCTGTTGACCCCCAGCGCCGGGGTCTTGGTCTCCCTGCGGTAGTAGGTGGTGAGCCGCGCCGGCAGCCGGAACTGGCTCGGGAACAGCCGCGACCTCAGGATCTCCTTCACCCTCAGCGCCCGCTGACATAACCCGATCCGCTGCGCCGGCGTCCCGCCCCCTCGTCGCTCCGAGAACTGCTTTACGAAGTTCCTCCACACCTGGAGGATGAACAGTCGCTCCACCGCGCTCTGCCTTCGCTTCGAGAACGCAATGGTCTCGCGCTTGTGATTGGCGCTGCCGTGGCGGATCAGCAGGTCCAGCAGGTTCACCGGAAACAGCGGGTTGCTGGTCGTCCGCCGCTCGAGGGATGAGGTGACGTGGTGGAGGATCGTGACGTCTGGCAGCGCCCGGAAGGCCCGCGGATAGGCCGGATGATCATCCGAGTGGAGCGTGACGCTCCCGCGATCGAGGCCGCATAGCCTCAGCAGCTCCGCCACTTCGTGACGGATC
>DAIUEO010000025.1:0-29409 GCA_036845125.1 Candidatus Eiseniibacteriota bacterium | reverse complement strand
AAGGCTAGCAGAGGACTGGCTACTCAAGCTGCATCAGCTTCCGGGGGGAAGGTCATGCCCTGCTGCAATGACGAGCGAAGCGACGATGGCTATTGCCGATCTCATGACACGGCCCTCATTGCTTGATCAGAACAGCCGCAGCACCCTGACACTGATCCTCGATGCCCCTTGTGTCGCCGTCACCCAGTAGACGCCGGACCTCAAGGGTGTCGGAGTAGACAGTGCGATGTCGGCAGTTTCACCCGGAGCGCGCGGGGAGTGGCGATGGGAGGCCACGCGCCGGCCCTGAAGATCGTGGACGGTGATCTCGACGGGCTCGAGTCCGATCGTCGACAGAGTGAACCCCAACCGTCTGGCGTCCTTGCCATTGGTCGCACGAAGGGACAGTGCCGGGATCGGAATGCGCGCCGTGAACGGCAGAGTGGTGTAGTCGCCTTCCGCGGTGTACAGCGCCAGTCGATACGAATACTCGCGCCCGGGAACGACGTCGCGATCCTCGAAGGCGATGCTGGCTTCATGGATCAGGCCAGATGCGATGCGGATCCAAGGGTTGGAGGCTTCGCTCCGCTCCAAATACGCAGTCCCACGTGCCGCACCGACGCTCCACTCCACATGTACCCGGCCGGAGGTCACGCTGGAGGCGGCCAACGAAGCAAGGACCGGCACAGGGGCATCCAACAAGCGGTTGAGATGAATCATGACGTGCTCGCAGGTGCCTGGATGATGGACGGCCATCACCAGATCCGGGGAACCGTTCCCGTCGAAGTCGCCGACGCTCGTAGGGGAGGGTCTCCCTCCGAGATCGATGAGCAACGGCTCCTTGGCGTACCGCCCAGCTTCATTCGCCCAGATCATCAGATACCCATCCCAGCTGCTGCTCATCGAAGTCACGACTGCCTCGTCGAACCCGTCCTGGTCCAAGTCCGTGAAAACCGTCTTGATGTCTTCCCCCAGCCCTGCGTCGACGGTGTCCACGAAGGTGAACTCGCCTCCACCCAGCCCACGACCAACGTAGATGACTTCGCCATCGGTATCCGAGTAGCCCACCGAGATGTCAGGGATTCCATCGTCATCAAAGTTCAGGAACGACACTCGACGGGGCCAGATGTCATACGGGTTGCTTATCGAGGTGTCGTGCCACTGAACGAATCCCTTTGCGCCATCGTTCCGATAGACCATCAGATGGTCCTGGTCCATTTCGTCGCGCTCGGTGGTCGCCACCTCGGCGGCGCCGTCTCCGTCGAGGTCGGCTGCGGCAAGGGTATACACGTAGCTATGGGTTGGGGTGAGGTCGGGGCCCGGCGCGCCGAACGACCCCTCACCCAGACCTGGTACTACATGAAAGGCGCCCGCGCTCGCAGTCAGTAGATCGGCGACGCCGTCGCCATCGAAGTCTGCAGTCAGCTTGTAGTCCCCCACGCGCAGTGTCTCCGGCTCGGAGAAGCTCAGTCCTCCGAGGCAGCGGCGGACTATGACTTCCTCGTTTCCATCCCGAATGAGGTCATCCTGACCATCACCGGTGAAGTCCACGGGAGTGGACCCGGCGGCGACGGGAAGGGGAACAGGGCGCTGCAGCATGCCGTCTCCCCGCGACTCGAAGTAGAGGGCGGAATCGGGAGAAACCACTAGGACGGAGCTGCGGGAGAGGTCCTGAAAATCCACCGCCCACGCACGCGCGATTCCGGCGAGCCCGACAGGAAACGCCCTCTGCCCAGGCATGCTGTGGGATCGCCCTCTAAAAAGGACTATCTGATTGGCTCCATAAGCCTCTTGGAACACCATCAGATCGAGAACGTCGTCCCCGTCAACGTCACCCACTCCGAAACCTTGGAATGGGCGCACAAACTCCCCCGTGAACATTGCTGGTCCTGATTCGACATCTCTGCTTCCCGAACCCGAGTGGATCCGAGCCCAGGTCCCCTCGGATGATGTCGCAACTGTGACGATGTCCTTCCGTCCATTTGCATCCATATCGGCTACCACGAGCCCCTCGCCCTGGTACGTGAAAGGCGCCAGATCCAGCCTCTCCTTGAATCCCCCTTTACCGTCGTTCCAAAAGATGTAGGGGCGGGACCCGACCGCTGCGACATCGGGGTGCCCATCGTCGTCGACGTCCGCAATGACGAACCGATCAACATATGTCGGGATTGCGTAGTCATATGTCGGGATTGGATAGTCGTTCCATGGAATCAGAGCGCCGCCGCCCACGTTCCTGTAACTCCTGATGAAGGGTGAATGGTGCGTCGGCCCAAGGCCGGACCCGATGGCATCGAGGTCGCCATCACCGTCCAGGTCCCCGACCGAACCCACACCCCAGCTGTAAGGGCCGCCGGGAGACGTCACTGTTTCGAACGAGTTCCCGTGGTTTATGAACACGGTCACGCTTTCGTTGCCTGAGGACACAGCGTCGTCCAGTCCGTCACCATCCATGTCGCCGATCACCGCCCAGGGCGACGGTGCCCCTGCGGGATGACGCGGCGACGTGGCGAACCCCGATGCGGTCCCGTCCAAGATCGCGAAACCTGAAGCGGTGCTTCCCACCAGGTCCGGGTACGGGTCGTCGTTCATCTTCGCGACGCGGAGTGGCGCAAACGCTTCCGTGAGAGGGAATGTCCCGTCCTGGACGAACCTCCCATCAGCCGTCGCGGCCCACAGCGTCAGCGCATTGCCACCAAGCAGCACGTCCATTGCAGGATCTGCGTCGAACGCACCGAGGAGAAAGCCGTCGCCGGTGACCCGCGTCTGTGCGCCGTCGAAGAGTCGTCCAATGCGTTCCGATCCACCGAGAGAGTGCTGCGTCGGCGGGCCGGCGGCGTGCGCGCGCGTGACAACGCTGAGGATGAGCAGAATAGCAGTGACGCTTCTCACAGAGACCCTCATTCCAGGACGTGACTAGAGAAGGCGCACCACCCTGACGGTGACCTTCGACGCGCCTTGCGCGGCCGTGGCCCAATACATGCCGGACTTCATGGGGACAGACGTTTCCATCTCGACTTCAACGGTCTCACCCGGTGTGCGGGGTGTGAACCGCTGTGACGCGACCCGTCGACCCTGAAGGTCGTGGATGGCGATCTCGACGGGTTCCAGACCCATCGTCCTCAGAGCGAAGCCCATTCGCCTGGCATCCTTGCCATGTATCGCACGGAGGGAAAGCGCCGGGATCGGAATGCGCGCCGTGAATGGTTGCGTCGTGTAGTCGCCTTCGGCGGTATGCAGCGTTAGCCGGTACAAATACTCCCCGCCCGGGTGCACTTCACGATCCTCGAATGCGACTTGCCCCATGCTGGGCCATTGAGAACCGATCCGCTCCCAGAGGCCGGTGCCAGCTCGACGTTCGATCTCAACTGGCGCATCCGCGTCGCCCACGTGCCAGATGAGTTGGACGCGATCCCAAGCGACCACTGCGGTGACCAGCGATGCCAGCGCCGGGGTCGAATGATCCTCCCCCCGATTCATGTGCAGCATCACGTGGTCAGTGCGCCCGCTGCCGGCTCTGTGCAGCGCGTGCACCAAGTCTGGTGCGCCATTGCCGTCGAAGTCCCCGACCACCACGGTCGACGGGTATCCCTGCAGATGGATCACGAAGGGTTCGGTTTCGAAAGCGCCGCCCAGATTCGCCCAGATCAACAGGTACGCTGTGGAGCCCGGGCTGTAGGAGGTCACGATCAACTCGTCCATACCGTCCCCATCGAGGTCGGCAAACGTGTTGATGTGTGCTTCCCCCAGCCATGTCTGCACCGTGTCTGAACGCGAGAACAGCCCGTCACCCAGGCCGCGAAACACGTAGACGGTTTCTCGCTCCGCATCCCGGAATTGAATCGCGAGATCGGGATTCGAGTCCGCGTCCAGCTTCATCAGGTGGATTGAGCCGGGACGGATATAGGGGTCATGAATGCCGTAGCTCACCGGAAGCGCGAACTCTCTCCAGGGCGTGAACCCAGCGGATCCGTTGTTGTGATAGGTCACCAGGTGCCACTCGTCCGCCGTCTGCTCGATGGCTGCGAGATCGGCAGCACCGTCCCCATCGAGATCGCTCAGGGTAGCGTCCATCAACTCGTCGTGTACGACGTTCAGCACTGGGCCCGGTGGGCCAAAACTGCCACCTCCAATGCCTGGAACGCTGCGGACTTCCTGCTTGTTGCCGACCAGCAGGTCGAGCACTCCGTCGCCGTCGAGGTCAGCTGCGCCCTTGAAGCTTCCGTATCGGAGCGTCTCGGGAGCCGCGAAGTTCAGCCCGCCCAGGCACGTCCGAATCACGACCTCGCCGAGGCTCGACCGGATCAGGTCGTCGCGACCATCCCCGCCAAGGTCCAGGGGCATCGCACCAGCCGCTTCCGGGACAGAGATCGGGCTCTCCAGCGTTCCATCGGGTCGTGATTCGAAGTACATCGCGGCATCCGATGACGCGACGAGCACCCCGTCACGAGCGCGACCCTCGAAATCGGCCGCCCACGCCTGACCCGGCCACGAGATTCCAACCGGATAGGAACGTTGCCCGAGTTCACTCTGTGCCCGGCCCCGGAACAGAGTCGCGAACAAACCGCCAGCCTGGGCCACCACGACATCCGGAGTCCCGTCATGGTCGACGTCGCCGACTCCCATCGCATTCCCTTCCGCGTATGAGCCGCCTGAAATACTGCTGGAGCCGGTGTCGAACTGCCGATTGCCCTGATTGATCCATACCCGGACCTGAACGAATCCGTCAGACGGAATGGAGTAAAGACAGAGAAGGTCACGGCGTTGATCCCCGTTGATGTCTTCTGCCGCCATATCCGCCGTCTCGTCGGTCGACGAGCCGACCGCAATGGGATCCAGATCTCCCGTGCCCGAGTTCCAGAACAAGAAGACCTGCGCCCAGCTGCAGCTGGCCGCGATATCGATCGCGCCATCACCATCGAAGTCCGCCGGGAGAAGTTCGCCGGGCCCATCCACCGCGATCTCCTTCCACTTCTCCAGTGTTCCAGTGGGAGCCGTAGGCCGCAGGACCAGCAGGGCCGACGAGAAAGGTGGCGAGTAGCCGAACGTAATCACCTCGCCATCGCCGTCTCCATCCATGTCCGCAACCGCCATCCCTCCGGATGTGGAGCCAATGACAGAGGCCACCTTCAGAAATGCTTCGCCCCGATTGAAGTAGATGGCGACGACATCCCCCTCTCTTGCCACGAGGTCGGCAAGACCGTCACCGTCCACATCACCGATCGCATCCCATGAAGCAGGTGCTCCCGACGGACGCGCTGGCGTGACCTCGAACCCACCTGGCGTCCCCATGAGGATTCCGAATCCTGAAGGGGTGCTGCCAACGAGATCGGGGATTCCGTCGCCGTTCATGTTAGCGACCGCTGAAGGAGAGAACGGCTCGGAGATCGGAACCGCACCGTCGGGAACGAGGAAGCCTTCCGGACTGGCCGTGAAGAGCTTGAGCTGGGTGTCGCCTCCCCGCATCACGTCGGCGGCAGGATCCGAATCGAAAAAGCCCAGCAGGAATCCCTGGCCGCTCAAGTTCGTGCGGGCGCCATCGAAGAACCTGCCCATGATGGGTGGAGCTTCCGCGGAATGAGAACTCTCGTGCGGAAGAGCCGCACGCGCAGCTTGCGGTGCGAGCACCTGACCTGCAGTCAGCAGAATGGCGGCCACGTTTCTCACGAAGCGCAGCCTATGGGGCGCCTGTTGAGCGATGCACGGGAAATCGTTCGCTCGAAATCGTTCGTATGTCGATTTAGAAAAAGCGTAGCCGCGACCGACATTCTTCTTGCGCGACCATGTCGGGCGGGAGGACACTTTCTCTCCACCACGAACCCCTTGGAGCTGATCTTCACGCTGAGGTCCTCATGCGTCGACCCGCCATCCTGCTCCTGCTGACAGCCCTGATCACCGGCTCCGCTTCCGCCCAGCCGCTGCGTGACAGCCTGTATTCCGCCAACGGACCCGTGCATGCAGCCGTTGAGATGAACGGGATCCTCTATATAGGAGGCGAGTTCTTCGAGGTCGGGATCCCGACCGGTTCGGGCGTTCCGATCGATGCGGTGACCGCGCTGCCGCAAAGCATGCCGAAGGTGGTGGGTACGGTGTTCGCGATTGCTTCCGACGGCGCGGGCGGCTGGTTCATCGGCGGGAGCTTCACGCACGTCGGCGGCCAGCCTCGTCAGCACCTCGCGCACATCCTCGCCGACAACTCGGTGGCACCGTGGAACCCGCGCGTGGGTAGCGCGGCCAACGGAACGATACAGGCACTGCTGTACGCGAACGGCATGGTGTACGTCGGTGGCACCTTCATCGGTCTCGGCGGACAGCCGCGGAACAACATCGGCGCGGTGGACGCGGTGACCGGTCTTGCCGCGTCCTGGTATCCGAATACTCCGGGCAGTGTCTACTGTATGGCCCGTGACGGCGGCCTCATCTACGTCGGCGGGAGCTATAGCTTCATCGGCGGGCAGGGCCGCGCCAATCTCTCCGCCTTCGACGAGATCACGGGCGCTCTGCAGCCCTGGAACCCCGGCACCAACAGCGCCGTGAACGCGATGACGGTGAGCGCCGGCAACATCTATGTCGGTGGAGCCTTCACCAGCGCCGGTGGTCAGACCCGTAACCGTGTCGCCGCGTTCAATGGTGTCTCCGGCAACGTCACCGCATGGAATCCCAACGCGAACAGTACGGTGGACGCGCTGGTGGCGAATGGCGGCGTGATCTATGCGGGCGGCTTCTTCACCAACATTGGCGTCGCCGGCCGGGTAGGCATCGCGGCGCTCGATACTGCGGACGCGGGTGCGGCGACCTCGTGGAACCCGGGGGCGAACGGCGCGGTACACGCCCTGGCGGTCGAAGGGAGCACGGTCTACGCCGGGGGTGTGTTCACGAGCATGGGGGGCCAGACGCGCTTCCGCCTCGCCGCCATCAATGCAGGAACCGGCGTGACCACTTCGTGGAATCCGCGTACCAGCGCCGCCGTACGTGTCATCGGCGCCAAGCCGGGCACGGCCTTCGTTGGAGGTGAATTCAACAGCATCGGCGGGCTGACTCGTGCGCATCTCGCGGCCATCGATCTCGCGACCGGCATGCTGACCTCCTGGAATCCGAACGCCGACAACGCGGTCAAGGCGATGGTGGCCAGCGGCGGAGTGGTGTACGTCGGCGGCCACTTCACCAACGTGGGCAGCCAGACCCGCGTTGGCATCGCGGCGCTGAGCGCCGCCACCGGGCTGGCGACAGGCTGGAACCCCGGCGCCTCGGCCGCGGTGTACGCGCTCGCGCTCGACGGCGGCACGATCTACGCCGGCGGCGAGTTCGGCACGCTGGGTGGAGTGGGCCGCAACCGAATTGGCGCGCTCAGCGTGGCCACCGGATCGGCAACCTCATGGAATCCAGGAGCCACTGGCGGTGCCGTCCACACGATCCTGGTCACCGGCGGCGTGGTGTATGCCGGCGGAACGTTCACGAACCTCGGCGGACAGCCACGCAATCGGCTCGGATCTGTCGATGCGGCGACCGGGATCGTGACCGCGTGGGATCCCAACCCCGGGCACGCTTCCACTACCGTTTACACGGTTCGTGCGCTCGCGTCGGGCAACGGCGTGATCTACGCCGGCGGCGAGTTCAACCTGATGGGCGGGATCTCGCGCTCCGGGGTCGCCGCGCTGGATCCCGTGACCGGGACCCCGGCTTCCTGGAATCCGAACGCCGTCAGCGCCACCGTACACTCTTTGTGCGTCATCCCGGGCGCGGTCCTGGTGGGCGGCGACTTCGCCGGCATCGGCGGCCAGGCTCGCTCCCGTCTTGCCGCCATTTCGTCAGCCACCGGGCTCGCGCTGCCATGGGCCCCCGACCCCAACGGCCTGATCCGCGCGATCACGGTCGCGCCGGGCGGGCTCTACGTCGGCGGATACTTCAACGGCATCGTCGGAAAGTCTGCGGGCGCCATTGCCGGGATTCGACCAGTCGTCACAGTCAACGACACGACGGTGAGCGAAGGTTCGGCCGCGAATCTCACGATGCTGCTCCTGCCTCCGACAACCTGGACGGTCGCCATCGACTACGCCACGACCGAAGGCTCTGCGAGCACTCCCGCCGACTTCGATGCGACCGGCGGCACGATCACGTTTCTGCCCGGCGAGGGCGCGAAACCGGTGCCCGTGAGCACGAACCTCGACGGCTTCACCGAGTTCAACGAGACCTTCGTCGTGGACCTGACGGTCACGTCCCCCACCGGCGTCGCGGTGCTCCACGACGGCGTCATCACCATCCAGGACGACGATGCGGGCGCGATCGTGTGCCGGGACTTTCCGAGCGTGACCGGCACGGTCTTCGTGCTCGAGGAGAGCAATGGAGTTCTTTACGTCGGAGGCTCGTTCACCGAGGTGGTCCCGGCCGCGGGTCCGCCGATCCCGCGGGCGAATCTTGCCGCCATCGATCTGGACACGGGGACGCCCACAGCCTGGAACCCGGGTACGAACGCCACCGTGAGGGCGATCGCAGCAGGGAACGGAACGGTTTACCTCGGAGGCGATTTCACGGAAGTCGGGGGCGTGCCCCGCAATCGCATCGCGGCAGTGGATGCGGCGACGGCTGCGGTCGGCACCTGGAATCCGGACGCCAGCGGTCCGGTCAATGCGTTGGCGGTGGGTGATGGCGCCATCTTTGCCGGAGGAGCCTTCAGCACCATCGGCGGACAGACTCAGGCGAATTTCGCCGCACTGGATGCGACCACCGGAAATGCGGTGGTGCCGTGGCCCGGCGCGTCCGATCCCGTCTACACGATCGCCATCGCGGAAGGGATGCTCTACGTGGGCGGCCCCTTCGAAACTGTCGGCGGCCTCGCGCGACCGGGGCTTGCGAAGATCGACGCGGCGAGTGGTTCCGTCACACCGTGGAACCCACAGCTCGTCTGGGGCTCTGGCCCTGGCGGCATCCTGTACGGGATCGCCTACAGTCTCGCAGTGGACGGGAACCGCGTCTATGTGGGCGGAGACTTCTCGGAAGTGGGCGCGACTGACCGATTCGATATCGCCGCTATCGACACGGGAAGCGGCGCGGCGCTGGATTGGAATCCGAATGGCGCGACCGACACCGGTGCCCGCGTCGACGAGGTCGTCCTGGCTGGAGGCCGCGTGTATGCGGCGGGGACCTTCACAGAGATGGGAGGACAGCCGAGGAATGGCGTCGCCTCCATCGACCCGAACTCCGGCGGGGCGGACCAGTTCAACCCGAACACCAACCTCGTCATCGCGCTGGCCGCGGCCGGGGGCCGCATTTACGCAGGCGGTGGCTTCTCGACCATCGCGGGAGTGTCCCAGCAGTCGCTCGCGTGCCTGATTCCAGCGGCTGAAACCAGCGTACCGGAACGCGAAGGTTCGCAGCTTTCGGTGCGCTTGGGCCCCAACCCCGCGCGGGGAAGCGCAAACCTCCAGTTCACCATGCCGGTCGGCGGTCGCATGCGCATCAGTGTGTACGACGCCCAGGGACGGCGCGTCGCGCGCCCGGTGGATGGGGAGTTCGACGCCGGACCGCATCGCGCCACCTGGAATACCGGGGCCCACGGACCCGGGCTCTACTTCGTCCGCTTCGAGGCCCTCGGCCGGGTGATCTCGCGGAGGGTGATCGTCCTCAGATAGCGACCGCGCTCAGGCCTGGGTCCACACCTTGACGCCGCGGCGCTCGCGCTCGCGGAGCGCGCACTCGCGGATGCGGTCCCCCAGCGCGTCGAGTCCCGGCACGCCGTAGAGACGCACCTCGGGGGTGCTGCGGTCGGTCGAGCGCAGGATCAGCAGCGCATGGCCGACCATCCGCATGCCGAGCGGCTCCTCGAGCACGATGTCGTCGATCCGGAAGAGCTCGGTGTCCTGGCGCGATCTCGACAGGATTCCGCGCTCGATCCGCACGCGCTGGGTCGTGATCTCGAAGCGGGTCGCGCGGCTCGCGATCCAGTAGACGAGCGCCGCGATGCCGAGCGTGATGATCGCGAGCGCCCACCGACCCAGCGAGTAGAGCGCTGCCGGATGCCCGGAGAACAGCGTCTTCTCGACTCCCATCTCGCGGCGCGCGGCGAACGCCTCGAGATCCTCGCCGCAGAAACGGCACTTGAGGGCGCTCGCCTTGATCGTCTCGCCGCACGCCGGGCACGGCTTGGTGTCTGCGCTCGATTCCATGCCGCGGATACTCCCCGCCGGCGTGGCCGAGCGCAAGGAGTCGAGTCGAAACTCAGAAAAGGCGGATGATCCTCGCGGTGGCTTTCGAGCCGCCCTGGCGGGCCGTGGCCCAGTAGATCCCCGGCAGCATCCCGCCGTTCGCTGACAGCTCGATGTCGCTGCTTTCACCGGGGGCGCGTGGTAGATGGAGACGGGATGCGACGCGGCGTCCCTGCAGGTCGTGTACCACGATTTCGATCGGATCCAGGCTCGAGGCAGAGACGACGAAGAGCATTCGGTTGGGATCTCGGCCAGGCCTCGCCCGAAGCGACAGCGAGGGAACTGGAATCCGAGTGGTAAAGGGTTGCGTGTACGTCACGTCCGCGCCGGCCTGCACGGCGAGACGGTAGGAGTAATCCCGGCCAGGGACGACGTCGCGGTCTTCGAACAGGATGCGACCCCGGTCGCTCCAGAGCGTGGCGATGCGCTCCCAGCTCGCCTCGCCTTCACGGCGCTCCACGCCGACCGGGCCCGCCGCTTCCGCCGCATACCACTCGATCCGCACGAGCTGGCTCGTGACCATCGAGGAGACGAGTGACAACAGCACCGGGGTTGGCGTCGTCTTCAGACGGTTCATGTGAACGGTGACGTGTGTGCAGACCACGTATACCATGGCCTCGTGGCAGGCCTGCGCCAGATCCGGTGCGCCATCTCCGTCGAAATCGCCGACCGCGGTGCGGGTCGTGACACCTCCGAGCCAGATCAGCGCCGGCTCGGCAGGATAGCCGCCGCCGTCGTTCGACCAGATCATGAGATAGCCTTCCTGGATCGAGCTGCAGGCGGAAACCACCAGCTCGTCCTGCCCGTCGCCCTCGAGGTCGACGAAGACCACGCGCTGAGATTCTCCCAGGAACGCCTCGACCGTGTCCGAGAAGGCGAACTGGCCATCTCCAATGCCTCTCGCCATGTGGAGGAGTTCATTGTCGGCGTAGTAGCCCACGTAGAGATCGGGGATTCCGTCGGCGTCCAGGTTCATGAATCCAATATGATCCAGAGAGGAGAAGCCCCGTTCGGGCGGAGGGCGCAGCATGGTCTGCCAGACAGCGAAGCTCAGGTCACCTTCATTTCTATAGGTGACGAGGTAGTCGTCGGGATTGCGGGCGCCCTCCCGCCTGGGCGCGGGTTCGGCACTGACCAGGTCCGCGTCGCCGTCCCCGTCGATGTCGGCCGCCGCGACGTGGATGAGCGCGTCGTGAGCGGGTAACAGGACCGGGCCGGGCGAACCGAAGGATCCGCCGCCGAGACCGGGTACGACGCGAACACCGTTCACGTCACCGACCAGGAGATCGGTCACGCCGTCGCCGTTGAAGTCCGCTGTCGTCCTGAGGTTCCCGAACCGAACTGTCTCCGGCGACGCGAACACGAGGCCGCCGAGGCACTTCCTGATCTGGACCTCGCCATTCTCCGACCGGACTAGATCGGCCCTGCCGTCGCCCGAGAGCTCGAGAGGCGCGACGCCTGCGGCGTCAGGCACGGGCACCGGGCTCTGAAGGCTTCCGTCGATTCCGGTATCGAAGTACAGGGCGGAATCCGTCGTGACCAGGAGGACCGCATCACGGCTGCCTCCGAAGAAATCGACGGCATATGGGGTCTGGAAACTCGGCAGGTCGACCTCATGCGCGCGCTGATTGAGTGTGCCACCCGCCCTCCCTCGGAAGAGCACGACGAACGGCTGGCCCACGGAATTGTGGACGACGATGTCCGGCAACCCGTCAGCATCGAAGTCGCCGATCACCGGAAATGGTTTGCCATTCTGCCTGCCTCCCGCGAAGCACTCCGCCCCCTTGTCGAAGAGCCGGGAGCCGCGATTCAGGTAGGGACGGGCCCAGACACGATCATTCCAGTAGTCGGTCACGGCGATGTCGACCGAACCATTGCCATCGATGTCCCCGATGGCAAGGCGGCCGGAATAGACGTATTCCGGGAGGCGGAGACGGTCACTGAAGGTGCCCGCCCCGTCGTTCCAGAGGATCGAGGGGTCGTATCCGTTGGCGACGATGTCCACGTGACCGTCCGCGTCCATGTCCCTCGTTTCGAATTGGTCGACGAACGTTGGCGACACGAACTCGAACCACGGAGTCATGTGTCCGCCACCCACGCCCCGATACGTCCTGACGAACGAAGCGTACGTTCCGGCATGAAAGCCCGATGCAACGGCATCGAGCGTTCCATCGCCGTCGAAGTCCCCGACTGCGAAGTTGAGCCACGTGTCTGATGCGGCTGGCGAAGCGACCGCCTCCAGGTGGTCACCACGGTTCAGCAGGACCCGGATGCTGTCGTCCGTGCCGCACACGAAGTCGTCGAGGCCATCGCCATCCATGTCACCCAGTACAAACTCGTCGGGGGCTGTGACCGACAGCAGTTGAAGGCTGGAACCAAGCCCCGTCGCAGTCCCGTGAACGATTCCGAGCCCGGTCCCCGTCCGTCCGACCAGATCCGGGTACGAGTCGGCATTCATCCTTCCCAGGGCGACGGGGACCAGCGGCTCGGCGAGAGTGATCGAGCCGTCCTGAGCGAACACGCCCTCAGGTGTGGCGCCCCACAGGATGAGCTGATGGCCCTGACCGACGACCGCATCGACGGCAGGGTCCGCGTCGAGCTGGCCGGTGACGAAGCCAGAGCCGGGGATGCTGGCGTGCACTCCGTCGAAGAGGCGGCCCATCCGCTCCGAGCCAGCGACGCCTTCGGTGGCTACGCACAACGCTAACCACGCGGCGAGCGCGAATACTCTGAGAGTGGGGCGATGCATGAAGCATGCGACGTAGGTTTTCACGGCCTTGTCTCCGCGTGGGAGTCGGAGAGTAGACCGCGGCTCGCGCGCAATTCACCAGAATTCTCAATGCGCGCGCATCACATCGTCACATTTCAAGGAAGTGTAAGCGTCGCCGACAGCCGTCAGTGTTCGGCGGCGATGATGTCCTGGGTCAGACCGCCGCGAGATCTCAGCGTGGAGGACCCCGTGTAGTAGCGCAGGAAACTCGCGACGGGCGTTTGGCCGTCATCGCCACCCAGCACCGTCGCATAGAGTTCGATTCCGAAGTTCACGACTCCATCGTCGCCGATGGCCGCGAGCGGGACGGTGAACGTCGCGAAGTGGGGCGTGACGCGAACCGGAATCCTGACGATTTCCTCGCCCCAACCGCCGGGGCCGCCACCACCCTCGGTTCGGCGCAACACCAGAGTGCCTGGCGCGAGCCCGACTTCGCTGTCACGCGTCAGGAACTCGTACCCGTCCCAGTAGCCGGTGGATGCATCGCGGTCGATGTTGAGGAACGTCTGGAACTGCCAGCCTCCGGCGGTGCGAGGCGCATAGAAAGGTCGATCCCCACGACGCTCGGGTCGCAGGAACAGCCAGAAGTGCAACCCGCGCTGGTCGGCGAAGGACTGGAGGCGATAGACGACGGGCACCTGCCGACTGTAGGGATCCCTGGGGATCGGCGGCCGTCTGGTTCGCAGGGAGGCGCTTCCTGCCCGTGCGGCGTCATCCAACAGATGTGCCGCGGGCCGTGCCGCAACACCGGGGCTCTCAAACGAACTCTCCGGAGCGGTCACGCTTCGACACGATCCCAACAGCAAAACGGCGGCGAGTATTCCGCCGTTCTTCAAGACCTGCGCATGTCCGGTCAACCTCTCCTCCACTTCGGCCCAAGGTGCATGACCATTGAAGAACGAATGCACCTTCATCCTGCTCAGGAAGGGCCCTGATCAGAAGAAGAAAAGAACCTGACCGTGACGATTCGGAAAAAGTGTAGCCGCCACCGACGTCTGTGGCGGCTACCTCGGTTTCGCGTGAGCCTCAGGCGGAGGGCAGGCGCTTGTCGATCCAGGCCCGGATGTCCGCCATCACGCCTTCCTTGCCTACGTCGTTCAGCAGATCGTGGAAATGCCCGTGGTAGAGCTTGAGCGTCTTGTCCTTGGAGCCGGCGGTCTCATAGAAGAACTGGCTGCCGTGCGGAACCGTCGCCTTGTCCGCGGTGCCGTGAAGGATGAACACCGGCAGCGTGATCTGCGGAAAGTCCCGCTTGAGGCGCTCGTCGGCGCGCACCAGCGCTGCGACCGTCTTGGCCGGCTGCACCTCGTTGTGGGTGAGCGGATCGGCGTTCAGGGCCTTCACCGCCTCGGGATCGCGCGAAAAGTCCTCGTTCTTGAGCTTGAGCGCCGGGAGGTGCGGCGCGATCTGGCTCACGCCCTTGATGGCGGCGAGCGCCAGATCGGGGGCCGGCACCTGGAACGCGAAGCTCTCGCAGATGAGCCCCGCGAGCTCGGCCTGGTTGTCGAGCGTGTAGGTGCACGACACGACGCCGCCGGCGCTGTGACCGAGCAGGAATACCCGGAGCCCCGGCAGGCGCGCCTTGGCGACCTTGATGACGGCCGAGAGGTCGCTGACGTACTCGGAGATGTTGTCGATATAGAACCGCTCGCCGCTCGACTTCCCGCGGCCGCGCAGATCGAGCGCGTACACGGCGAATCCCGCTCCGCGGAACTGCTCGCCCGACCATAGATGCTGCCCGCTGTGCGAATTGACGCCGTGGCAGATGACGACGATGGCGCGCGCCTTCCCCGTCGGCTGCCATGACCGCATGAAGATCTGGGCCCCGCCAGTGCTGGCGATGGTCTCTTCCTTGATCGGGTTTCCGGTTTCCAGTGCCATGGTCATTCCCTCCTCTAGAAATGGGCCGGCGCGTGAGGCCGAAACTCTAGCACCGGCTCCCATGGTGGCGCCGGATTTCTCCGGAGGGCAGACTCCGCCAATGGAAGCCCACGTCACGACTCGTTCCCCGCACCACGCCTTCTTCCCGCGCGCGGCGGATTTCAAGAGCCTCACCACTCTGGCGATCCCGGTGGTGTTCTCGCAGGTGGGGCTCATGACCATGGGCGTGGTGAGCACGATCATGGTCGGTCGCATCTCGGCGGCCAACCTGGCCGCCGTGGCACTCGGCAACCTCTATGTCTTCGCCCTGACCGTGTTCGCGTTCGGCGCGCTCACGGCGATCGAGCCGCTGGTGTCCCAGGCGGTCGGCGCCCGTGACGAGCCGGCCATCGGGCGCGCGCTTCAGCGCGGGCTCGCGCTGGCCGCCGCGCTCTCCGTGGTCGCAATGCTGCTGTGCATTCCGGTGGAGCCGGTGCTGCGCACGCTGTCGCAGCCCGAGGACGTGATCCCGATTGCGAAGGTCTTCGTCCACATCGAGACGCTGACCATTCCGCCGTTCCTCTTCTTCTGGGTGCTGCGCCAGACGCTCCAGGCCATGGGACATACGCGGCCGGTCGTCATGATGGTGGTGCTCGGAAACCTGGTGAACCTGGGGCTGTGCTTCCTCTTCGTATTCGGGCACGCCGGGGATGCGCTGCGTGGCGCGCCGGGAGCGGCGCTCGCCGCGGTGATCGCGCGTTTCGTGATGCTGAGCGGCCTCCTGATGGTGAGTTGGCGATGGCTCGGCGTTCACCTGCGCCCGATCCGTCGCGAGGCGCTCGCGCCCGGGCCGTTCTGGAACACGCTCCGCCTCGGCGCGCCGCTGGGTGCGCTCCAGTTTCTCGAGTTCGGGATCTTCGGCACCATCGCGCTCTTGATGGGCCGGTTCGGGACGGTTCCGGTCGCCGCGCACCAGGTGGCCATCAACCTCGCGTCGCTCACGTTCATGGTCCCGATGGGCATCGGCGCCGCCGGCGGTGTGCGGGTCGGCCAGGCGGTGGGTGCCGGCGATGCCGGCGGAGCGCGCCGTGCCGCGGGTGCCGCGCTGACCCTCGGCGTTTCGTTCATGCTGATCTGCGCCGCCGCCTTCGTCACCGTTCCCACGCTCTTCGCGCGCATCTACACCAACGACGCCGCGGTGATGGCGATGGCCGCGTCGCTCATTCCGATCGCCGGCGTGTTCCAGGTGTTCGATGGACTCCAGGTCGTGTCGATCGGAATGCTGCGCGGGGTCGGTGACACCCGCGCGCCGATGATCGTGGCGCTCATCGGCTACTGGTTCGTCGGCGTGCCGGTGAGCCTCTGGCTCGGCTACACCATGGGGCTCGGTCCGCGCGGCCTGTGGTGGGGCTTCGTCGCCGGTCTCGCGGCGGTCGGCCTCACGCTGCTCACGCGCGTGGTGTTCCGACTCGGCCGCACGCTCCATCGGCTCGAGGTCACCGGACACGTCTGAAGCCGCCCGGCGCCTCACGACGCCGGGCGGGACCACTCGACCCTCCTTTCTTTTCGGGTTCGTGGACGAATCCTTCGTTCATGAACCGGGTGATTACTTGGTCTTCGCGGTCGTCGTCGCCGGCTGCTTCGCGGTGACCTTCGACTCGATCTTCCCGTACTCGGCCTTGTCCACGATTCCCTTCGACATCAGGTCGGACTTCGACTTGAACGGGCGGTCCTCGATGATCTTCGCGGCCTTCGCCTCGTCGATTCCGGGCAGCGTCATGAGCTGCTCCTTGCTCGCCGAGTTGAGGTCGATGTGGTGCGAGGACTTGGAGCTCGAGTGCGTGGAGCTGTGTGAGCTCGAGGTGGACGCGGACGTCGCCGCGTTCGACTTCTGCGTCGACGTGGCCGCCGTCTGCTCCGCCATCGCCGCGTAGGAAACGGCCATCAACGCAGCGATCGCGAGGGGGACGAGAAGTGGCTTCAAACGGGACATGATGAGACCTCACTCGAGGGCGTGATCGGGCGCACACCGGACCGCCCTCGGATCGCGGGCGTGCGCGTGCCGCACATGCGGCGGGTGTTGCGAAAATCGGGAGAGGCGAATCGCGGGGATTCGCGTGACGGAACGGCGAGCGTGAGACCGGGTGCGGGCGCTCGAGCCGTGAGGCGGGCGGGAACCGGGGCGGAGAGTGCGGCGGAACCGCGGGTGGCGGTTGCCCTCTCCGGGGTCGGAGGGCCGCGTGCGCCCCAGGGCATGCTGGCCAACGCCGGGCGACGCCGCGAATCCATGTCGTGCACGCGCTTCAGAAGACGATCGTCGTTTCCGGGACCGCTCGCCCCGAGCAGTGCGCCCGGTGCTCCGCGCCGCTGGGAATGACGGCGCAGGACGCGGGTCCGGGCCATCGGGCTCGAAGCGTGGCGGCGTGAGTGTCGGAGCGCACGCACGGGAAGGGCGCCGGGTGTGGTCGTGGACCGGACTTCGGCGCGCATCGCGGGAGCGGGTGGCGGCGCGGCGACGGGCAGCGCGTTCGAAACGCGGCTCGTGATGACGATGCCGAGGATCGTCAGTACGAGAAGGATTCGAATGGGCAGAACAGGCCGCACGGTGCGCTCCTTGGGTTCGCAGGATTAGATCGGCATTCCGGTGTCTTATGCATCAGGCGGCCGTCAACTCCGGGTTGCACCTTGGTCAACTCTCCGGGCGTCCGGCGCCTGGATTCGAACCGGGCCGCCACCTCCAGTAGCCTCGGCCCGATGAGGTCGCCCACCGCCGTTGGAGCCGGGCCATCGGCTCCGCTCACCCGCGCGCCCGAAGCGGCGCGCTCCTTCCGCTGGCACCGCGCCCTGCTCGCGCTTGCGGTTGCGGTGATGGGCGCGATCGACCTCGCTTCGGCGCTGCTCTCGCATCCGCCCGAGCGCCTGCGCGCGCTGCTCCACCTGGTGCCCAGCGAGGTGCTGGAGACCAGCCGGACCTTCACGCTGCTCGCGGGCGGGCTCCTGCTCGTGACGGCGTGGGGGCTCAGGCGTGGCAAGCGCCGCGCCTACGTCCTCGCGCTCTTCCTGTGCGCGATCTCGGTGCCGGTGAACCTCCTCAAGGCCTTCGATCTCGAGGAAGCGATCGTGGCCACGTCGCTCATGTTCCTGCTCGCCATCAATTCCGAGGCCTTCCAGGTGAAGAGCCGCCAGATCACGGGCGGTGTGCTGGGCGGGGCCGCGGTGTGGGGATTCCTGGCGCTGCTCGCCTACGCGCTCGCCGGGGACTGGATCCTGCGCTCCGCGTACGCCGTCGAGCCTTCGTGGTCGCGGGCGTTCGCCGACGCCGCCTGGCGGATCTTCGGGATCGGAAACCCGGTCACGCTGCTGCCGGAGCATCTGCCGCCGGGCCGGCTGCGCATGGTGACCTGGTACCTGCGCTCGCTGCCGATGCTGAGCCTGGCCGGGGTGGTGTTCGTCGCGATCGCCGCGTTGAAGCCGGTGTCCCATCGCCGCCGGCACCGGCTCGAGCGCGAGCGGGTCCGCGAGATGCTGAGACAGCACGGGGAGTCCTCGGTGGCCTGGTTCGCCCTCGACGACTCCACGGACTATCTCTTCAGCCGCAACGGCCGCGCGGTGGTGGCGTATCGCTTCGAGCGCGACGTGCTGCTCGGAATCGGCGATCCGATCGGGCCCGAGGAGGAGCACCTTCCGCTGCTCGCCGACCTCGACGCGTTGTGCCGCGCCTCCGATTGGACGCCCGCGTTGTACCAGGCGCGCCCGCAATACCTGCCGCTCTACCAGTCGCTCGGCTGGAATGCGCTGCACATCGGCGTGGACCCGGTGCTGGACCCGGCGACGTTCAGCCTCGAGGGCGGCGCGATCGGCGACGTCCGCCGTTCGGTGCACAAGTGCGAGCAGGCCGGGATCGTCGTCCGCCACTTCACGCCCGGAGGAACGCCGTTCTTGCCGTCCGCGCTGCCGCCCGGCTGGCTCGACCAGATGCGCGCGATCTCGAACGAATGGCTGCGCGCGCGAGCCGGCGGCGAGAAGGGCTTCTGCATGGGGCGCTTCGACCCGCATGCGCTGGCCGACGCCTGGGTGGCGGTGGCGTGGAACGAGCGCACCGCACGGGTCGAGGCCTTCACGAGCTGGGTGCCGATCCCGGCGCGCCGCGGCTGGGCCCTCGATCTGATGCGGCGCGCCGCGCACACGCATCCCGGCTCGATGGAGCTGCTCGTCGTCCGTTCGGTGGAGGCGGCACGCGAGCGCGGCGACGCGGTGTTGTCGCTCTCGCTCTCGCCGCTCGTGGGCGCCGACGATCCCGCGAGCGAGTCGCCGGCGATCGGGCCCGCGGAGCGCCGCGCACGCGATCTCCTGCGCCGCCAGCTCGCGCCCTACTACGACTTCGAGGGCGTGTTCACCTGGAAGAAGAAGTTCGTGCCGCGCTTCGAGGATCGCTACCTGATCTACCCTTCGCCGTTCGCGCTGCCGGCCGTGGCGCTGGCGCTGGTTCGCGCGCAATCTCCGGAAGGCCTGCTCGCCTACGCGCCGGCGTGGATCCGGCGACCGCCGAGCGTTCCGGCGGCGGTCGCCTGATTCCGTCTCAGTGCTCGCTGGCCGCCAGGTGGAACGCGCGCTCCATGCGCTTGTCGGGCACGAGCCACATCACCGCCACCAGCACGTAGAGTAGGCAGGCCGCCCACGGCAGCGGGAACGCCACTGCGATCGCCAGCGCGTAGAGCGCCGCCGAGGTTTTGCCCTTGAAGTCCTTGCCGATCGCGATCGCGATCGCCGAGTCCCGCCCGTGGTGGCTGAGGATCGTTCGCACCAGGATGAAGTAGGCGATACTGCACAGCAGCATCAGCACTCCGTAGAGGGACACCGTCGCCGGCGCGAAGTGATTCTCGCCCATCCACGCGGTGGCGAACGGAACCAGCGAGAGCCAGAACAGCAGGTGCAGGTTCGCCCACAGGGTGCTTCCATTGACCTTCCGGATCACCTGCAGCATGTGGTGGTGGTTGTTCCAGTAGATCCCGAGGAGCACGAAGCTCAGAACGTAGCTCAGGAACACCGGCAGCAGCGGCCGCAGGGAGCTCCAGTCCGCGCCGTGCGGCACCCTCAACTCCAGCACCATGATCGTCAGGATGATCGCGATCACGGCGTCGCTGAACGCTTCGAGCCGTCCTTTGTGCATGATTGCCGGCCGCCGGCGTGACGGCCGGGGCAGAACCTCCCTTCGCAGGGTGTGACAGCACCGTAACAACGATCGGTCGCAGCATACTCAACCGGAACGGAAGCCAACCAACGGCGCCCGCCCACTGGCCCGCGTCAAAGCGGCGGTGCTAGAGTCCCCGCCTGCCCTAACACACTCCGGGCTTCGCCGGACCCCTCCCTCATCCCTGGAAGGCGGCGCTCTGCGAGCTCGCGGAAGGTTCTTCCATGCGCGTCGTACTCTTCCGTCACGGACCGGCTGGCCACGCGGATTCCGAACGCTGGCCGGACGATTCGCTGCGTCCGCTGACTTCGCGCGGCATCGAGCGCACCCGCTTCGCCGCGCGCGGCATCGCGCACCTCGAACCGAGCCTGTCGGTCGTCTTCTCGAGCCCGTTCCTGAGAGCACTGGCCACCGCGCAGCTTCTGGCCGATACCCTGGGTGAACCGCAGTTCGAGACGCTGGAGGCGCTGGGCGCCGGCGGGCCGTCCCGCCCGGTGCTCGCGGCACTCGAGAAGCTTCAGCCGGACCTGGTGGTGGCGCTCGTCGGACACGAGCCTGACCTCGGCATTCTCGCCGCCCGCCTGATTGGCGCCTCGAGCCCGCTGGCTCTCAAGAAGTCCGGCGCGTGCTGCATCGAATTCGATGCGGCGCCGGCCATTGGTCAAGGCACCCTGCGCTGGTTCGTGCCACCCCGGTTGCTCCGGCGGCTCGGACACGGCAAAACCCGACTCGAGGAGCGTCGCGCTTGAATCCGGTTTCCGAACGTCGTTTCGGGGTCAATCGTCGCGAGTATCCGGGAAGACTGTTCGTCGTCGAGGGCATCGACGGCTCAGGCAAGAGCACGCAGCTCACGCTGCTCGCCCAGTTCCTCCGCGGCAAGGGCTACCCGGTGATATTCAGCGAGTGGAACTCGTCGCCGATCGTCAAGACCACGACCTCGCGCGGCAAGAAGCGCAAGATCCTCACGCCGATCACCTTCTCGCTGATCCACGCCACCGACTTCTCCGACCGCATCGAGCGCGAGATCATCCCGGCGCTCAAGGCCGGCGGCATCGTGCTGGCCGACCGCTACGTCTACACCGCCTTCGCCCGCGATTGCGTGCGCGGCGTCGATCGCGGCTGGGTGCGCTCGCTCTACCGCTTCGCCCCTGTGCCGACGATGTCGTTCTACTTCCGCACTCCGCTCGACATCGCGCTCAAGCGCATCCTCTCCGGGCGCCCGAAGCTCAAGTGGTACGAAGCGGGCATGGATCTCGAGCTCCACAGCGACGTGATCGACTCCTACGTCCTGTTCCAGCGCCGCATCCTCGAGGAGTACGAGCTGCTGGTCGAGGAGTTCAATCTCTCCGTGATGGACGCGACGCTGCCGGTCGAGATCCAGCAGAAGCAGCTGCGGGATGCGATCCGGCCGTTCCTGCCGAAGCGCGAGCGGGTGGCGCCGGAAACCTGGCTCGCCGGCGATCCCCGCCTTGCGAAACCGGCTGCCGCTCCGGCGGCGCCGACTACGGCTCCCGCGCGCGAGGTCGGACGATGAGGCGCTTCGAGAGCTACGGCGAGGGCGTTCCGAATCTCGATCTCTCGGAGCTCTCCGGCTGGTTGATCGTGGTCGAAGGCACCGACGGCGTCGGCCGCTCGACCCAGGTCAGCCGGCTCCGCGGCGTGCTCGAGCGCATGGGGTACGCGGTGGCGGAGACGGGCTTGAGCCGCTCCGATCTCGCGAGCCGCGGCATCCGCCGGGCCAAGGAAGGCAACACCCTCGGCTCGAACGCGTTCAACCTCTTCTACGCGACCGATTTTGCGGACCGCCTCGAACGTCAGATTCTGCCCGCGCTGCGCGCCGGGTTCGTGATGCTCACCGACCGCTACGTGTACTCGCTGATCGCGCGCGCCATCGTGCGCGGCGCCGACCCCGACTGGATCAAGAGCGTCTTCTCGTTCTCGCTCAAGCCGGACGCGGTGTTCTACCTGAGGATCGAAGTCGAGGACCTCGTCCCGCGCGTGCTGGCGGAGGGCGGCTTCGACTACTGGGAATCGGGCATGGATCTGCCGATGGGCGAGGATCTCTACGACTCGTTCGTCAACTACCAGCGGAAGGTGATCCACGAGCTGGACCGGCTCTCGGCCGAGTACGGCTTCGAAACCCTCGACGCTACCCGCCCGATCGACGAGAACGCGGAGATCCTGGAAGAGCGGATCTCGCGGCTGCTGCGCTCCGGGTCGCGGGTCGTCGGGGCGACCTAGTCCGCCCGGCGGCTCCCCTGGCCCGCCGCGCTCCCGCCCGTAACACTCCCCTCCGCAGCCCCGCCGTGACCGCGGCGGCTGCCGACCTCTCGCGCCTCGTGCGCAAGCTCCGTCGCAACGCCGAGCGGGCCACGAAACATGGCAGCGGCACGGCCGATCCCGAAGCGGTCCACGATCTCCGGGTTGCGACCCGCCGGCTCGGCTCGGCGCTCCGGCTGTGGCGTCCGGTGCTCGAGAAGGAAACGCGCGCGCCGGTCGAGCGCTCGCTCCGCCGACTGCGGCGCCGCTTCGGTGAGGCGCGCGATCTCGAGGTCCAGATCGAGATCCTCACCCCGAAGCTGCCGGTGCTCCCGCCGGAAGTCCGCGCCACCGCCGCCGCCTGGGTCGGCCGGCTGGCCGCGAGCTACCGGGAGCGCCTCGAGCGGGCGCTGCAGGCGCTCGACAGCGAGGAAACGCGCTGGCTCCTGGCCGATCTCGGTCAGCTCCCCCGGCACCTGGTGGCGCGACTCGGCACCGGGCGGGGCCTGCGCAGCATCGTTCAGCACCGGATTGCGCGGGACCACGAGCGGGCGGTGGAGGCGCTGCGCATCGCCATCGCGCGGCCGGGAGCGGAGAACGCGAAGCTCGCCCACGCGGCGCGCATTCGCGTCAAGAAATGGCGCTATTCACTGGAGCGAGCCGGGGCGATCTTCGGAACGAAGCCACGCGATCTCGAGGCGTTGCGCGACCTCCAGGAGGCGCTCGGCGAGACTCACGATCGCGACGTCCTGCTCGCCCTTCTGGCCGGGGAGGACCGCAGTGACTTCGCACCGCTCGGCCTCGAATTCGCGCGCGAGCGCGTCTTCGCGATGGCGCGCGCGGCGGGCGTGATCCGCGCTTTGCGCCCCTTCCGCCCGGGATCGCCGCCGTTGCGCGAAGCCTCGGGCCGCAGGCGCTCGTCTCCGCGCTCGGTGACGATCCGCACCGGACCGCCGATCAGGCGCGCGAGCGCATCGGCGCGGCGGCGCGCGGCCCACAGCTCGAGCTGAGCGTCGCGGCGGGCGTTGACGCGGATCACGATCCCGCCGGCCGGCCGGCGCTTCACGCGCAGCGCTTTCACGAGCTGGTAGTGGCTGCGGTCGAGACCCTCCGCGATGCGGAGGATCGCCGAGAGCCAGCGCACGGTGCGGCGCGCGGGCTTCGAGAGATCGCCGAAGCTGGCGTCCCGCTTCCGCGGCCGCGCCTTGCTGTGATAGCGGGCGACGTTGGCGATCTGCTCCACCTCGTCGGCCGTGAAGCCCCGCAGGTTGGTGTGCTTGATCACGTAGTAGGAATGGTCCGCGTGACGGTCGTAGCCCACCGCGGCGCCGAGGTCGTGCAGCAGCGCGGCGAAGCGCAGCGTGTCGCGCGCTTCGTCGCCCAGTCCGTGCAGCGGCTGCAGGCGGTCGAACAGCTCGAGCGAGAGCTTCTGGACGTGCTCGGCGTGCGGCACGTTCGCGCGGAACTTGTCGAGCGCCTGCATGGCGCTCCGCAGTCTCAGGTCGTCGATGTGCTCGGCCGCGGTGATCTCCTGCGCGTGCCGCTGCACGTAGTCGGTCACGAGCCCCTCGCGCACGCCGAAATCCGAGATGGTGATGCCGTCGAGCCCGGTCTCCTCGAGGATGTGGAGCAGCACCATGGCCGCCGGCACGATGATCTCGGCGCGGTGGACGTCCATGCCGGGCAGGTGCTCGCGCTCGGCAGTGGTCATGCGCTGGAGGCGGCGCGTGAGCTTCCGGAGGCTCTCGATCGCGAGGTGATGCCCGTTGATCTGGGACACCGGCCTTCCGGTTTCGAGCGCGTGCGCGATGTGCGCCAGCGCGTGGATCGAGCCCGAGGAGCCGAACACCCGCGCGTAGCGATGCTCGCCGAGGGTGGCGAAGGCCTCGCGACAGGTGCGCCGGATGTGGCGCTGGAGCCGCGCGATATCGCGCGGTACCGGCGGATCCGATGTGGGCATCAGCTCGGTGAGCCGCAGCGCCCCGAGCGGAGCGCTCACGGTCTTGATGGCGCGTTCCCGGTTCGCGGCCACGAGCTGTACGCTGCCGCCGCCGATGTCCACGATGAGCGAGGGCTTGTCGTCGAGCTGGAGCGCGGCCTTGACCGCGAGGTAGATGAGCCGGCCTTCCTCCTCAGCCGGGATCACGCGCGGGCCGATGCCGGCCGCCGCGCGCGCCGCCGAGAGGAACTCTCCGCCGTTCCGCGCCTCGCGCACCGCGGCGGTGGCCGTGCACAGGATGCGATCCACCTGGTGGCGGCGGGCGAGCTGGACGAACCGCGCAAACGCCTGGGCCGAGCGCTGGATGGCCTCCGCCCTGAGCCTTCCACCGGCGAACGAGCCGCGCCCGATCTGCACCACCTCGCGTTCGCGGTCGATCACCTCGAAGCCGCCGGGACGGGTGTCGGCGATCACCATGTGGATCGAGTTGGTGCCGACGTCGATGGCCGCGATACGCATGCCTGAAGTATCGGCGTTCATCGGGGCATCGTCCACATTCGATGCATCCGATCACTCGATCCCGCGGGAGCGCGGGACCGGGTGCCGGCTCAGCGGCTGGGAGGCCGGCTCACCACCGCGGCTGCGAACACTCCGAACATCACCCCGATCACCAGCACCACCAGCGCCGCCGGTGAGCGCAGACGCGGGGTGAGCTGGCGTCCGGGCCATGCTTCCACCTTCCACTTGAGCCCTTCGACCTCGACCTCGGCGAACCGCGAAAACCGCTCGGCGTCGCGCCCTTCGGTGGTGGGCTCGGGACCGTAGAGCAGGTAGGGACCCTCGTGAACCGCGATCGAGTAGCCGTTCTTGAGCTCCTGGTGGAGCGACTCATCGAGCAGGTCGCGCACGCGCACCACGCCGATGAGGTACCCGTTGACGGACTCGCCATCGAACATCGGCGCGACGACGGAGACATGGCGGTGCTCGACGCTGCCGTAATAGGTGGCGGAGACATACGGCACGTTCGTCCCTCCGGCCAGCGAGAGCGCCGCGAGGCGGCGGTCCTCGTAGAGCGAATCGAGATCCCCGCCGCGGCCGAGCGCGGTGAGCGGGGCCGCCCAGCGGAGCGTGAGCGCGGGCTCGCGCCATTCGATGGCGCGGAACGCCGGAGTCTGGCGCTTGACCTCCAGCACGTCGGCCTTCCAGTCGTCGGCGGCCGCGTTCGTGCGCCGCTCCCAGCGCCGCGCCATCTGCTCCAGCTCCACCAGGTGCATGCGGAGCGTGCGCTCGATCTGGGCCGCGACGAGCCGGGTCTCGGTCTCCACCAGCCGGTCGATGACGCGATTCTCGGCCTGGATGAGCACCCACCAGCCACCGACTCCGGCGGAGGCGACCAGCAGTCCGGCCAGGAGCGGCCGCACGATCCCCTGGAGGATCGCGGGCACGCGGCTCGGACGCCCCGGTGTCAGCTCCAACCCTCGCTCACGGCTCGGGAGTAGGCCTCCCACCAGGGGTCGGGCAGCGGGGCCTCGATGCGGGTCACGGTCCGCTGGTCGTCCTCGGTGACCCACAGGTGGCCGCTGCCGCGCACCACCTCGCCGATCTCGGCGGCCGCGATGCCGTCGAGCGCGAACGACTCCATGGCCGCCGCCACGTGCTCCGGCTTCACGGTCGCGATCAGCGTGCCCTCGGAGAGCGTCCAGTAGGGGTCGACGCCCAGCAGCTCGCACACGGCGCGCGTCTCGGCCGCGACCGGGATCTTGTCGTGCTGGATCCTCAGGTCGTGGCCGGTGGCCCGCGCCACCTCGAGCAGCCCGCCGAACACGCCACCTTCGGTGGCGTCGTGGAGCAGCGTGACGCCGCGCTCCCGCACGCCCGTCCGCAGGGCCGCCTTGCAGTCGCGCACCACCGAGACGTCGTCGATCCGCAACTGCGCGCGCTCGAGCGCCTCCTCGTCGTTCAGGCGTTGCGCGAGCCGCTTCGGGAAGAGATGGGCGGTGAGGGCGGTGGCTTCGATCGCGCAGCCTTTCGTGAGCAGCACGCGGTCTCCGGCCTCCACGAACGGCGCGCCGATCCACCGGCCCTCGTCGCCCACCCCGGTCAGCGTCGCCGCGCCGACGATGGTGAGATCGCACCCTTCGTAGCGGCCGGTGTGCCCCGTCACCACGGCGATCTCGAGTGCCGTCCATGCCTCGCTCATCGCGCGCGCGTACGCGGCGAAGAGATCGTCCGAAAGCGACGGCGGCAGCGCGAAGCTCACGGCCGCATACGACGGAGGGATCCCGCAGGTCCAGAGGTCGGAGGCGAGCAGGTGGCAGGAGAGCCAGGCGGAGCGCTCGGGACCGAGCCCCGGGATCAGCGAGATGGGATCACTGGTCATCGCGAGCACGCGGCCCGCGCCGATGCGGACGATGCCGCAGTCGGTGCCGGCCCGGGGGCCGAGCAGCACCTCGGGACGCGCGGCGCCGAGATGCGGAGCGATCCACGTGCCGAACTGGGCCGGCGTGATCTTGCCCGTGCGCTCAGCCGCCACGTCCGTCGTTCCGTCCATGGAACCTCCGCGAGCTGGGCCTACTTGTTGCCGGCGGCCGCCTTGTCGAGGCTGTCCAGCTCGGCAGCCTGCACGAACAGCGCGTAATAGCCCTTGTTCTCCGTCGCCATTCCGGTGAGGGTGATCGTCTTCGCGAGACGCGAGCCCACGGTCTTCCGCAAGGACACCTGGCCGTCGCGCCGCGGGTGATGTTCCTCGGCAAACAGGATGTAGAGCCGGTCCTGCGCGTCGACCAGCCCGATCGGCTCCCCGTTCGCGATGCACTTGCTGCCGCACGCGACGTGGGCCTCTCCGCGCTTGCCGAGCTGCAGGTAGCAGGAGACGTCGACCACTTCGCCGGTCACGGTCGCCATCTTCCCCGTGGCCAGCACCTTCTTGTTGAGCTCACCGGTCGCGGCTTCGATGGTGGTCGGCGTCCAGTGCGCGTTCTTCGGATCGCCGAGCTTCTCGGCGGGAGTGGCGGCCGGCGTGGCCGTGGACGCCGCCGGGACGGCGGCCGGCGTGGTGGACGCCGCCGGGGCGGCGGAAGCGGTCTCGTGCGGGTGGGCGCCGGCCGACAGGGCGAGCGCCAGGGCCGCCAGCAGAATCAGGGCAGCGGTTTTCATTGCGATTCTCCGGAAAGCGGGCTCAGCGGGAGCGCCCGGTGCACCCGGGCACGGACCGCAGGTTAGCACGTCGGGGCTCCGGGCCGCGGGGCGCGGCGGAGCCTCCAGACCAGGAGCGGCGGGGTGAGCAGCGTGGTCAGCGCCACCATCACCACGACGGCCGAGAACACCGCGTCGTCGATCACGCGCTCGCCATGGAGCGTGAGTCCCGCGCCGATGCCGGCGAAGATCAGGCCCACCTCGCCGCGCGGGATCATCCCGAGCCCGACCGCCAGCCGGTCGGCTCCCTTCTCGAGCACGCCGAACGCGCAGGCCTGCTTGCCGGCGATGGCGGCGAGCGTGAGCGCGCCGGCGAACGCCAGCACGCCGGGATTGGCGAACGCCGAGAGCTCGACGCGCATTCCCATGAGCACGAAGAACACCGGCACCAGGAACGAGGCGATCGGCTCGAGCAGCTCCTCGACCCCGCGGTTCTTCTGATCCTGCGCGCGCAGCTCCTGGTAGTGGGCCTTCTCCAGCACCAGGCCGGCCGCGAAGGCGCCGACGATCGGTGCCAGGCCGGCCAGGGCCGCGAGGTACGAGAGCCCGAAGCAGAACGCGATCGCGACCGTCAGCAGCATGCCCTCGCCGCCGAGGATCGCGGCGGCGCGGAACACCCCCTTCGACACCCAGCGCCCGATCACGATCGCGCCGATCAGGAACGCCAGGGACTTGAGGATGATGGCGCCCACCGTCCAGGCCTCGAACGTGCCACCGCGGTCGGTGGCCGCGATCACGCCCGAGACCACGGCCAGCACGATCAGGCCGAGCACGTCGTCGATCACCGCCGCGCCGAGAATGATGCGGCCTTCGACGCTCGTGGCGCGCTTGAGCTCGGACAGCACGCGCGCCGTGATACCGACGCTGGTGGCGGAGAGCGTGGCGCCCACGAACCAGTGGGTGAGCGCGTCGTGGCCGGGGAAGAACCCGGCCGAGACGTAGTAGCCGAGCACCATCGGAACGACCACGCCGACCGTCGCCACCAGGAACGCCGATTTGCCGACCGCCGCCATCTGCCCGATGTCGGACTCCAGGCCGACCCCGAACAGCAGGAAGAGCACGCCGATCTGGGCGAGCAGCTCGAGGTCGCGCAGGTGGGTGAGCCCTTCGAACGACGAGAAGCCGAGCAGGGTGAGGTTGCCGAGCAGCACGCCGACCACGAGCTCACCGAGCACCGCCGGCTGGCCGATCCGCGTGCACAGCGCCCCGCCGAGCCGGGCGCCCACGAGCACGAGCGCCACCGCGGCGAGCAGCGGGCGGATGTCGACGCCGCCCCCGGCCGTAGAGGCGCGCGCCACGCCGTGCGCGAGCATCAATCCGAGCGAGGCGATGGCGACGTTGCGTGCGCGGCGCGCCGGAACGATCGAGGTCATGACGGGCGGCAGTCTCGCCGCCCGGCGTCACCCAAGTCCAGCAGGCTCCCCCGTTACCGGAGCAGCATGATGCGCGTCCTTTGCGACTGGCCGTCCACCGTCACCTGTGCGAAGTAGAGCCCGGCCGGAGCCCGGGCGCCGGAATGATCGAGCCCGTCCCAATCGCGTGAGTGCGGCCCGGCCTCCAGAGTCGAGCCGTCCTCGAGCACGCGTCGCACGCGGCCGGCGGCGTCGAACACCACGAGCCGCACCGTCCCGGGCGCGGACTGCGACCACGAGAGCGTGACGGCGCCCGGGCTCGGCGTCGGTCGCGCCGGTGCAAACGTGATCCCCGGCGCGTGCGCCACGGGCGGTTCGACATCGGTCGGTCCCAGGAAGCTGATGCGCCGGATCTCGCCCGACTGCCGGCAGTACCACAGCGATCCGTCCCGCATCGGCAGCACGTCCGACACCTGGTCGAACCCGGTGGCCCAGTCGGTGGCGTTGGGTTGTCCGGGCACCGGCGGGGCGGGCGACCACGACGACCCGCTCCCGGTGAGTCGGCGCACGAAGCCGGCGTAATAGTCGCTGTAGAAGGCGTTGCCTTCGTACGAGGATGGGAAGCGCCGCGCGCCGGTGGCGGGACGGCGGTAGACGACGCCGCT
>DAIUEO010000024.1:9263-29445 GCA_036845125.1 Candidatus Eiseniibacteriota bacterium | reverse complement strand
ATCGGGAAGATCATCCGCCGCCGCATCAGCCCGGCAGAGAATCCGGCGTGCTCCTTCTTCGGCTTCCATCGCAGCTGGCGCAGGGTGAGGAGGATGAAGTTCCCGCCCACGACCATCAGCTCGAAGGCCACGAGCCGCTGTCGCTGGAGAGGAACCAGCATCATCAGCGACAGCACCAGCACCATCGTGAACGAGAACAGTGTGGCCCGGGCCAGCGCCAGGAGGTGCTCGCGCTCCTCGTGGATCAGCGCCTCGATGTGGAGTGAGAGCGCGACGAAGAGCAGCCCGGCGAGCGTAACCGCGGCGGTGCCGGCCATCAGGAAGAACTCGTGCCACGACTCGATGAACTCGAGCCACTCCCGCGAGGCGGCCGGATCCATCGGGGAGCGCGGAGACTAGAGCCCGAGGTCCGAGGAGATTCCGCGCATCGCCTCGAGCACGAAGGCGATGTGGCGGTCGAGGTCGAGTCCCAGCTCGGCCGCGCTCGACTCGATGTCCTCGCGGCTCACGTTCCGTGCGAAATCGACGCGCTTCATCTTCTTCCGCACCGACGGCACCTCGACACTCGCCAGCGACTTGGAGGGCTGGATGAGGGCACAGGCGGTGAGGAAGCCGGTGATCTCGTCGCACGCGAAGAGATACGTCGCGAGCGGCGTGTCGCGCGGCACGCCCGTGAAGTTGCTGTGGCCGAGGATCGCGCGGCAGACGTCATCGGGCCAGCCCTGCTCGCGCAGGAACGCCACGCCGAGGGCGGGATGGCGCTCGAGGTCCGGATGGCGCTCCCAGTCGAAATCGTGGATGAGGCCGGTGACGCCCCAGCGCTCCTCGTCCTCGCCGAGCGTGCGTGCGTACGCCCGCATCGCGGCTTCGACGGCGTAACAGTGCTTGCGGAGGCCGACGTTCGCGACCCAGTCGTGGAGCAGGGCCAGGGCCTGATCGCGACCGGGAAGGGCGCCCACGGTCATCGGCCGGCTACTTCTTGTCGAAGAACGTCTTGTTCTTCTCGATGAAGCTGTTCCACTTCTCCGGGATTCCGTTGTCGGGGAAGATGGCCTGGACGGGGCAGGCAGCCTCGCAGGCCTGGCAGTCGATGCACTCGTCGGGGTGGATGTAGAACTGATCCTCGCCCTCGTAGATGCAGTTCACGGGGCACACCTCGACACACGACTTGTCCTTCACGCCGATACAGGGCTCGGCAATGATGAAGGGCATGATGTTCCTCCAACGACGGAATGGCGCCGCACGACACGGCACGCGAAGGGCCGCAGTCTAAGCCGCCCTCCGCGGGCCCCGCAACCGCCGGTTCGCGTGGAGCGGAGGTTGACCGGTGCCGACCATCTCCCTAGAGTTCCCGGCTCGACTTCGCCCGCGTGCACTCTGATCGGCTCCCAATGACCGACCCGTCCGCCCTTTCCCGTCTCAGGATCGACCGCGACCCTCCCCGGCCCCCGGGGCGTTCGCGCGCGCCACTCGTCGTCGTGTTGGCGCTCGCGGTGGTGGGGATCGGCGCGTGGGTCGTGCTCTGGCCGAAGGGCCTCGAGGTGCGCACCGCTTCCGCGGTGGCGACCGGGGGCGGGAGCTCCTCCTCCTCGGGCATCAGCGCGAGCGGCTACGTCGTCGCGCGCACCAAGGCGTCGGTGTCGGCGAAGATCCCGGGGCAGCTCGTGTTCCTCGGCGTGTCGGAGGGCTCCGTGGTCAAGCGCGGCCAGATCCTGGCGCAGATCGAGAACTCGGACTACGAGGCCGCCCTCGCTGCGGCCCGCGCCGCGACCGGCACCTACGAGGCGCAAATGGCACAGGCGCGCCGCGACCTCGAGCGCGCGGAGGCGCTGCGCGCGCGCGACGTCAACTCCCCGGTCGACGTGGAGAGCGCACGCACCCAGGTGAGCGTGCTCGAAGCCCAGCTCGCCTCATCGCGGGCCCAGGAGAAGATGGCCGAGGTGAACCTCGAGAACACGCACGTGCGTGCGCCGTTCGACGGCACCGTCCTGCGCAAGGACGCCGAGGTCGGTGAGATCGTCGCACCCTCGTCGGCCGGCGGCGGCTTGAGCCGCACCGCGATCGTGACCATGGCGGATCTCGCCACGCTCGAGGTCGAGGTCGACGTCAACGAGGCCTATATCGCGCAGATCCGGAACGGCCAGAGCGCGAGCATCACGCTCGACGCCTACCCCGACACGTCGTTCGCCGGGCGGGTGCGCCAGGTGGTTCCGACGGCGGATCGCCAGAAGGCGACCGTGCTCGTCAAGGTCTCGATCCTGGACCGCGATCCGCGGATCCTTCCCGAGATGGGAGCCAAGGTGGTATTCAGCCGCGAGGAAGCGGGCGCGGTGGCGGCGGCGCCGCGCCGCGTGCTGGTGCCGCGCGCGGCGGTGGTGCAGAACGGAGAGACCGCGAAGGTGTGGGTGGTCGAGAACGGCCTGCTGCGCGGGGTCACGGTGGAACCGGGCCCGGAGCGCGGCGAGCAGGTGGAGATTCGCAGGGGACTGCAGGGCGGTGAGAGCCTGGTGCTCGATCCACCCGGCGGGCTGTCGGACGGTCAGAAGGTGCGCGCCGCACGCTCCTAGCGCGGCGACGGTGAGACGCGGCCACGCCGGCCGCCGAACGACGAGGAAGGCATGGCTGCGACGATCGAGATCCGAGATGTCCACAAGGAGTATCAGCGCGACACGCAGAAGGTGCCGGTGCTCACCGGGATCTCGCTGACGATCGCGCCCGGCGAGTTCGCGGCGCTCATGGGCCCGTCGGGAAGCGGCAAGACGACGCTGCTCAACCTGATCGGCGGGATCGACCAGCCGACCCAGGGCGACGTGATCGTCGACGGCACCAACATCGCGCGGCTCAAGTCCCAGGAGCTGGCGCGCTGGCGGTCGCGGAACATCGGCTACGTCTTCCAGCTCTACAACCTGCTGCCGGTGCTGACCGCGCTCCAGAACGTCGAGCTTCCGCTGCTGCTCGTGAAGATGAGCGCGAAGGAACGCCGCGACCGCGCCCGCACTGCGCTCGAGCTGGTCGGGCTCGCCGACCGCCTGACGCACTTCCCGCGGCAGCTCTCGGGCGGGCAGGAGCAGCGCGTGGCGATCGCGCGCGCGATCGTGAGCGATCCCCAGGTGCTGCTCGCGGACGAGCCGACCGGCGACCTCGACAAGAAGGCGGCGGGCGAGATCCTGGACCTGCTGGAAAAGCTCAACCGGCAGTTCAACAAGACCATCGTGATGGTGACGCACGATCCGCATGCCGCCGAGAAGGCGCACCGCGTGCTGCACCTCGACAAGGGCGACCTGACGAACTGAGGCGGCGATGAGCTTCTTCTCCCTGGTGCTCCTGAACCTCGGCCGCAACAAGCGGCGCACGTTCCTGACCGTGATGAGCGTCACGGTCGCACTCTTCCTGTTCTGCTCGCTGCGCGGCGTGCTCGACACCCTCGAGGCGGCGGTCAAGGTCGGCAGCGAAGGCCGGCTCGTCACCCGCAACAAGATCTCGCTCATCTTCCCGCTCCCGAAAACCTACCTCGAGCGGATCAAGTCCGTTCCCGCGGTGGGCATCGTGACGTACGGGAACTGGTTCGGCGGCACCGATCCGGTCGATCCCGGGAACTTCTACGCGCGCTTCGGCGTGGATGCCGCGACCTATTTCCCGATCTACAACCGCGACCTCGAGATCATCGCCGCGGATCGACCGCAGGCGGGCGGCGGCACGCCGGCCGGCGTCGATCCCAAGCTCGCCGCCTTCATGGAGGAGCGCACCGCCTGCGTGGTCGGCGAGGCCCTGTTCAAGCGCATGAAGTGGAAGATCGGCCAGCAGATCGCCGCCACCGGCACCATCTTCCCCGGCAGCTGGACGTGGACGATCCGCGCCGTCTACCACGCCAAGGACCCGGCCTTCGGCGAGGAGGCGATCATCTTCCACTGGGACTACCTGAACGAGAAGGGCATGGGCGGCAACGGGCCGGTCGGCTGGTACACGTTCGAGCTGACCGACCCCACGCAGGCCGGCACGGTGAGCCGCGCGGTCGACGTCATGTTCGAGAACTCGTCGGCCCAGACCCGCACCGAAACCGAGCGCGCCTTCCAGGCCGGATTCGTGAGCATGTACGGCAACGTTCCGTTCCTGATCGGCGTGATCGGACTCGCGGTGGTGTTCGCGATCCTGCTGGTGGCGGCCAACACGATGATGATGGCGACGCGCGAGCGCACCGGCGAATTCGCCGTCATGAAGACGCTCGGCTTCGGGGACGGCACGCTGCTCCGGCTGGTGCTCACCGAGGCGGCGATCATCACGCTCGGCGGCGGCATCGCGGGCGCGCTGCTCGCGAAATACGCGATCGAACGCTCCGGCTTCAACGCGGGCGGCATGCTGCCGCCCATGACCGTGAGCTGGGCCACGGTGCTCACCGGCATCGGCATCGCGGTATTCATGGGGGCGACCAGCGGCATCGTGCCGGCGCTCCAGGCATCCCGGCTGCGCATCGTCGACGCCCTGCGACGCGTCGACTAGGAGACCACCATGGCGATCCCGTTCTCGTACAACATCCGCAACGTGGTGCGCCGCCCGGCCTCGACCATCACCACCGCGCTCGGCATCGCGATGGTGGTCGCGATCCTGGTCGGCGCGTTCGCGCTGGCGTCGGGCTTCCGGGCAGCGCTCGTGGAATCCGGCTCCGAGTCGAACGTGATGGTGATGCGCTCGGGGGCCGACAGCGAGATCTCGAGCGGCATCTCGGTCGAGGCCGCGGGCATCATCCGCGCGCTGCCGGAGATCGCGACCGGTCCCGACGGCCGTCCGCTCGTGAGCGCCGAGCTGCTGGTGCTCACGACGCTCAATCGGGCCGGCGGCACGGGCTCCTCGAACGTCCCGATCCGCGGCATCCAGGCGGACGGCATGCCGCTCCGTGACCGGCTCAAGATCGTCGAGGGCCGCGCGTTCACCCCCGGCACCGACGAGGTCATCGTCGGCAAGCGCATCGCGAGCCGGTTCGAGGGCTGCCGCATCGGCCAGGAGCTGCGGTTCGGCCAGCGCCGTTTCAAGGTCGTCGGCAACTTCGACGCCGGCGGAACCTCGTTCGATCATGCCGTGCTCGCGCCCACGTTCGGGCGCGAGGGCTACCAGAGCGTGACGTTCCGCATGCGGGACCCGAAGCGCTTCGCCGCGATCGAGCAGCAGCTCGAGAAGGACCCGCGGCTCGGCGTGGAAGTGCGCACCGAGCGCGCGTTCTATTCGGGCCAGTCGCGCCTGATGTCCGGCATCATCCAGGGAGCGGGCGTGTTCATCACGCTGATCATGGCGGTCGGCGCGATCTTCGGCGCGATGAACACCATGTACGCGGCGGTCGCGACCCGCACCCGCGAGATCGCGGTGCTGCTCACGCTGGGCTTCTCCCCGTGGGCGGTGATGACATCATTCCTCACCGAGTCGGTGCTCATCTCGCTCGTGGGCGGCGCGATCGGCTGCCTGGTGGCGCTCCCCATCAACGGGATCGTGACCAGCACCACCAACTGGTCGTCGTTCAGCGAGATCGCTTTCGCGTTCCGCGTGACGCCGGTGGGCATGGCGATCGGCCTGGGCTTCGCGGCGGTGATGGGCGTCGTCGGAGGGTTCCTGCCGGCGCTCCAGGCGGCGCGCCAGCCGCTCTCACGCTCGCTACGAGCGGTTTAGGAAACCGCTGCTCTATCCGTCTGAGCTACGGGGCCACGCGGCAAGAAGATAGCGCCACCATTCCTCATATGAAAGCGCTTGAGCAGTGGTCAACTGGACCGCACGAGCCGCAGCACAATGAGCGCGAGAAGCGCGGCAAGAAGCGCCCAGCAAATCCAATACAACGCGGTTGCCCACCGCGGCTGATGCGGTTGCCCCGACTCAAGGCGATGCTTGTCGTACATTCCCCAGCCGTGGAGAAGAATGCCGCCAAGCACGAGCGGCGCCCAGAGTCCTTCGAGATAGTGGCCTGCCACGGTGCCGAGCCCCACTCCGAGGACGATGGCACCGATGCCAGACGTGAGGTCCGCGAGTTTGAGCCGTGATGCGACCGGCGAAGCAGGCTGTGGGTCTGAGTGCATGGCTACTTGCCTGGTTCGAAGGATCGGAGTCGTAGAGCATTCCCGATCACCGATACGGAGCTGAAGCTCATCGCTGCGGCCGCGATGACTGGGCTCAGGAGCAGGTCAAAGAACGGGTAGAGCACGCCGGCCGCGATCGGAACGCCGAGCGCGTTGTAGACAAAGGCGAAGAACAGGTTCTGCCGGATGTTCGACATCGTAGCCCGGCTAAGCTGGCGGGCACGCACGATCCCGCGAAGGTCGCCCTTGACGAGTGTGATTCCAGCGCTCTCCATCGCCACGTCGGTTCCAGTCCCCATGGCGATGCCGACCCGAGCTTGGGCCAGCGCAGGCGCGTCGTTGATCCCATCCCCGGCCATGGCGACGGCGCGTCCCTCCTGTTGTAGCTGCTTTACGACCTCCGCCTTCATGTCCGGCAAGACCTCCGCTCGCACATCATCGATCCCGAGTATCCGAGCGACGGCTTCCGCGGTGGTGCGGTTGTCGCCAGTGAGCATTACGAGCCGCAGGCCCTCCTCGTGGAGTTGCCGAATCGCTTCCGGCGTTGTCTGCTTGATTGGGTCGGCGACGCCAATCACGGCAGCAACGCGTCCATTCACCACGAGAAACATTGCGGTCTGCCCCTCCTTGCGCATCGCATCGGCGTGCGCCGCGAGATCGCCGGGGTCGGCGTGGAGGTCAGAGAGGAGAGCCGCGTTGCCGAGCGCGACGGACTCGCGGTCGACCGTGCCCTTTACACCCTTTCCCGTAACCGTGGCGAAGTCCGCTGCATCGCTCAAGCGCACGGCACGCTCCGTGGCGGCCGAAACGATTGCCGCGGCGAGCGGGTGTTCACTCCCGCGCTCAAGACTTGCGGCGAGGCGCAATGCTTCGTTCTCGTCCAAGTCCTTGGGCACGATACGTACGAGCCGCGGCTTGCCCTCGGTGAGCGTGCCGGTCTTGTCGAATACGAGCGTGTCAACCGTTCGAAGCGTTTCGATCGCCTCCGCGTTCTTGAACAACACGCCCATGGTTGCGCCCTTCCCAGCCGCAACCATGATGGACATGGGAGTGGCAAGCCCAAGAGCGCACGGGCAGGCGATGATGAGGACCGCGACCGCGTTCACGATCGCATACGCCATGCGCGGTTGGGGGCCGGCGACGGCCCAAACGATGAAAGTGATGATTGCGATGCCCACCACGGTTGGAACGAACCAGCCTGAGACCTGATCCGCCAGACGCTGAATCGGCGCGCGGCTCCGCTGGGCCTGGGCGACCATCTGAACGATGCGAGCCAGGAGCGTGTCGCCTCCAACCTTCTCCGCCTGCATCACCAGTGAGCCCGTGCCGTTGAGGGTCGCACCGACGAGGCGGCTTCCCGGGTCCTTCTCGACCGGAATGGGTTCGCCGCTGACGAGCGATTCGTCAACCGAACTGCGGCCCTCAAGAACGACGCCGTCGACCGGAACCTTTTCTCCAGGCCGCACGCGCAGACGGTCGCCGACCTGCACGTGCTCGAGGGGGATGTCCGCTTCCGAGCCGTCCAGACCGATGCGTCGCGCAGTGGTCGGGGCCATGCCGAGGAGCGCCTTGATCGCAGCACTCGTTTGGCTGCGGGCCATGAGCTCCATGACTTGTCCGAGCAGTACGAGAGTTACGATCACTGCCGCCGCTTCGAAGTAGGTCCCGACGCGCCCACCCGTGTCTTTGAACGAAGCCGGAAATACGTCCGGCACGAGTACTGCGGCCACGCTGTAGAGAAAGGCGACGCCGACCCCGAGACCGATCAAGGTGAACATGTTCGGGCTGCGGTTGACGAGCGATTGCCAGAAACGCACAAAGAATGGCCATCCACCCCACATCACGACCGGAGTTGCCAGCAGGAGCTCGATCCAGTTGGCCAGTGCCATCGGAAACAGCCGATGAATCGGCTGACCGGGCAAGAAGGAACCCACCATCATCACGAGGAGTGGCGCCGTCAGCACCACGGAGATCCAGAACCGCCGGCGCATATCGACGAGTTCGGGATTCTCTTCCTCTTGCAGCGTGACAGTGCGCGGCTCGAGTGCCATGCCGCAGATGGGACAATTGCCGGGAGCATCGCGCACAATCTGTGGGTGCATTGGGCAAGTCCATTCCGTCTTGTTCGCGGGCGCTGTGACATGCGCCGGTTCGAGTGCCATGCCACACTTGGGGCAGGACCCTGGATCGTTCTGGCGGACTTCCGGATGCATCGGGCATGTGTACTCGCCAGCCATCGCCGGCGTGGCCTGGGGTGTGCTGGCCGAAGTGATGAGATAACGTTTCGGGTCGGCAGTGAACTTGGCCAGACATCCAGCGCTGCAGAAGCGGTAGATGCGGCCTTCATAGACCGTGTGATGCGGCCCATCGGGGCGGACCGTCATGCCGCAGACCGGATCGCGCTCGGCGGCGGCCTGGGGGTGGATCTCGACCTGTTCGTGGGTGCTCATGGCCATCCCTTTCTTGTAGCCCTAGATGGAGATCCCGTCGAGGTCATCAGATCGCCGCATGCAGGAACAGGAGTAATGACGCCGGCATGTCTCCGTAGGTACTGTGCAGCTCATCTGGCACGAACGACAGGGTGCCTGCCGCGCCGAGGCCGGCAATGAAGTGGCCCTGGTGCCAGAAGTCATTGCGATAGCCGGCGGTCAACTCGCCCACCTTGAAGATCTGGCCTGCAAGCGGATCAGGCTCCAAGAATAGTTCATCCTTCTCGACCCTCTCGGCGCGGACAAAGACGGTGTGACGTTCGCCGATGGACGCCGCCGCTTCCGCAGTGAAGGCATCGAGGTCATGTCCGGGGCGATTACGGTTGTGGCCCCATGCGACAGTTCCCTCCCACCGCCCCGTGTCGCCGAACGTGCCGTCGTAGATCGCCGACGCCGTGGTGCGGTCCTGGTTGACGTCGGGTTCGAGCTGCTCCGGGCTGTGAATGCGGCCATAGCTCACCTGCAGCGCCCATCGATCCGTCGGATTGACGGAAAGTCGGAACGAATGCGAGTCGAGCTTCGGCGACTCGATATTCCAGCGGTCCTGATCCGGCTCGCGCCCGCGGAAGGCCGAGGCCTCGACCTTGACGCGATCCACGACCGCGCCTGCGGTCACGACACCGAATGTGATGTGCGACGAGTCGAGCCAATGGTGAGTGATCGGCGCCACCGGAATGCTCGCTCCCGAGAACCGGTGCATGAACGCTGGCGGCCCCAGGGCTGGTTCGCCGGGAAGACCACCGTAGACGAAGACCGAGCGATTACCGCTCGCGATGCTGTAGGAACCGGCAAGCTCCATGAACAGGTCGTGCGGGTGTTGCCGGTCGATCAGGGGTGTCTGGCCGTTCGCCGTCTCCCCCGTTTGCAGCAGCAGCGGGTAGCCTTCCTTGCCGATAGTCGCCGGCTCCAGCGAGAGCATCGCGCGAAGCCCCAGCGTGCCGGGCCCGAGGGACCGCTGAGCCATACCCATCCCCATGTTGTCGATGAAGACCTTCTCGTCGCCGCGATCGCCTCCCTGGGTGTCGTAGACCAGATCGGCCGAGCCGTGAAGCATCGCCATCCACGCTCCGCACATCACGTGCACACCGTCGTGGCGAGCGGCCTCCGGCTGCCAGGCCGTTCCCGACGCCTCGCGGCTCATGGCATAAGGGCCGTAGAGACCCATCATCAGCATCTCGCCCATGTCCATTCCGCCGTGCATGCTCTTCGGAGCTGCTGCTTCATGCTGATGGACAACAGGCTTGGATGGCCGCTGGCTCGTCGTGTCCTTTGCCGCAGGATGGTGGTGCATCTGCGCCCGCCCGACGACCGGCCAGAGGAGCACGAAGAGACCGAGGACGACGGACCAGCGGCCGTAGCGATCATTCATGGTGATGCTCCTCCATGGGCGATAAGCTCACCCTGGAACCTTCTAACCGGAGCCACGTGACGTACGCCCACAACGCAGGCACGTCGGTCGGCTCGAGATGCGTCTCGTAGGCCGGCATCTTCAATACAGCCCGTTTCAGGAAGAATGCGGCGATTGGATTTGCTTCGAAGCGGTGATTCACGCCGCGCTCGACCCACTGACGGAACTCGGTGCTGTCACGGACGAGCTCGGAAAAGTCGGCCCCGTCCCACGGAGGGACGTAGCCTTTCCACGAACCGGGGTTGGGCCGTGCGAGCCGGCCACCGGGGCCGTGACAGCCGACACAGCCGAGATCGTCTGCTCGTCGCAAACCCAGTGCGGCGAGCGTATCCGCCGGTTCCGGCGTGCCCGATGCAGCCATCACGTAGGCGACGAGCGCATCCATGTCACGCTCGCTCATCCGGCCCTTGAAGGCCGGCATCTTCAGCACCCCCCGATCGCGGTCTTCTCGCCAAGTGGTGCTCGCCGACTTCTTCCGCGTGACGCCGTTATGGATCCACTCGTGGATCTCATCCGGCGTCTTGGCGTACATCATGACGTCGTCTTCGAAGTTGGGAACCGTCTTGTCCAAACGCCCGTGATTATTCGCTCCGCGAATCCCGCCGGGCCCGTGACAGCCAAAGCAACCGGTGCGTTCGGCCAACCGTCGCCCGCGCTCCGCCGGCGACAAAACGGGTCGACGCGCGAAGGCCACAGCAATCGCGCTGATGAGCACGAGACTGAAAACGACAGCCGCATTCCATCGCATGGTCAGCTCCACGGCGAGCGCGCCCCAAGATGCCGAGTGCGCTCCCAGCAAGGGTGACTACTTGCTTGCCAGCCGGACCGTGGTCGCCTCGATGGCCTTCATGCCGCTTCGGGTCAACAACTCGCCGGTCACGGACGCGTTCTTGCCCGCCATGTCCTTGAGGCTGCTGTAGGGGTCGGCATTGTCGTGATCGAGCGTGATCAGATAGAGCGTGCCGTTGCTCGTGAGCAGACCCATCGGCATTCCCTGCGCAAGGCACTTCGTTGCGCACGAGATGTGCTTCTCCCCGCGGGCGGCGTGCCCGAGCCAGCACCCCATGTCGACGACTTCGCCAGTGATCGTCTTCTTGACGACCTTCTCGCCGGGCATCTGGTGCCCTTCATGGGCGATCGCCGGAACAGAGAACGACAGAAACATAAATGCGGCGAGCAGGGCGGACACACTAAAGGTGCGGTTCATCGATTCCTCCGAACGGTTGGGATCTTCGGCGCATGGCGCCAGACCCGTGAACTCTCCTGACAGGAAGACGCAGAGTTCGCCCTATCGCGTGCCAATAGCGCACGAGCCGGCGGGCTACCGTTCAGATCAGAGTCGGAGGATCGAAAGGAGCGGCGGAGGTGATTCAGGCGGGATCGGAACGAGCTGCGGAGCATGCGAACGGACCGGCTCGAGCAACGGACCCCTGACCGCCAGCCCGAGAGAGATGGCCGCCGGGGCCGGAACAGTTACTGTCGCTGTTGGCGGCGCCCAGGTCGAACAGCAGATCGACCCAGTCGAGCAATCGTCGTGCGTCCCGTGCTCGCATCCATCGTGATCCCGGCAGTCGCCGTCATCGTCGTGGGTGACGCTCTGTCTTTCTACGGAGGAATCCACGGGTGTCGCGCAGGCCGTGCCGTGAAGCGCGCAAGTGTGCCCGAACAGAAGCAACGCGATAACCAGCAGGGCGCTAATGCCCCCCCGCGCGCTTCTCGGATGACGTCGAGCGAAGATCACGTTGGGATGATCGGATGAAGCTCTGCCAGGGGTCAAGTGTGCGCGTAGCCCCTTCGTCCGGCCGTTGCTAGGCCACTGGTAGGCCGAGGCCGCAATGCGCCTTGCTGGCTACCGTTTGGCTACCGACTGAAGGTCCGTGACCGTCCATTTCTGTCCCGATGTGGCTCCGAAAGATTAGCGCCCCGAGGGCATGTAACCACTCAGGGCGCTAAGCATTTGCTTGCGGCGATGCATGTTCCGGCGGACAGGCGAAAATGCGTCGAGTCGTTTTGGGAAACCGCTGCTCTATCCGTCTGAGCTACGGGGCCACAAAGGGTTAGAGAACAAGGGGACACGGGACCGACTATGGACCTTGCGGGGCCAGGTTCCCGGGAGAAAGCCCCGCGCTGCGGAGAAGTTCCGGGAAGCGAGGATGTGAACGCAGCGGATCCCAGTCCGGAAGAAACTTCAGCGACAACAAGACCGGATCGCGCTCTTCGAGCGCTCGAAAGGCCAGGCTCATCGCCTCCTCGATCCGTCCAGTCGCCGCCGCGGTGATCGCGAGCAATGACGTCTGTACATAGTCGATTTGAGCCCGGGCGTGCAGCTCCAGGTGCACGGCCTCGGCGGCCTGGGACCGTCCGAGTTCCACGTAGGCACTTGCGAGACGCCCCAGCACCCACGGATGCCGGCCCGAGGCGGGCAGAGCAGTCTGCGCGGTCTCGATCATGCGTCCGAAATCCCGCGCGAACCTGTACGCGTTGAGCAGAGACCAGTGCGCCAGGAAGGAGTCTGGATCGAGTTCCACCGCGCGGATTCCCTCTGCGGTCGCCTCCTCATGGCGACCAGCCGCTGCGAGCGTCAGGCTGTGCATGGCCGACGCCCAGGAACTGATCGGGTCGTTCTCCACGACTTGCTTCGTTTCGATGACCCCATTGGACGCATCGCCGTGCATCACGACGAGCCACCAGAGCGCGAATTCACCGCGGGCACGGGTGTCCTCCGGATGGATCTCCAATGCCCTCCGCCACGAGCGCTCCGCGGCCGGGCCATCGCGATCGTGGAGCAGTGCCACGTTGGCTAGAGCCGCATGCGCTTCGGCGAGATCGGGATCGAGTTCCAACGCCCGCTCGGCAAGAGCTTTTGCCTTCGGCATCGAAGCGTCTGGAGGCAGCGCGCCGTAGAGGCCCAGTAGCCTGTAGGAATCGGCCAGGAGCGCAAGGGCTTCGGCGAACTCTGGATCGAGCACCACCGCGCGCTCAAGACATCTCAGGGCCTCAGGAAGCCAGCGCCCCCGGCGCCACTGAAGCACGCGACCTTTGAGAAAGAGCTCATAGGCTTGGAGGTTCGAAGTGCCACGGCGCGCGCTCTCCGTGCTCGTCGCGAGCGTGACCTTGAGCTTCGAAGCGATGGCCGTCGCAATCTCTTCCTGGATCGCGAACACGTCCGTGAGTTCACGATCGTACCGCTCCGACCAAAGTTGGTGGCCGTCGGCCACATCCACGAGTTGCGCCGTGATTCGCAAGCGGGGCCCCGCCCGGCGCACGCTTCCCTCGAGCACAGTTGTCACTCCGAGCTTGTCGCCGATCACGCGCAGGTCCTCGTTCTTCCCTTTGAACGAGAACGATGACATGCGAGCTGCGACGCGAAGGCCCCGGACCTGCGCGAGCGCGTTCATGATCTCCTCGGTCATACCGTCGGTGAAGTATTCGTCTTCGACCGACCCTCCGAGGTTCCCGAAGGGAAGTACCGCGATGGTCCTCTCTCCCGCCTCGGTCCGGCTCGGCGTCGCATCGCTGAGGACCGCAACGAATCGCTCGATGCTGGGGAAGCGATCGGCCCGATCGCGAGCCATGGCGCGGAAGAGTGCGGCGTCTAGACGGCGAGGCACATCGGAACGTCGTGCAGACAGTCGTGGGGGTGGCCGCGTGAAACGTTGAACCAGAATCGCCTCGGCTGTCGATCCCGTGAACGGCGGCGCCCCGCCCAGCATTTCGAACAGGACACACGCGAGACTGTAGAGATCGCTGCGGGCGTCGAGTTCGGAATCCCCGCCGGCCTGTTCGGGGCTCATGTAGAGCGGCGTGCCGATCATGGACGCACTGTCCGTGACGGCCAGTCGACCGGGGCCGAGGATTTCGCGGGCTATGCCGAAATCGGCCAACAGAGCGTGTCCGCCCTCAAGCAGGATGTTCTCTGGCTTCACGTCCCGATGGACGACGCCGTGGCCGTGAGCGTAAGCGAGGGCTCCGGCCGTTTCGATCGTGATCGTCAAAGCCTCGGGGATCGTGATGGGGGGGTCACGGTCCATACGTGAACGCAACGACTCCCCGTGATCCACGGCATCACGTAGTAGAGGAGCCCGCCCGATTCGCCCGAATCGTACAGCGGCAAGATATGCGGGTGGCGGAGTCCCGCTACGATCTCAATTTCGCGGCGGAATCGTATCGGGCCCAACGAAGCCGCAAGCTCGGGTCGCAGAATCTTGAGCGCGACCCGGCGGTGGTGACGCACGTCATTCGCGAGCCACACCGTAGCCATACCGCCCTCGCCAAGTGCGCTCACGATGTCGTAGCGGCCGGCCAAGGCCGTCTGGAGGCGACCAAGCATCACCGATGGGTCTTGATCCACGTCCATCCCGACCCCCCCGACTTCGCGGAACTTGCCGCGCATCTTACCCGACTCCGTGGAGGGGTCCACGTTCGGAGGACTCCATGCGCGGAACCCGTCCCGAGATCGCCCTTCGCCGTGCCCTCCACCGGCGGTCTGCGGTTCTACGTCGGCTACCGGTCCGGCCGGTGTTGTAGGCATCGAGCCAGCGCGCAAGTTGCCTGTCGGACGCCGTTCCCGGGAACGCTCGATGGCCGTGCCGTGCTCACCGAGAATTGCTCGGAGCCCACCTTGGCGGCATCGGAACAGCATCAGGACCGGGACTGCCGCCTGGGTGATGCGGCGCTCTCTCGTGGCGCGGTGTGCGAGCCCGGCGAGGGTCGCTACCCGATTGGAAAACGCTACTGCATCCTCAGGACGCGGATGGTCTTCGAGCCGCCGAGGAAGTCGACGCGCGCGAGGTAGACGCCCGGTCGGACGGCGCGCCCCTGGGAATCCTTGCCGTCCCAGCGTGCGCGCTGGTCGCCCGCCTGGAGCTCGCCCTTCATGAGCGTGCGAACCCGACGGCCGGCGAGATCGAACACCTGGAGACTCGCCTGCGCGCGCTTCGGCATGCGGAAAGCGATCTGCACCGGTCCCCGCGACGGATTGGGAATCGCCGCCATCCACGTGGCGGGCGCCAGCGCCTCGTCCACCGCGTTCGGCGGCGGGCCGCCGGTGGAACGGATGCGCTGGATGCTGCCGGTCGCGCCGAACAGGGTCGAGTCGTACTGGGCGAGCCAGTAGAGGCTGCCGTCGGCGCCAACGAGGAAGTCTACGGCCCCGAAGACACCCGTCGCCCAGTGCAGGCTGTCCGGCTGCCCCGGCGCTTTCGGACGGGTCCAGGTGCCTTTCACGTTCTTCAGGCGGTAGAACTCGCCGCTGTAGTACTCGCCGTAGAAGACGTCGCCCTCGTATTCGTCATAGGGCCAGTTGTGCGAAGCGCCCGGCACCTGGCGGTACACGCCGGCGCTCGAGATCGAGACCAGGATCTCCGGATCGCGCAGCATGTCGACCACGGCGTTCTTGTAGGTCTGGGTGCCGTTGCCCCCCGGCTCGGGACACGATGGACGCGGCATCACCTGCGGACCCTCCCGCCACGGCCAGCCGTAGAACTGACCCGGGACCACCTCGTTCAGCTCCTCGTAGGTGAGCAGGCCGACTTCCGCCATGAAGACCTTGCCGGTCAGAGGGTCGATGTGGAAGCGCCAGGGATTCCTGAATCCGAACGCCCAGACCAGCTTCGCATTCGAGTCGGGCGTAGAGAGCGGATTGTCGAACGGCGTGATGAGGCTCCGCGGAACCGTTCCCGTGAGCGAGGCGTCGAGCTGTCCGACGCGGAGCCGCAGGATCGCGCCGTGCAGAGACGACGAATCCTTCGCGGCGCACGGGGTTTCATCGTCACCGAGGCTCACGTAGAGATGGCCATCGGGGCCGAACCGGACACAACCTCCGTTGTGGGACGAGAACGCGTCCGGCAGGTTGTCGAGCAGCACCAGCGGATTCGCGAACGAGAGGTTCTGCCCGAGCGGGTTCATGAGATCGCCCGTCCCGGTGTAACGGACGAGGCGGGAGAACCCACCCACGGCGTCGTAATAGATATAGATGAAGGGTCGATCCGGCCACGCCGGATCCACCGCGATCCCCTGCAGGCCCTGCTCGTACCCGGCCGACTGGACGCCCATCACCAGCAGCGCCGGGTCCATGGTCGCCATCAGGCTGCCCACCACCGTCCGCACCCAGCCGGTGCGCTGCTCGGTGACGAGAACCCGGCCATCCGGCAGGAACGCCATGCTGTTCGGCTCGCTGAGCCCGAACGCGATGACCTCGTTCTCGAAATTGCTGGGGACGTGGACCACGGCCTGCGCTGCACCGGGCACTAGAGCAAGAAGCAGCGCGAGGGGCACGGCCGCACGGGAACGCATCGTGAGCGACGACTCCAGGAGGTCTCTGCTTGTGGGGGTTTGGCCGGGCGGCGCGGCCAGTAAGTGGCGGCAAGGATACCTCATTGCCGGCCGCCATGGCCTCTTGAATTTTGCCCCGCGGGTTGTGCACCGAAGAATGTGTCCGGGGCTTTTTTCGACCCGATCGGTGGCTCGTCCCCAAGGGGGACAACGATTTATGGGTTCAGAAGCGGTCAGGAAAGGCCCGGACACACTCTTCAGTTCACAACCAGCGGGGCCGAAGGATTGCTAGGATTCCCATGGCAGACGGCCGCAACACGCACCCCATCCGAAACGAGAGGACCGCCATGCGCCATGCCATGCCCGCCTTGCTCATGGCCGTCGTCGTGCCCTTCCTGTGGCTCGACCCGGCCCTGTTCGCCCCCGCGATTCCGGCCGCCAGCGGCATGGTGATCGCCATCGATCCTGAGACGGGATTGCCGACCATGCCGACGCCGGAGCAGATCCGCGCGCTCTTCCCGGCGGGAACCATCGTGCAGCAGACGTCAGAAGGGTTCGTGGTCGAGCAGCGGGCGGACGGCGCCGTGCTGGTGCACGTCGGATCGGCGCTCCAGGAGTACTCGTTCGCGCGGATCGGTCCCGACGGCAAGCTCGTTTGGGGCTGCGCGTCGGCCCACGGCGTCCACGGCCTCACCGAGATCCCGGGGATCCGGCCGGCCTTCGAGGAGAAGTGATCATGGCCCCGCTCTCTCGGCAGATCTTCCCGGGGATCGCGGCCCTGGTGCTCGCGGCCGCGGTCAGCGCGCCGTCCGCAGCGGCGGTGATCACCATCATCAACAACGACGGCACCGACGAAGGCTTCAACGATCCGGGGGCGGCCGCTCCCGTCGGCGGCAATCCGGGGACCACGATCGGGGCCCAGCGCCTCTACGTGTTCCAGCACGCAGCCAACATCTGGGGCGCGCTGCTGCCGAGCAACGTTGAAATCCGGGTCGGCGCCCAGTTCAACCCGCTGACCTGCAACGCGACGAGCGGCGTCCTCGGCAGCGCCGGACCGGTCACTTACTCGCGGAATTTCGCGGGCGCCCCGCTGACCGGGCACTGGTATCACATCGCTCTCGCCAGCAAGCTCTTCGGGTCCGACCTCAGCGTCGGATCGGACGACATCTCGATCCAGTTCAATGTCGACGTCGGCCTGCCGACCTGCCTCACCTCGGGCTGGTACTACGGGGTCGACGGCAGCGAAGGCTCCCAGATCGAGCTGCTGCCGGTCGTCCTGCACGAAATGGGGCACGGACTCGGTTTCAGCACCCCGACCAGCAAGACCACCGGCGCGTACTTCATGAGCTCCCCGGGCATCTACGATCACTTCCTGTACGACAACGACACCGATCTCCACTGGGACCAGATGTCGGCCGCGCTGCGAGTCGCTTCCGAAGTCACCTGCTCGCGGCTCGCGTGGGACGGACAGGCGGTCCGCAACCGCGCCCCGCAGGTGCTCGGCCCCAAGCCGGTCCTGCGCATCTACACGCCGGCGTCGATCGCGGGCGACTACACGGTCGGGCTGCCCACGTTTGGGCCGCCAATATCATCGCCGCACGTCAACGCCGACATCGTGCTCGGGAGCGACGGCGACGCCTACCCGAGGAATGCCTGCGAGCCCCTGATCAACCCGGGCCTCATGATCGGCCACATCGTGCTGGTGGATCGCGGCACATGCGCGTTCCCGGTCAAGGTCAAGAACTGCCAGAACGCAGGCGCAGCCGCCGTCATCGTCGTGGACAGCATCCCCGGTTGTCCGCCGCCAGGCATGGGCGGCGTCGATCCCAGCATCACGATCCCGTCGGTACGAATCAGCCAGGAGGACGGAGCGAAGATCAAGACCGCCATGGCGGGGGCCATCGTCAACGCCGCGATCCTCATGGACCCCAGCCAGCTCGCGGGCGCCGACGCCGCCGGCCGCGTGCTCGTCTACACGCCGTCGACCATTGCGAGCGGCTCGACCGTCTCGCACTGGGACGTGACCGCCGAGCCCAATCTGCTCATGGAGCCGTCGATCACCTCGACCATCTCCTCGGACGTGGATCTCGCGCGCTGGCTCTTCTGGGACATCGGCTGGTTCCCCGAGCTGGTCGCCGTCGACCCCGCGCCCCGCGCTCCGGGCCGTCTCGAAGGCAACAATCCGAACCCGTTCGGACCCAGCACGACGATCCGCTTCTCGCTCGAGCGCGACAGTGACGTGGCGCTCGCGGTGTACGACCTCTCCGGACGCCTGGTCTCGGAGCTTCAGCGCGGCCCGCTGCCCGCGGGTGCGCACGCCATCTCGTGGGACGGTCGCGACCGCCACGGCCGCGACGCCGCCCCCGGCATCTACGTGTACACGCTGAACAGTGCCGGCATCCGCGAGAGCCGTCACATGGTGCTCGTGCGTTAGGCGATCTCCGGCATCCAAAGGCGCGGAGCCCGGCGAAAGTCGCCGGGCCCGCGACCTTCCGTTAGTATCCAGACCATGTCCGATGTCCGTAACGTCCTGATCCTCGGCTCCGGCCCCGCCGGCTACACGGCCGCGTTGTACGCGGCCCGCGCCAACCTCAAGCCCGTCGTTCTCGCCGGCCACCAGCCCGGCGGGCAGCTCACGATCACCACCGAGGTCGAGAACTACCCCGGCTTCCGGGACGCGATCATGGGTCCCGAGCTGATGGAGATCATGCGCGACCAGGCTGCGCGGTTCGGCGCCGAGATCCTGCAGATCTCCGCCGAGCGTGTGGATTTCACAGTCCGCCCGTTCCGGGTGTGGGCCGAGGACCGCCAGTTCGAAGCCCACAGCGTGATCGTCGCGACCGGTGCGTCGGCCCGGTTGCTCGGCATCGAGAGCGAGATGCGCCTCATGGGATTCGGCGTCTCGGCGTGCGCGACGTGCGACGGGTTTTTCTACCGCGGCAAGAAGGTGATGGTGGTGGGCGGCGGCGACACCGCGGTGGAGGAGGCCAACTACCTCACGCGCTTTGCCGAGGTCACCGTGGTGCACCGGCGCGACACGCTGCGGGCTTCGAAGATCATGCAGGACCGCGCCTTCAAGAACCCCAAGATCCGGTTCATCTGGGACTCCGAGATCGACGAGGTGCTGGGCGTGGACGAAAAGAAGGTGCGTGGCGTGAAGCTCCGCAATCTCAAGACCGGGGCCGTCACCGAGCACCCGATCGACGGCGTGTTCGTCGCGATCGGCCACCAGCCCAACACCGGGTTCCTCGCCGGCGCGCTGCCCACCGACGAGCGCGGCTACCTGCTCGTCACGCCGGGCACCGCGCGCACCGCGATCGCCGGCATCTTCGCGGCAGGCGACGTCGCCGACGCCGTGTACCGCCAGGCGGTGACCGCCGCCGGCACCGGCTGCATGGCGGCCATCGAAGCCGAGCGCTGGCTCGAGGCCGCCGGGATCGGCTCGACCCATCACGCCACCCCGGCCGTCGAGGCCCGGTAGGCGCCGCGCCGCGCCGATCGCGATGGAACGCGAAGTCCTCGAATTCGACGTCCAGTTCATCGGCGCAGGACCGGCCGGCCTGGCTGGCGCCATCCACCTCTCCAACCTGATCGAGCAGCGCCGCGCACAGCCCGGCAGCACGCTCGGCGAGATCACGATCGCGGTGCTCGAGAAGTCGGCGACGGTCGGCGCGCACGGCATCTCGGGCGCGGTGATGGATCCGCGCGCGATGAAGGAGCTGATTCCGGACTTCGTCGCGCGCGGATGCCCGCTCGGCAGCCCGGTGACGAAGGACGACGTCTACTTCTTCACTCCTGGCGGGCAGTTCCGCCTGCCGCTCACACCGCCGATGCTCGCGAACCACGGCAACTACGCACTCTCGCTCGGCAATCTCGTCCAGTGGATGGCGGGGATCGCCGAGGAAAAGGGCGTGCTGGTGGTCACCGAGAAGCTCATCGCGGAGCGCCCGGCCGTG
>DAIUEO010000024.1:0-9253 GCA_036845125.1 Candidatus Eiseniibacteriota bacterium | reverse complement strand
AGACGCCCGCCGCCGCGCCGCTGCTCGAGGCCGGCCGCGTGGCCGGCGTGCGCACCGGCGACAAGGGCGTCAACCTGAAGGGTGAGCGGAAACCCAACTACCAGCCGGGCGCCGACTGCCGCGCGAAGCTCACCGTGCTGTGCGAGGGCCCGCGCGGCACCATCGCCAAGGTGCTCGAGCGCGAGCTCGGGCTCGGCGCCGGGAAGAACGCGCAGGTCTATTCGACCGGCGTGAAGGAGCTGTGGGAGATGCCGCCCGGGCGGGTCGAGAAGGGGCGCGTCATTCACACGATGGGCTTCCCGCTCGACATGGCGACCTTCGGCGGCGGCTTCATCTACGGGGTCGACGAGACGCACTGGTCGGTGGGCTTCGTCACCGGGCTCGATGCCCACGATCCGACCAACGATCCGCACGGCAATCTGCAGCGCTTCAAGCAGCATCCGTTCCTGCGCGCGCTGCTCGCGGGCGGGAAGCCGGTGTCCTACGGCGCCAAGGCGATCCCCGAGGGCGGCTACTGGGCGATGCCGCGGCTCCACGCGGACGGCGTGCTGCTCGCCGGCGACACCGGCGGGTTCCTGAACGGCGCGCGCCTGAAGGGCATCCATCTCGCGATCAAGTCGGGCATACTGGCGGCGGAGACGGCGCTCGAGTGCCTCGAGGCGGGCGACTTCTCGAAGGAGCGCCTCGCGGGTTACACGCGACGCTTCGAATCGTCGTGGGCGGCGGCCGAGCTGCGCTCGGTGCGGAACTTCCACCAGGGATTCGAGCACGGCCTGCTGCCGGGGCTCGTCCACACCGGCGCCGCGATGATGACCGGCGGGCGCGACGCATTCCTGCGCGACCGCGTGCGCAACCTGCCGGGCCACGAGCGCATGCGTAAGCTCGCGACCGTCCACTCCGGCGGCAAGCCGCCGGCGCCGCGTTACGACGGCACGCTCACCTTCGACAAGCTCGCCGACGTCTATCTCTCGGGCACGAGCCACGACGAAGATCAGCCGGTGCACCTCGTGGTGGCCGACGTGAACGTGTGCGCCACGCGCTGCCGCGAGGAGTACGGCAATCCCTGCCAGCACTTCTGCCCGGCGAGCGTCTACGAGATGGTGGCCGACGAGGCGAAGCCGGGAGCGCTGAAGCTCCACATCAACGCGTCGAACTGTGTCCACTGCAAGACCTGCGACATCGCCGACCCCTACCAGATCATCAACTGGGTGACCCCCGAGGGCGGGGGCGGCCCCGACTACAAGAACCTGTGATGGCGAACCCTCGAGGCGGCCGCCGCGCGCGGCCCGGTGCGGATGCAGGACGGCTTGCGCTCGCCGCACTCCTGCTGCTCCTCGTTGCCGGCTGCTCGATCAAGCGGATGGCGGCCAACGGCGTGGCCGACGCGCTCACCTCGGGACGCGACGTCTACGGCATGGACGAAGATCCCGAGCTGGTCGGCGCCGCGCTGCCGTTCGCGCTCAAGACGCTCGAGTCACTGCTGGAGATCGTTCCCGAGAACCGCAAGCTGCTGCTCACCGCCTGTCGCGGCTTCACGCAATACGGGTACGGCTACGTTCAGATCGAGGCCGACCAGTACGACGCCACCGACTACGCGAAGGCCAACGCCATGCGCGAGCGGGCGCTCAAGCTCTACCTGCGCGCCCGCGGTTACGGGCTTCGGAGCTTCGAGCTGGCCTATCCCGGCATCGGGAAGCTGCTGCCGGTGCACCCCGACTCGGCGCTCAAGCGCGTCAAGAAGGACGACGTGCCGCTTCTCTTCTGGACGGCCGCGGCCTGGGGCTCGGCGATCTCGCTCGGCACCGACCGTCCCGAGCTGACGGCGGACGTGAGCGTGGTGAAGGCGCTCGTCCGTCGCGCGCTCGCCCTCGACGAGGGCTACGATCACGGGGCGATCCACGAGGGCATGGTGATCCTCGAGGCGCTGCCCGAGATGATGGGTGGCTCGGTCGAGCGGGCGCGGACCCATTTCGACCGCGCGGTCGTGCTCTCCAACGGTGTGCGTGCCGGCCCTTACGTCACGTGGGCGCGCGCCATTTCCGTGCAGGCTCAGAACCGCGCCGAGTTCGATTCGCTGCTCCACGTGGCGCTGACCATCGATCCCGACCAGGACCCGAACAACCGCCTCGCCACTATACTGCTCCAGCGCCGCGCCCGGTGGCTGCTCGAGCACGCCGACGAGCTGTTCATCGACTCCCCGAATACCGACACGGAGGAGAAATGATTCCGTCTTCGAAGATCCCCCGCGCGCTTCGTCCGTTCGCCGCGGGTCTGGCACTCGCGCTGCTCGCGGGCGCCCCGTTCCTGACGCCGCCCCCGCCGGTGTCCGCGCAGGGAGCGGGCAAGGTGGTGAAGCTCGCCACGCTCGTGCCGGAAGGCTCGGTGTGGCACAAGATCCTGCGCGACATGGGCAGCCAGTGGAGCACGGGGACGGCGGGGCGCGTGACGCTCCGCATCTATCCCGGCGGCGTCGCCGGCGACGAGCCCGACATGGTGCGCAAGATGCAGGTCGGGCAGATCCACGCCGCCGCGCTCACCATCGCCGGGCTGTCGGTGATCGACAATTCCTTCGAAGCCTTCGCGGTGCCGATGATGTTCGAATCCTATCCGGAGCTGTTCTACGTGCTCCGCAAGATGGAGCCCGAGCTCAAGAAACGGCTCGAGGCCAAGGGCTACGTGCTCCTCAACTGGGGCCACGGCGGCTGGGTCTACTTCTTCAGCAAGCAGCCGATCACGGGGCTCGCGGATCTCAAGAAGGCGAAGATGTTCATGTGGGCGGGCGACGACAAGATGGCCCAGCTCTGGCGCACGATCGGTTTCCAGCCGGTGTCGCTCGCCGCGACCGACATTCTCCCCGGTCTCCAGACCGGAATGATCGACGCGCTCCCCACGACACCGCTCGCCGCCAACTCGCTCCAGTGGTTCCGCGCCACGCCCTACATGGCGAACGCCGGCCTCGGACCCCTGGTCGGCGGGCTCGTGGTCCGGAAGGCCGACTGGATCAAAATCTCCGAGGAGGACCGCGCCATGATCCAGAAGGCCTGCCTGCGCGCGGAGAAGCTGCTCGAGACCCAGGTCCCGGCGCAGGACAGCATGTCGGTCGGACAGATGGCGCAGCGCGGGCTCAAGGTGATGGAGGTGAAGCCCGCGGAGATGGCGCAATGGCGCGCCACCGCCGACGACTTCTCGAAGCGCATGCGCGGCACACTGGTGCCGGTCGAGATCATGGACCTGGCGCTGCGTGAGCGCGACGCCTACCGCAAGGGTGCTCGGTGATCCGACCCGGAACCCTGAAGTGATCAAACGCCTCCCCGGCCGCCTCGAGGAGGCGCTGGCCGCCACGGCGCTGGCGGCCATGGTGCTGCTCCCGCTCGCCGAGATCGTCGCGCGCCGGGTGTTCAACACCGGCATCCCGGGAGCCGGCCCGTTCGTCCAGCACCTGACGCTGTGGGTGGGTTTCGTGGGCGCCATGATCGCCGCGCGCGAAGGCGAGCTGCTCTCGCTGGCGAGCGGCACGTACCTCCCCGAGTGGGCGCGCCGTCCTGCGCACGTGATCTCGTCGGCGATCGCCGCCGCAGTCACCGCGTTGCTCTGCCGCGCCTCGCTGCAGATGGTCCTGATCGAGCGCGAGTCGGGGACCATGGTGGCCGCGGTGCCGACCTGGATCGCGCAGCTCGTGCTGCCGCTGAGCTTCGCGGTGATCGCGCTGCGACTCGTGGCGCGCGCCGACACCCGCTGGTCCGGACGCCTGGTCGCGCTCGCCGGCCTGATCGTCGGGGTCGTGCTCGGCCAGCTCCCCCAGCTCCTCGAAGCCCGGCCCGCGTGGCCGGGGCTCATCATCGTCATTCTCGGCGCCGCTCTCGGCGGCCCGATCTTCGCCCTGCTCGGGGGCGTGGCCACCCTCTTCTTCATGAAGGACGGCGTACCGATCGCGGCGATGCCGGTCGAGACCTACCGGCTCGCGGTCTCCCCCACGCTGGCCGCGGTGCCGCTATTCACGCTCACCGGCTACCTGCTCTCGGAAGGACACGCCGCCCAGCGGCTGGTGGCGATCTTCCGCGCGCTCTTCGGCTGGGCGCCGGGCGGCAGCGCGGTGGTGGTGGCGGTGGCGTGCGCGTTCTTCACGGCGTTCACCGGCGGCTCGGGGGTCACGATCCTCGCACTCGGCGCCCTGCTCTATCAGACCCTGCGCACCGAGTCCTACCCCGAGCGCTTCTCGCTCGGGCTCATCACCGCCTGCGGCTCGCTCGGGCTCCTGTTCCCGCCGTCGCTCCCGCTCATTCTCTACGGCATCGTCGCCCAGATCCCGATCGAGGACGTGTTCATCGGCGGCATCCTCCCGGGGTTCCTGCTGCTCGCCATGGTCGCCGCCTGGGGCATGCGCGAGGGTGTGCGATCCCGGGTCCCGCGCACTCCGTTCCGCTGGGGCGCGGTGTGGACGTCGCTGCGCGACGGCATCTTCGAGCTGGCGCTGCCGGTCGTGGTGCTGATCGCCGTGTTCGGCGGCTTCGCCACGCTGGTCGAGGCGGCCGCGCTCACCGCGGCGTACGCGTTCTTCGTCGAATGCGTGGTGAAGCGCGACATTTCCGTCGTCCGCGACGTGCCGCGCGTGCTCCATCGCAGCGCCGTACTGGTGGGCGGCGTGCTCGTGATCCTGGGCGTCGCGATGGGTCTCAGCAGCTACCTGGTGGACGCCGAGGTCCCGGCCCATCTCGTCGAATGGGTGCGCGGGCACGTGCACTCGCCACTCACGTTCCTGCTCGCACTCAACCTGTTCCTGCTCGTGGTCGGCTGCCTGCTCGACATCTTCTCGGCGGTCGTCGTGGTGGTGCCGCTGCTCGTGCCGCTGGGGCAGGCCTTCGGCATCCATCCGGTCCATCTCGCGATCATCTTCATCGCGAACCTCGAGCTCGGCTACCTCACGCCGCCGGTCGGCCTCAACCTCTTCCTGTCGTCCTTCCGCTTCAAGAAACCGGTGCTCGAGGTGACGCGCGCCTCGCTGCCGATGCTGGGCATCCTCGGCATCGGCGTGCTGATCATCACCTACGTGCCCTGGCTCACGACCGGGCTACTGAGGCTGATGGGGCGCTGAGCCGGTGCGGGCGCGCACCGCGGCCGCGATCTCCTGCGCCTTTCCGTTGCCGGGAGCCAGGCGCTCGAGCATGACCGCCGCACGCGACGCCGCCTCGAGGTCCCCCGCGTTCAGTCCCGAGACCCCGACGCCGATCCACGCGGTCACGTAGGTGGAATCCCGCTCGACCGCCCGCAGGTAGGTGGCGAGTGCGCGGTCGTGGCGCCCCGACATCGCCTCGGCCATCCCCCATTGCGTGAGGAGCCGCGGGCTCGGCGCGACCGCGACCGCCGACTCGAACGCCTGCGCCGCGCCGGGGTAATCCTGCATGGACATGCGCTTCATTCCGATCATGTCCCAGAGCCGCGAACGCTCGTCGGCACTCCGCAGCGGCGGCCCGTTCAGGAACGCCTCCACCCGCGCGATCCCGCGCGGCGGGTCGGAGAAGTGGACGAGCCACTGGAGCGCGGGGGTGAGCACCGCGAGCAGGGCGGGCAGCGCGAGCCACGTCGCGCGCGGCGCGGAAAGCGCCCGGGCCGCCGCCCATGCGGCCCCCACCGCGAACGCGGCGCCGGGAACGGCGAACGAATCCCAGTCACGCACCACGCCCTGCGGCGGGCGCGCGAAGAGGAACGCGGCCGCGAACGGCAGCACGAGCGCCAGCACCAGGACGCCGTGGCGCCCCCGCTCGCGACGCGCGGCGAGCGCCAGCAGCGGCGCCACCAGGGCGAGCGGCGCGAGCATGATCGCGAGGTTCGCCAGATCGAGCAGACGGAGCGGCTCGAGCGCCGCCGCCAGCATTCCACCCTGCGCGCGCGCCTCCGCGGTCATGAAGTTGGCGCCGAGGTCGTAGTCGAGCACGGTGCGCGCGAGCCGCGGTCCGATCCACGCGAGCGAGGCGAGCGGCAGCGTGACACCCACGACGTCGGCCGCGGTGAGCCGCGCCCCCTCCGCCTTCGTGGCGCGCCAGCGACCGGCGAGCGCCACCGCGAACGCCGGCAGCAGGCCGAGCGCATAACGATGAAGGCCGAGGGCCACCGCGAGCACCAGCCCTGAGCCGAGCACGCCGCCCGGCGTCGCGGCGCGCACGGCGAACGCGGCGAACACCACCACCGCGACGCACAGCTCGGCGAACGCCTTGCTCTCGCCGGTGAAGAGACAGAGGTACCCGCCCCAGAACGCGATGCCCGCCGCGGCCACGCGGACCTCGGCGCGCGCCTCGAGCGCGCGGCCCAGCGCGAGCGCGGCGACGGCGAGGAGCGCGGCGCCGGTCGCACCGATCACGCGCACCGCGTCGGTGTCGCTCGCCCCGGTGTGCGCCGCGATCCACAGCGGGAGATCGAAGTGAAGCGCGAGATCGAGCGGGAAGGCCTGGGGCGACAGGGCCTCCGGACTCTCGCCGCGTCGCACCGCGCCGAGCCGCATCGCGAAATCACCCACGAACCCGAGCCGGTCGGGGAACATCCACACGAGCAGTGCGGCTCCCGCCGCGGCGACGAACGCTGCCGCGCGCGGGTGCCGGTCGATCCATGCCGCGAGCGCGGAGAACCCGCGCTGGAGCGGTGTCGCCAGCGGGGGCGCGAGTGCGAGGGCGGCGAGCGCCCACGGAATCCACGCCCAACCGGGGGCCAGGAACCGGTGGAGGTTGAGCCCCCATGCGGCCATCCCGGGAGCGAAGGCGAACACGAGCCGCGCGATCGCGAGCACCGCGAGGGTCGCGCCGAGCAGGAGGGAGGCGGGTGGGAGCGGTGGTTTCGCGCTGGATGACGGCGGGAGCGGCTTCCCCGCGCTTTGGCGTTTCACCCGGGCGAGTGTAGTTTCGATGCTCGCGCACCGTCCAACGGGAGCTACATGAAGTCCTTCATCGCCCGCCTGCTGATCGCGCTCACTCTCGCCGGCCTTCCCTCCTGCACGGTCGGCACGCTGGTGCCCGAGCACCATTCCATGCCGGCCGCGCGCGCCGCGCTCGACCCCGAAGTCCGCATCTTCTACGACTCGCTCGAAGAGTACGGCGACTGGAAGCTCATCGAGCCGCTGGGCTACGTCTTCCGTCCCCGTCTCAATTTCACGACGTGGCGCCCTTACACCCAGGGCTTCTGGTCGCCGAACGACGCGTACGGATGGGTGTGGGTGTCGGGCGACAATTTCGGGTGGGCGACCGATCACTACGGCCGCTGGGCCTACGACCGGTTCGACGGCTGGGTGTGGATGCCGGGGGCCGACTGGGCGCCGGCGTGGGTGACGTGGGAGACGAACGACGACTACGTCGGCTGGGCGCCGGTGCTGGCCGGCGGCGGCGGGAACGTCCCGGGCGGCGCCTACGTGTACGCAGCGACGCGCGAGCTCGCCAGCCCCGACCTCGAGTCGCGCACCGTGCCGGCGGCGACCGCGCGTGCGGCGGGACCGATGGAGCGCATCGACCGCACCGAGCGGATCGAGGGTGTCGTGGTGCCGGCGGGGCCGCGCATCGAGTGGGTGGAGCAGCGGGCCGGCGCACTGCGGCGGGTGCGGCTCGTCGACGGTGTCACGCCCGGCGGCGGCCTGCCGCGTACGACCGGTGCCGCGGCACCGGCGGTGGGCGGCGAGCGACCGTCGACGATCCCGGCGGCACCCGCCGACTCCACGCGGCGCGCGGGCGCCATGGCGACGCGCGATGCGCGGCGTGCGCTCGAGACCGGCGCCGTGCCGGATCGCGTGATCCTGGTGCGTCCGCTCGCGCCGGCGGCGCTCCCGGCGCCACCGCCGGCGAAGAAGCGCGCCGCCCCGGCGCCGGCGCGGCCGGACACGACACACTGAGCAGTCTCTCGCAGCGCATCCGGGCGCACGCCGCCGGGCTGGGATTCGACGCGGTCGGCATCGCGCCGCTCACCCCGCTCGACGCCTCCGCCCGCTACGAGGCATGGATCGCGGGCGGCCGCCACGGCGAGATGCACTGGCTCGCCACCGACCGCAACCGCGAGCGTCGCGCCGCGCCGGCCCTGATGCTCGAGGGCGCGGCGAGCATCGTCTCGGTCGCGCTCTGCCACGATCGCGACCGGCCGGCGGGCGATGATTCCCGGCTCGGGCGGATCGCTCGCTACGCGGCCGGCATCGACTACCACCGGATCATGGACGACCTGCTGGAGCAGCTCCGCGTCTTCATCGAAGCCGAGGCCCCGGGCGTGCGCTGTCTCGCGTACGCGGACACCGGCGCGATCCTGGAGCGGGCGCACGCGCAGCACGCCGGCCTCGGGTGGATCGGCAAGCACTCGGGCCTCATCTCGCCGGAGATCGGATCGTGGTTCGTGCTCGGCGAGCTGCTGCTCGACCGCGAGCTCGAATCCGACGCGCCCTTCGAGAAGGAGCACTGCGGGACCTGCCACCAGTGCCTCGACGCCTGTCCGACCGGCGCCATCGTCGCGCCCTACCAGGTGGACGCGCGGCTCTGCATCTCGTACCTGACGATCGAGCTCGGCACGAACATCCCGCGCGAGCTGCGTCCGAGAATCGGCGACTGGATCTTCGGCTGCGACGTCTGCCAGGAAGTGTGTCCGTGGAACCGTTTCGCCCCGCCGGCGCGCGAGGCGCGGCTTCACGCGCGGAGACTCGAGGGCTGGACGCTCGAGCGATTCCTCGAGCTCGATGCCCCCGGCTTCGCGGAGCTGTTCGACGGCAGCCCGATCCGCCGCACGGGCCGCGCCGCGTTCCTCCGGAACGTGTGCGTGGCGCTCGGCAACCGCGGCGAGCGGGCTTGCGCCCCGGCGCTGGCACGTGCGGTGGCACAGGATCCGTCCTCGCTCGTGCGCGGGCACGCGGCCTGGGCGCTCGGCGAGATCGCGCGGCGTCATCCGCGGGAGCAGGCCACGGCCCGTGCCGTCCTGCTCGCCGCCACCCGCGACCGCATCCCCGAGGTGCGCGAGGAAGCGGAATTCGCACTCACCGGGCTCGCACCCGCGTGAGCCGCCGCTTGGTGCTGGCGGTCGGCGTCTTCGCCGCCACGCTGCTCATCGGCCCCGACGCCCGACATCCGTCCTTCTCCGCCGAGCGGGGCGCGCCGTTCTCGGTGTTCGAGTCGAGCGAGTCGTGGCACGGACCGGGCACGATCGACGCCGGCTTCTCGAGCGAGGGGCGCTCGTCGCTCCGCGTCGACATGCCTGCCAACGACGCGCGGTTCGTGTGGCGCGAGGCGCGCTTCCCGGCGAT
>DAIUEO010000023.1:10754-30104 GCA_036845125.1 Candidatus Eiseniibacteriota bacterium | reverse complement strand
ATCGACCGGATCTGCGCGTGCTGTTCGTCTCCGGCTACACCGATTCGGCGCTGGTTCAGCGGGGAGCGCTCGAGCAGGGCGTGGTGTTCCTGCAGAAGCCTTGCTCCCTGACCGCGATCGTCAGCAAGGTGGGCGAGATCCTCGACTCGCCCGAAGCGAGGCGGCCGGCCGCCTAGCTTCGAGGCGGGGCGGTCACAACGAGAGCGCCGGCGTCAGGCGCTGCACTGCCTCGTCGATCCCGGCATGGGAGCCCGCCAGCACCAGCGTGTCCCCGACCTCGAGCCGGTAGCCCGCGTCGACGTCCGGCAGCCGACGCCCGCCCCGCACCACCGCGATCACGCTGCAGCGGCCGGCGGGATCGGCGACGCCGAGTTCTTCGAGCGTGCGCCCGATCCCCGGTGAGCGCTGGAGCACGAGCAGCGTCTCGGTCGTGCCCTCGGCGAGCAGGGTGTCGAGCTGCTCCACCACCGACTTCGGCAGCTTGAATCCGCGCAGCAGCGAGTAGCGCTCGTGACGCAGCACTTCGATCTGCGCCTCCACCAGGTGGGGCGGAACGTGGTACTGGCGGAGCACCGCCGAGAAGATCTCGATCGAGGTCTCGAACTCCTCGGGGATCACCAGGTTCGCACCCGCCTCGTAGAAGGCGTCCAGCTCGCGGACGTAGCGGGTGCGCACGATGATCCAGAGCCCCGAGCTCATGCTGCGGGCGAGCCGGCAGGCATGGCGCGTGGTGAAGGGGTCGGAGAGGGCGAGCACCAGCACGCGCGCTTCGGGCACGCCCACCGCGCGCAGGATGTCGGGCTGGGCGGCGTTGCCGACCATGCCCTCGCTGCCGTCCGCGACGCAGGCCGCCACCTGTTCGCCGCCGAGATCCACCACCACGTGCGGGATGCGGGTCGCGCGCAGCACGCGTGCCACGTTCCGGCCGTTCAACCCGTAGCCGGCGATCACCACGTGACGCTCCCGAGGCGCGGTGGCGTGGAGTCCCGGCGTCGCGGCGGACGCGGGAGCGGACGTGGACCGCGGCGCGAGACGCAGCGCCCACGCGGGGCCGTTGGCGATGATCCAGGGCGCGAGCAGGATCGAGAACACGGCGGCGCTCAGGAACGTCTGCTCGAGCGAGGGTGAAAGGAGCCCGTGCTGGGCGCCCGACTGCGCGAGCACGAACGAGAACTCGCCGACATGCGCGAGCGAGAGCGCGCTCGGGATCGCGACCAGCCAGGTGGTCCCGCTGAGCCGCGCGGCCCCCGCCGCCGCGACGGCCTTGGCGATCACGATGCCGAGGGTGGCGCCGATCAGCCCGAGCGGGCTCGCCAGCGCATGGAGCGGGTCGAAGAGCATGCCGATCGAGACGAAGAACAGGCTCGAGAGCGTGTCGCGGAACGGGATGACGTCGGCGATCACCTGCGAGCGCAGGTCGGAACTGGCCAGGATGAGCCCCGCGAGGAACGCGCCGAGCGCGAGCGAGAAGCCGGCGGCCTGGCTCAGCCACGCGGCCCCGATCACGATGAACGCGGTGGCGGCGAGGAACACTTCGCGCGAGCCGGAGCGGTGGGCGTGCTTCATCACCCAGGGGACGGCGCGCCATGCGACGGCAATCACCAGCGCGGCGGCCGCCATCATCGAGAACGCGCGCAAGGTCACGCCGAGGTCGAGGCCCGACGCCATGCCGCCGCGGGCCCAGCGGCCGAGCAGCGGGGCGAGTGCCGAGATCGGCACCAGCGCGAGATCCTGGAAGAGCAGCACGCCGAGCGTGAGCTTTCCGTGGGGCGAGGAGATCTCGGCGCGGTCGGTGAGGAGCTTGAAGAGGAGCGCGGTGCTCGAGAGCGAAACCAGGAGGCCGAAGAAGATCGCGCGTGCGGGGTGGAGCCCGCCGAGCAGGAGTACTGCGGCGATCAGGGCGGTGGTGACGCCCATCTGGAGCGAGCCCGTGCGCAGCGCCTGCCGGCCGAGCGCGCGCAGGTCGGCGATCGAGAACTCGAGGCCGACCGTGAACAGCAGCAGCACCACGCCCATCTCGGCCATGAGCCGGACCGTCGCCACCTCGGAGACCAGCCCGAACCCGCCGGGTCCGATCACCACCCCGGTCGCGATGAAACCGATGACCGCGGTCACACGTATCCGGCGGAACAGCAGGGTGATCAGGAGGCCGACACCGGTGACGACGACCAGGTCGCGCAGCAGAGAGGAGTTGTCGTGCATCGGGGCACGCTAACCCATGGCCCGCGGTCGGCGCACGGGGCGCGGAACGCCGCGCTCGTCAGACTTGAGCGGCCTTTCGCTGCAGACCAGTGGCGGAAAGGCTCTTTCCCTTCCAACCTCGGGCCCTCCCGAGTCGTCCAAGCAATCGTTCGACGCCTCGTTTCCCAACCTGAGACATGCCCATGGCCCGCTTCACCCCATTTGCCGCACTGATGCTGCTGGCGCTCCCCGCGGGGGCCCTGGCGCAGAACGCGCCTACCGATTCCACCGGCCGCCCGGTGGTGAGCCCGGAGCCGCCGGCGCAGAAGAACCCGCTGGCCGCGCTCGGCGACACGCTGCTGCGCGCCGAGATCCGTGCCGAGCGGAGCGGGGGGCCGATCGCCGTGGATGGGGTGCTGTCGGAGCCGATCTGGCAGAACGGCAACGCGGTCGTGGACTTCAAGCAGCGCGACCCGATCGAGAACGGCGTCCCGAGCCAGCGCACCGAGGTGCGGGTCGCCTACGACGAGGCCGCGATCTACATCGGCGCCCACATGTTCGACACCGCGCCGGACTCGATCTACCAGGGGTTGAGCCGGCGCGACAACGATGTCGCCGCCGATCGCTTCACCGTCTACCTCGACCCCCTGTGTGACCGGCGCACCGGCTACTACTTCCGGGTGAACGCTTCGGGGACGCTGGTGGACGGCACGCTCTTCAACGACGGCTGGGACGACGACTCGTGGGACGGCGTGTGGCATGCGAGCGTGAAGCGCGGCGCCGACGGCTGGACCACCGAGATGCGGATTCCGTTCTCGCAGCTCCGCTTCGCGAGCGGCGACCGTCCGGTGTGGGGCATCAATTTCTCGCGCTGCATCATGCGCCACAGCGAATGGGACTATGTGGTGTTCCAGCCCAAGCAGGCGAGCGGCTTCGTGTCGCGCTTCCCGAACCTGGTCGGCATCCAGGGCGTGCACGCCGGACATGCGATCGAGATCATTCCCTACGTCACCAGCAAGTACGAGAGCTTCGAGACCGAAACCGACCAGGCGGGCAACGTCGGTGGCGATCTGCGCATGGGCCTCGGCACCCAGTTGTCGCTGGTCGGCACCGTGAACCCCGACTTCGGTCAGGTCGAGGTGGACCCGGCGGTCGTGAACCTGAGCGACGTCGAGACCTACTTCGGCGAGAAGCGCCCGTTCTTCGTCGAAGGCGGGAACATCTTCCGCTTCGGCAACCAGGGCGCGGACAACTACTGGGGGTTCAACTGGCCGGAGCCGACGTTCTTCTACAGCCGCCGCATCGGCCGCACCCCGACGCTCGCGGGTGACGTGGACGGCGCCCCGGTCGGCACCACGATCCTCGGCGCCGGCAAGGTGACCGGGAAGCTCGCGGGCATGGACTTCGGCTCGCTGCTCTCAGCCACCCAGCGCGAGATGGTGAACGGCACCGAGATCGAGCCGGCCACCTTCTACGGCGTGGCGCGCGGGCTCAAGTCCCTGAGCGACGGCAAGCGCGGGATCGGCCTCATGGGCACCGCGGCGGCGCGCTCGTTCGACGATCCGAATCTCGAGGATTATCTCAACAGCGGCTCCTACTTCACCGGCGTCGACGGCTGGACCTTCCTCGACAAGGAAAAGATGTGGGTGATCTCGGGGTGGTCGGGCGTCTCGCTCATCGAGGGCTCCACCTCGCGCATCACGAGCGTGCAGCAGAACTCGCTCCACTACTTCCAGCGCCCGGACGCCGGCCACGTCGAAGTGGATCCCAACGCCACCCGGCTGTTCGGCCACGGCACCCGGGTGTGGCTCAACAAGCAGAAGGGCGCGACGTTCGTGAACTCGGCGATCGGCTACATGAGCCAGGGGTTCGACGTGAACGATGTCGGCTTCCAGAGCCGCGCCGACGTCATCAACTTCCACGCCGGCGGCGGTCGCAAGTGGACTGACGTCACCAAGGTGCGGAAGTACACCGAGGTGTTCGGGGCGCTGTTCGGCAGCCTCGACATGGGCGGCGTCATGACCGGTGGCGGTCTCTACGCCGGTGGCTTCACCGAGTTCGCCAACAACTGGAGCTGGGACTACAGCGGCGGCTACTACCCCGAGCATCTCAGCAACCGGCTGACCCGCGGTGGACCGCTGATGCTGACGCCGACCTCGGTCGAGGCGAACACGTATTTCGACACCGACGGCAAGCGCACCCGCTTCTACTACATCAACATCAACACCAGCGTCTCGCAGGACGGCTCGTGGTACGCGAGCACCTATCCGGCGATCGACTTGAAGCCGGCGACCAACCTGAAGGTGTCCATCGGGCCGGGGATCGAGCAGGTCCACCAGAACCAGCAGTGGGTCGGGAACTACGACGATGCGACCGCGACCAGCACCTTCGGCGGGCGCTACGTGTTCTCACAGCTCGACCAGACGACGGTGTCCGCCAACTTCAGGATCAACGCCTCGTTCACGCCCAACCTCAGCCTCCAGCTCTTCATGCAGCCCTATCTCTCGGCCGGCGACTATCAGCAGTTCAAGGAGCTGGCGCGGCCGCGGACGCGGGACTTCCTGGTCTACGGCGAGAACGGCTCGACGTTCGACGAGGTAAACGGGATCGCGGATCCCGACGGCGCCGGCCCCGCGCCGCCGATCGACATCGGCAACCCGGACTTCAACTACGTCTCGCTGCGCGGAAACATGGTGCTGCGCTGGGAGTACCGCCCGGGCTCGACCTTCTTCCTGGTGTGGACCCAGGATCGCTCCGACACGACGCCGACCGGCGACTTCGAGTTCTCGAACGACATGGACCGCCTGACCTCGACGCCCTCGAAGAACATCTTCCTCGCGAAATTCACCTACCACCTGGGCTTGTGATTCGAACGCGCAGGGTTCTACTTGCGTGTCGACGACGAGCGGCTGGTGCGCGCAGGTTGCGCTGGCGCAAGTCCCCGTGAATCCGCGACTCGCTCTGGAGCGAGCTCGGACGAGCTAATCCGAGAGGATCAGCTTCCTCACGATCGGCGACGACGACCCAGGGCCGACGAGGCGCGCGAAGTACACGCCGGAGTAGACGCGTGAGCCCCACTCGTTCCGCGCGTCCCACGTGACGTAGGAAGGCCCGGCGGCCCGCTCTCCGGAGATCAGCGTGCGCAGCCGGCGGCCGTTCACGTCGAACACCGCGAGATCCACGTTGCCGGCACGCGCGATCGAGTAGTTGAGCGAGACCGCGCTACCCCGTGACGGATTGGGCGCGGGCGCCGACAGCTCGTTGCGAGCCACGGCGGGGTCGGGCACGCCGAGCAGATCGTCCCAGTAGGTGCTGTCGGATGTGGTGTAGATCTTGTCGCCCAGCGAGCTCACGTCGCCGTTGGCGGCATTCCCCGCCGCGAAGAAGTAGACCTTGCCGGCTGGATAGCCAGGCGTCGTCCAGTCGAACGTCCACTCGACCGGGCTCGCCTCACCCTCGTGATTCTGCTGGTCGTGCCGCACGTAGGTCCGGCCGATGTAGTTGCCGGTCGTCGGCGTGACGGTGCTGAGGTCGGGCGTGATCACGCCGAAGGATCCGTAGGTGGTGCCGGAGTCGGCTCTCAGCACGGTGAGCTGGAACCCCCAATGGAGCGGATCGGGCGGCAGCGGCGCCCACGTGCGTGAGAGCCGCACGCGGATGGGATAGGTCGTGTTCAGCTCGAACGAGGCGGGCATGTCCAGGATCTCGAGCAGTCCGCCCGGCTCGTTGAGCGGTGACCCCGTGTGGCAGGGAGCGGTCGTGCAGTTCAGCTCGGCGATGTATGCGCCGATCGGAGGCGCGTTCGTTCGGCCGGCCGGCGGATTGTTCAGACGTGCGGTGGCAACAGCGGTGGCGCCGATCACGACGGCGGCAACTGCCAGGCGGACCAGAATGCGGGACATGGTGATCAGGCCTCGTCGGGGGACGGTATCCCGGGGAAGTCCGGGGGAAAGGGACAGCAAGGATACTCGAAACCCCGTGGCCCCGGCAGGGATTTTCGCCCCGCCGCGGCGTGCTTCAGCCCTGGAAGGAAACATAAAAGACGAGCGGCCGGCGCCAGGATCGGGCCGGCCGCTCGCCGCTTGCTCGAAAACAGCCTACCTCGTCGCCAGGGCTCCGCTGACGGCCCGGATCGGGAACAGCCAGGTTTCGGAGTCGTACGGCGCCACGCTGTCGAACAGGGTGGCGTGGGAGATCGCGTCCACCCCGAAGTGGTGGCAACCGAGCGAGGCCGGCAAGGTGAACGTCCCGCTATAGGTGTTGGGGCCGTTCGATTGGAGCCGTGCGCGGTGATTGCGCGTGAGCAGCAACACGATGTCGTCGGCCGCGTTCGTGGTGACCGTGACCGTGACCTCGGTCCCCGGCGCCAATGCGGGCAGAGAGCCGACCGCGATGAGCGCCTGGGGGTCGCTGATCGTGGTGTCCAGTCCGGCGGCCTGGAACTGGACGCTCATGATCTCCGTCCCGGCCTCCTGCGAGTCGACGTCGATGAGCGAGACCGCAGTCAGCTCCCAGTTGCCGCGCTTGGAATCGCCGTGCCCGTGGCCATGGCCCTTGCCATTGCCATAGGTTCCAACGTTCCGTCTGGCGATGCTGCCGTGGCCGTCATCGTCGTCACCGTCGTCGTCACCGTCCTCGTCGGGCGGCGGGGCCTGGCGTACGAACTCCAGGCGACGGGTCCAGTGCTCGGACAACGTCTTCTTGATGGTCTGGGGCCTGTTGAAGCTCCCGGTCGTGTCATCCGCCAGGATGTTGAAGGTTCCGGTCAGTTCCTTGGTGATGGTGAGGATCGCCCGGGTCGGGCGCCCGACCGAGTCGGTGTCGGTGAACGCGAACTCGAAGCTTCGAGTCACCACGTGAACCCTGCGCCGGAACGTGATCGGGTCGATCTCGGCCTGGGCCGCGAGGCTCCCGACCTGCGCCGGGAGTAGGCTCGACATGGGAAGGTCGGCCTCGTAGACCGGGTCCTCGATGAACTCGGGGTACCGTCCCGCATCCGACAGCAGATCGGCGCGATCCTGGGCCGAGCCCTGGGTCCACGTGGTCGGGGCTACCGACTGGACCGAGGAACCGCCACAGCCGGCAAAGGCGCTTATGGCGAGACCAAGGATGAAGAGCAGGGTAAGCTTCCGCATGGCCATGTCCTCCTGTGATGGTCGCCTCGTGCAGGCGACTGGGTAGGAAGCATCCCCCCCTGGCCGAACCGGAAGCAAGGGAATCCCCGCGAGATTCAGGGGGCCGGGTTCGCGGACGGGATAACTTGACTCGCCCCAAACCTCACGGTTCAGTCCGTCTTCGTCCTGTTTTGCGCCGCTAATGTCCCGCGGGGCGGGTGGCAGTTGCGCGGAACCTCGCGAGTCCTGTAGAACCCTCGCTGGAGCGGTGCCGGAGCGGTTGCACGCAGCGGTCTCGAAGCCCGTTCCGCTACCCAAAGGAACCATGCGCCCCGCCCAACTTCAGGCCGTTGCCGAGCTGCGTTCCCGCGACGCCGTCGTCGCGCGCGCCCGCGAGCGCCTGCTCGCCGGCGAGCGGCTGGACCAGGAAGAGGGCGTGCGGCTGTTCGAAGCGCCGGTGCTCGAGGTCGGACGACTGGCTGCGGCCTACGCCCGCGATCTCCACGGCGACCGCGTCTACTTCACGGTGAACCGCCAGCTCAACCCCACCAACGTGTGCGTGCTGAGCTGCAAGTTCTGCGACTACGCCAAGCATCCGACCGATCCGAACGCCTACACGATGACGCGCGAGCAGATCGAGGCGCACGTGGATCCCGAGATCACCGAGATCCACATCGTGGGCGGCCTCCACAACAAGTGGCGCTTCGACGACTACCTCGACGTCATCCGCTGGGTGAAGGCGAAGAAGCCCGACCTCTCGGTCAAGGCCTACACCGCGGTCGAGATCGACTTCTTCTGTCGGCTCACCAAGCAGCCGGCCGAGTGGGTGCTCGAGCGGCTGCGCGAGGCCGGGCTCGACGCGCTGCCGGGCGGCGGCGCCGAGGTGTTCAGCGAGCGCGTGCGCCGCGAGCTGTTCCACCAGAAGATCGGCGCGAAGCGCTGGCTCGAGATCCACGAGATCGCGCACCGCATGGGAATCCCGTCCAACTCGACGCTGCTCTACGGGCACATCGAGACCCGCGCCGAGCGCGTGCAGCACATGATCGACCTGCGCGATCTCGAAGACCGCGCGCCCGGCTTCTTCGCCTTCATACCGCTCGCGTTCCAGCCGGGCGTCACCGGACTCGTGCGGCGGCAGGCCTCGGCGATCGAGGACCTGAAGACGATCGCCGTCTCGCGGCTCGTGTTCGACAACGTGCCGCACGTCAAGAGCTACTGGGTCATGCTCGGCCAGGACACGGCGAGCCTCGGCCTGTCGTTCGGCGCCACCGACCTCGACGGCACGATCGGCGTCGAGAAGATCGCGCACGCGGCCCTCGCGCGGAGCCCGGTGGGGTTGGCCGCCGACGCGATGGTGCAGACCATCCGCGAAGCCGGGAAGACGCCGGTCCAGCGCAACGCGCTCTATCGCGTGATCCGCGAGTACCCGCGGGAGGCCGAAGTGGCGTGGCTCTCCCGGCCCCTGGCCGTCGCCGGTTGAACGCACGCCTTCGCCTGCTGGCCGCGGCACTCCTGCTCGCGTCCTGCACGCCACGCATGCCCGCGGGCGTCGCGCCCCGCACCTTCACCCGCGCGATCCTCGACAAGACCGCAACCGTGCAGCTTGCGCCCGACCTCTCCGGGCTGCCGGCGAGCGAGCGCGAGGTGGTGCGGCTGCTGAACGAGGCGGGCGGCATCGTCCAGCAGATCCACGAGCGCGAGCTGCACCACGACGCCGACCGCGCGCGCAGCGGGCTCGTGAAGATTGCCCCGCGCCTCGATCCGGCGCACGCCCAGGATCTCCGCGACCTCTGGTGGCTCTCGCAGGGACCGATCGCCACCACGCTCGACAACGACCGCGTGCCGTTCCTGCCGGTGGATTCGCTGGTGCCGGGGAAGAACGTCTATCCGTGGGGCGTCACGCAGAAGGAGATCGACGCCGATCTTGCCGCCCACCCCGAAGAGCGCGAGTGGCTGCTCCATCCGCGCACGGTCGTGCGGCGCGCCACGCCGGCGGGCTACCGGGCCGACCTCGCGGTCCTGACGCAGAACCCGGGATTGCGGATGCTGCTGCCGGATGTCGAGGCCATGCTGCGTGCGGGCAGTGCTTCGGTCCCGGGCAGCGGCCCGGCGTTCTACGCCGTGCCCTACAGCCTCGCCTGGTTCACGGACCTCTCGCGCGTGTCGAGCCTGCTGTTCCAGGCCGCCCATGCCGCGGAGGCCACGAGCCCCGATTTCGCCCGCTACCTGCGCCATCGCGCCCGCGACCTGATCGCCAACGACTACGAGGCCGGTGACGCGGCGTGGGTGACGGCGCGCTTCGGCCGGTTGAACGCTCAGATCGGCTCGTACGAGACCTACGACGACGAGCTGTACGGGGTGAAGGCGTTCCACTCGCTCAGCGTCCTGCTCGAGGACTCGGTGCGGACCGCGGCGGTGCGGGCCGCGACCCGCGGGCTCCAGGCGTTCGAAAACAGCCTGCCGTACGAGCCGCACAAGCGGGTGCGCGAGGACATCTCGGTCGGGATCTACGACGTGATCGCGGATTTCGGCCAATCGCGCGGCACCAACACGGCCAGCATCCTGCCCAACGAGCAGGGGAACGTCGCGCGTTACGGGCGCACCATTCTCATGCGGCGGAACATCATCCTCGACCCGGCGGTGGTGGCGAGCAGCCGCGCGGCATTCGAGGCCGCCGTCGATCCCCGTCACCTTGCCGAATTCGACCCCGACGGCAACTTCTACCGCACGCTGTGGCACGAGCTGGGGCATTACCTGGGGCCCGACCTCGACGAGCGCGGCCGCTCGCTGGACCTCGCCCTCGAGGAGGAATCGGGGACGCTCGAGGAAATGAAGGCCGATCTGGTCTCCCTCTACCTGGTGCCGGCGCTGCGCGCGAGCGGCTACTACGACGAACGGATGGCGCGCGCGGTGTACGCGAGCGGCATCAACCGCATGCTCAACAAGAGCCAGCCGCGGCCGGACCAGGTCTACGGCGTCATGCAGAACATGCAGCTCAACTGGTTCCTCGAGCACGGGGCACTCTCCTACCACCCCGAGATGCGGCGGCTGACGATCGACTACGCGAAGTACCCGGCGGCCGTCGCCTCCCTGCTGCGCGAGGTGCTGGCGCTCCAGCGCGCCGGCGACAAAGCCCGCGCGCTGGCGTTCATCGAGCGCTGGAACGTCTGGGACGACCGCCACGAGGCGCTCGCCGCCGCGATGAAGGCCGCCGAGCCGAGCCGCTTCCGGCTGGTGCGCTACTCCGCGCTCGGGAACTAGCCGGCGCGAAGACGCGGCGGATCAGAATCCGACTCCTTGGTTCGTAATCCTCTCCCGGTGTCCGTCCAGTCTCCACTAGGCATTGCGCAGCGGCTGTCCGAGACGTCATACAGGGGAGAGGGGGACGACATGTCGAGCAGGCTCCGGCGGCAAGCATGCATGAGTGGGCTCCTGGGGAACGAGGTCGCCGGATCCCGTCCCAAGGGCCGCGGATACCGAAGTGTGGTTGATCGGCTTTTGCTCGTGAGCCTGATCGCAGCGGTTGCCGGATCCTCGTGGCTTGTGCCGGCGGGTGCTCAGACGTTCACCCAGCAGCCCACGCTGGAGAGCGCGGATGGTGGCCCCACCGTCGCCGAGGGAACGATCGCAGCGGGACCGAATCACATCATGCAGGTACTCCACCGCTACGACCAGTTCGTCCGCGTTTTCCCACGGACGAACATGGCGAATCCAACGGTGTTCAATCCGGACCAGATCTTCGGGCGCGGGACGGTGGGCGATCCGGTGTGCCATTACGACGCGGACGGAGACCGGTTCATCATCGTCGCGCAAGGCCCCAACGGTCCGCCCGACCCGCCTGGGACGTCCACCGTCAATATTGCCGTTCTCAAGGCCGGCGGCAATCCGACCGTCGCCAGCGACTACTACGCCAACCACTTCACCGTCTCCGACAACGACTACCCAACCGTTGGAGTGAGCGGCGACAAGATCATCGTGGTCTCGGGAGCGGGAACACGATATGGATATCTGTTCGATAAGCCCAGCCTCTACAGCAATCATCCGTCCGGCATCATCAGCCCCGCGCGGATTCTTGTATGGAGCGTCGATTACCGTCCCGCTCGTGGCTCGGCTCCGGACGGCCGACTGTTCCTGGCTGGCATAGGATCGTCTAGAGAACTGGTGAGTCTGGTGATCGGACCGGGGTCCGCTGCGACGGCGCCGGTGGGATCTCCTCACCTCGTTGCGTCGGGCTCGAGCGACCCTTACCCCAACTTCGAACAGCCGAGCACGTATCCATCGGATTGTGCGCCGCGCAATTTCGAACTGCACACCCGACCCGGAGACCTCAGCGTCAGGAACGGACGCGTGACCGCTGCGTACAACGTCGAGAAGGACTACGCGGACGGGAGTCCCAGCGCATGGGCGATCCGATGCATCCGCTTCGAACCGGACCCGCAGCCCGTGATCCTCGACGATTTCACGATCGGAACCCCGGGCACGCAGTACGAGCATCCGAGCGCCTGCGAGGACGCCCAGGGGACGCTGGTCGTAGGGTACTTGCGATCCTCTGCCACCGAGCCCGGAAGCTGCTACCTGCTCGCACGGAAAGGCGAGACCCGGAGCCCCGAGTGGCTCGTGAAAGCCGGCTTGAGCCCGCTGCGGAGGTGCCGGGGGACCAACTGTGGTGCCTCACCCTGGGGAGACTACACGTCGACGGTCGTGGACGAGTTCACGTCGACCGCGACCGTCACCAACGTGCTCACCGTCGGCCAGTGGGTTCGAAACCTGAATGCTGTCGGTTCCGCCATCGGCTTCGGGCGGATCACCTACGGCACGGCGACGATCTCGGGGACCGTGCAGGCGTACCATGGCTCGTTCCAACCGCGGGCCGGCGTGCCCATCCACCTCGTGCAATCCGGCTCCGTGGTGAGCACGACCGCCACCAACGCGAGCGGTGCCTACAGCTTCCCCGCGCTCCCCGCCGGTACCTACATCGTTCGCATGAACTTCGACGCCGGGATCGCGCTCGATGCGTTCGCCGGCACGGGCGGCGTCTCGGAGACAGCCCTGAACTCCCGCGAGATCCAGGTGGTCATCACGGGCACCCAGACCAGCAGCGGGAACCAGTTCACCATCCAGTCGAAGAACGCGCCGACCCTGACCTACGTGTCCAAGACCAGCGTCATGCCGAGCGATCCGGAGTATCTCACGGGGTTCGACCTCGCTGTCTGGGCGGGGGGAACCAACCTGTATCCCTATTCGATCCTCCGCTTCGACGGACGGGACGTGCCCACGACGTACGATGTCGGATCAGGGCTGCTCCACGGGACGATCACCGCCAACGACGTGGCACGAATGGGGAACCACACGATCACCGTGTGGAACCCGGGTGTGAACGGCGTCGGCACCTCAGCACCGGCCACATTCACCACAGTCCCGCTTCCCCCGTATGTGATGAGCTCGACGCTGCCACTGCCGGGCAGTCCCGCACTGAAGATCACGGGGTGCCCCATGGGCGACGCGGGGCAGTTCCAGGCGAGCTTGGTCCTCCGCACGTCGGCGTCCTGCTTCGTCGACGCGGCGACCACGTCGGCGGAAATGGGCCTGTTCGCGCCTGCGGATCGATCGATCCGCATCTGGGACGCCGAGTGGGCACCCATCCCGGGCGTGCCTCAATTTATCCGATACTACGTTCACCCCACGCGCACCTACGACGCCGCCACCCAGCAGATTACGTTCACCTACGCATTCAACGAGTTCTCGGGCTGTGCCGCCGTCGTCGGCCAAGTATATGTAACCAAGACCTCCGGGGCCCCTTCGTCCACCGAGTCCTTCCCCTTCTCGCTGGACCTGCGTTCGACGGATTTGGTCCCCAACCCTCCGGACCTGGTCGTGAATCTGCAAGACCAGGCTGCGCTGAATGCGCTCGTGGGGACCACGGATCCGTGCGGGGATCTCACCCGTGACGGGAGTGTCGACGCCGGCGACCTCGCCTTCTTCACGGCCCATCAGGGGCATTACTACAATGGCGGCGGGGGCGGCGGGGGCGGCTGCCCGTTCGTCGAGACGTGGGCGAACGGCGAGTGGACTCGCGAGAACTCCCTGCTGGGTCGCTCCGTCACGGGCGCGGCGCAGTGGGATGCCTACCGACTCAAGACGGTTCCGGAGCCATCCCAGGCCGGCACGATTCGCGTCCGTCTGCACGAGTTCGAGCGCGAGCGGACCCGACTCGAATCCGCCTCCCTCGTTTGCGTGGATCGCGACGCCAGCCACGTGTCGTTCGCACGCGAGGGCGCGGTGTTCCTCGCAAGAGCGCAATCCGTGACCAAGGTGGAGACTTCCGACGGGCGCGACCTCTCCGCTGCCCTCCTGGGCTCGAACGCCACCGGCTATCAGGGTCAGGCGGGCGAAGTCCTTCTCGTCACTTCCAGCGTGCCGTCGAAGGGGTCCTTCAAGAAGCACCTGGTCGAAATCCTCGGTGGTGGCAAGGAGCTCGACCCTCCGGCGCCGCTACGTCGCGACGGTCAGAGCGCCACGCCGCCGACCCAGCCCCAGAGCGGAGCGGCGTACGATCGCCAGGTCCTCGACCACACCGGGATGGTGATCGAGCATCGCAACGCGGGCGGCGATTGGGTCGAAGTGGCGCGCGTCTATCCCCGGGAGCATCCAGACGGGATCGCGATCCCCGCGGCCCCTGAGCTCCGCATCCGATTCGTCGGAGCGCACTACCTGGGCGGCCTCCGGCTGCTCGAAGCCGACCCGGACGAAGCGGCTCGCGTGCCGATCACGCTTTCGACGATGCGCCACAGCCGAACCGGCGAGTTCACCACCTGGCAGGAGCCCGTGCACCTTTCACCGGGTGAAAGCCTCGAGCTCGAATATCGCCTGCCCGATCTCGCTCCCGGCAAGGTTCGGGATTACTGGCTGGTGGCGAAGGGCGTCTACACGACGCTGGGCCCGGAGGATATCGAGAGCGCCGAACTTCCACGGCAATTGGCCCTGGGCAACGCGATGCCGAATCCAACCCGTGATGGACTCACCATTCCCTTCGCGCTGCCGACGCGGTCGAAGGTGGAACTCGGGATCTACGATCTGGCGGGGCGCTTCGTGACCAGGGTGATACGAGGCGAGCGGGACGCCGGATATCACAACGTAACCTGGAACCTCACGGACCAGCGCGGCCGGCGCGTCGCCAACGGCGTCTACTTCTACAAGATCCAGGTGGGCAAGTGGCACTCGGAGCGCAAGGTGACCGTGTTGCCTTGATGTCGTCGAAGCCATGAACGTGAACGGCCCCGAGTGGATTCAGCTCGGGGCCGTCGCGTGTGAACGCGTTACTCGGCGCTCGGGGAATAGCCGGCGAGAGTTCGGTCCGGCCGCGGATCAGTCGCCGAGCGTGACCACGCGGCGCGTGACCACCTGCGCGGTTGAAGTGAAGCGCGCCCAGTAGACCCCCGCGCGCGCGGCGCCGCGCCAGGCGACCTCGGTTCTGCCGGCGGGGACAGGCCCTCGAAACGGGGTCGCGACGATCCGGCCCGCGAGATCGAAGATCTCGAGCGTGACCGGGCCGGGTTCCTGTACTACGAGGGCGAAGCGCATCGCGCCACGGGCCGGATTGGGCCACACCGCGAATGCGGTGGGGACCGGCCGAGGCGAAGGCGTGTCGAGCGTGATTCCATCGCCCATGTTCTGCAGGTAGGTGAAGCCGCCGGAGGCGAGCAGAACGTCGGGTTTGTCGTCTTCATTCATGTCGCGTACGAAGACCCTGACTCCCGGACGGGTCCCGTCGGGGTCGTAGCCCACCTCGGTCCCTTTGGGGTCGTAGTCCACGCGGTTTCCCAACAGTCCCCCGCCAAGGCCGCGGAGCACCGTAAGCTGCGTTCCACGTGCCGCGACGTCCACCCAGCCGTCGCCGTCGAGGTCGGCGATCGCGAGCGAGCGGACATCCGATGCCGCACCGTAGGCAATCGGAGTCCCGAATCCACCCAGGCCGTCGCCCGGAAGCACCGAGATCGTCGCTGCCACCGGACTCGTCACCACGAGGTCCAGCGTGCCGTTACGGTCGACGTCTGCCGCCACCACAGTGTTCGGTGCATCTCCGGCCGCGAAGCTGGTCGGGGCGAGGAAGGTTCCGTTGCCGACGCCCGCGGCGATCGCCACCTGATCGGTGGCGGGAGCCGCTGCGATCAGATCGAGGCGCCCATCGCGATCCAGATCGAGAACGAGGAACGGACCCGAGAGCGGGGCTGGTGTGGGATGAAGCAAGAAAGTGCCGTCGCCGACTCCACGCCACAGCCGATTTCCCTGCATCACGTCCAGGTGCCCATCCCGATCGAAATCACCTGTCCCGGTCAAGGGCACGTCTCCAGCCGGCGTGGCGACCTGGGACGAAAATCCTCCGGCTCCATTCCCGATCAGGGTGATGATGTGCGGAAGCCCCGATCTCCCAACGCGGATCACGACATCGGGCAGGTCGTCGTCGTTGAAGTCGCCGACGCGGAGATCCTGCATCAGCGAATAGGCGTCGAGGCCGTTGGGGTTTACGGGCACGGTGATGAGGGGAGGGCCGACGATCGGAGCCACGAAAGGATTCGCCCCGGTTCCGAGGAGGACCCAGACCTCGGTCTGTGGACAGGTGTTGGAACACTCGCCCGGAGTCGCGGCCTCGATCAGGTCGGGACGACCATCCTGGTTCATGTCCGCGACATCGGTGCCGTAATCGGACGTGCCACCCGCGAACCTCCAGCCAAAGACGAGATCCGGATACGCGAGCATGACGACCGGACCCGGAAGCGGGCCATTCGGAGGATCGCTCCCCACGCCCACGAGATCGACGAGCCCGTCCTCGTCGATATCGCCGAGCCCAACGCCCGCCGCGAACGCATAGGTGGTCCTCGCGGCCTGGAATGTGCCGTTGCCGTTGCCGACCAGGAGCGAAATGGGGGGACCACCGCCCACCAGCAGGTCGGGCTTCGTGTCGCCGTTGACGTCGCCCACCTCGAAGTCGTAGTTGCCCGTTGGAACCGTGCGATTCACGTACGGCTGGAACGTCCCGTTCCCGTTGCCGAGGTGGACACGGACTCCACCGGGACAGAGAAAGAGCGCGTCGAGGACGCCGTTGCCATTCACGTCCACCAGTGCCACGTCGATCTGACGGTCGTGGTTCTCGATGCTGCTTCCAACAGCGAAGCTGCCGGCCCCGTTGTTGAACAACCTGGCGGCAACGGAGGTTCCGGACCTGGAAGCCACCACGTCGAGGTCGAGGTCGCCGTCGATGTCACCGAGCGCCAGGGACGTGGGATTGTTCCCGAACGCGAAATCGGTCTTCGCGAGAAACGACCCCGCGGGGGTGGTCTGCCGGATCACCGAGATCGTGTTGGTGCCGTTGTTGGCGGTCACGATGTCGGGCCTGAGGTCGCCGTTCACATCTCCCACCACGACGCCCCACGGCGAAGTCCCCGTCGTGAGATTGGGCCCGGCGCTGAACGCACCGTAACCGTCCCCGAACAGGATGGACACGTTGTTCGTCGAGGGATTGGCGGTGACGATGTCGAGCGTGCCGTTGGCGTCCACGTCGGCTACCACCGCGCGAAACGCGGCGGCGGCGATGGCGTACAAGGTCGCGGGAGCGAAGGCGCCTCCACCCGTTCCGAGCAGGACGGAAACCGAGCTGGCTCCGTCGACGGTGACGAGATCGAGGTGACCGTCCAGGTTGAGATCCTTCACTTCGACCTGGGTCGGTGCGGGGCCTGCCTGCGGGCGGAATGCCGAGAACAGTGGCTCCGCGAGCGCGGGGCTGGCCGCCATTGAAAGCAGCGCGCACAGAATGAGCGGGCGCATCACGACCTCCGTGATGTCGGTTGGGCCCGAAAAGGATAGATCAGCCGCCTTGCAGGGCAAGCCCCATTTTCCATCGCCGCTACCTAGGGAATAGTGGGAGCGAGCCGGGCCGCCTCTACCTGGCGACCGGGGGATAGGCCCGCCCCCCGAAGCTGCTACCGCATCACGGTCACGGTCCGCGTCGCCGCCTCGCCGGCGGCACCTGCCAGCCGCGCGAAGTAGAGACCGGCGCCGAGTCCCGCGAGCGGGATCTCGATCTCGTGCGGCCCGGCCGCCATCATCTGGCTCGGGATCACCTGGCGCACGCGCCGGCCGCCGAGATCGAAGAGGTCGAGGCACATCGTGGTGGCGCGCGCGAGCGACCAGCGCAGCCGCACGTGATCGATCGCCGGATTGGGGAAGGGGGACGCGAATTCGAGCGCGCCCGCGGGTGCCTTCACCGGTTCGCCCACCGCCACCGCCAGGTCCTCCTCCATGATGCGGACGATGGAAGGCGCAGTCGCGGTGCCGCCGGCGAGCACCGTGAAGCCGTCGCGGCCCGGTGCGGGCCCCGTTACTGTGACGCTCTGGAAATCGCCGCCGATGTACACGTCGGTTCCGTCGTACATCAGGGCGTTCACCTGGCCGTTGGCCGAAACCTTCCAGGTCACACTCTGGCCGTCGGTCTTGTTCACCGCCGCGAGGTTCCCCGCCGGGTTGAAATTCACGCTGGTGATGAGGCCGCCCAGGTAGACGCGACTCGCCGAGAGCGCCATCGCGTACACCTCGCCCGAGACGTTCGGCTCCCACAGCAGCGCGAAGCCGTAGTCCTTGTCGCTCGCGATCGGCGGATTGCCGGGAAACGCGGCGTAGACCCCGCTCCCGTCCGCCACCAGCAGGCGCGGCGCGAGCGTGTAGCCGGGCTGCCAGTCGGGATCGAGCGTGCCGTCGGGGGCGAGAGCGGCCCCCAGCTCCCGGAATTCGCCCAGCACATGGAGGAAAGATCCCGCGACGTAGAGCTTCGAGTTGGCGAAGGCGAGCGCGGTCACCACGCCGTCGAAGTCCGAGACGCTCCAGTCCTCGAGCATCGTCACCGGATCGATCTTGGTCACGAATCCCCGCGTGGTTCCGCCGTCATCCCACTCGCCGCCCGCATAGAGCGACAGTCCGTCGCTGACCAGCGAGTGCACCGGGCCGAGCGGGTAGAACGAGGCGTTGTACGTGCCGCTCGCCGCATCGCGCGACAGGATGGCCCCCGGCTGGTTGGTGAAGAGGTTCGAACCGAGCAACTGGATCTGCTCGACCGACTCGGCGTAGTCGAACAGCGGCGCCGGGACCGGAGGCATTCCGGTCGTGATGTTCAGCGCCGCGAGGTCGGGCATGATCGTCGGCTGGATGCCGTCGTGCAGGATCCCGGTGAAGGCCACGGTCGTGCCGTCGACCTCGATCTCGTAGACCCAGCCCGACGTCGGCGAATACGTCTCGGTCAGTGCGCCGGTCGCGGCGTCGAGGTGCGAAATGGTGGGCATCACATACGGCGGACCGAACACGTGCTGCCCGCCCCCCAGGTAGAGCGTTGATCCCGAGAGCCTGAGGCCGTTGACGGAGCCCGGGTGGGCGCCCGTGGTGTCGAAGTCGGGGGCGACGAAGCCGAACGTGGCGCCGGTGGTGGTATTGCGCGCCTCGAAGGCCGGCACGAACTGGAACGGGGAAAACGGCTTCACGCGGTAGCCGCCGATGTAGACCGCGCTCGCACTGGCTTCGATCTCGAGCGGCCGGAAACTGGGAGCCGCAATGCCCGGGTCCCAGGGGAGAAGTGCGCCCGTCGTCAGATCGAGCGCGGCGACCTTGTGGCGCCGCGCGGTTGCGATCGTGTCGAACGGGCCGCCGATGTAGAGCGTGTTGCCGAAGCGCTTGAGCACGTCGACGAGATCGGTCACGAACGGGTTGACCTTGACGATTGGGAAGATGGGTCCGACCACAGCGCCGGTGACGGCGTCGACAGCGCCGATGCTCCCGCTGCCGCCGAGCACCCCCGCGCCTCCCGAGAGGTAGACCTTGCCCGGACCGGTCTCGATCGCCTGCACGCGACCGAGGACCGGCGGGGCCCACGGCAGGAGCGCACCGGTGTTGGCGTTGACGGCCGCCACCCAGGGCCGGCTCACGCCGTTCACGTGCGTGAAGCTGCCGGAGAAGTAGAGAATGCCTCCCACGCGTCGCATGTGGTCGACGGTGCCCGGGCCGCCGCCGCTCG